>CANQCB010000129.1 GCA_947589145.1 uncultured Clostridia bacterium | reverse complement strand
CAAGTCCTTGCCTACGCGGGGTGCGTTCTCGTCGAAGGTGTTGCTCGGTCCGCCCGTAAAGATTATGCCTATGGGCTCTTTTGCGAGCAGTTTCTCCGTCGGCGTGGTATACGGCAAAAGTTCGCAATATACGTTGTGCTCGCGCACGCGGCGCGCTATGAGTTGGTTGTACTGTCCTCCGAAATCGAGGACGATCATTGTCTGGCGATTATTCATTTATATCTCCGATTGTTGTATTTCCGTGTTTTTCTCAGCCATTCGCAAACGACGGTTTGGTCAGTTCGTAAAGCCCTATCGCCACGGCTTGCGGCAGATTGAGCGAGTCTATGTCCTTGCTGTGCCTGATTATTACGGGCGTGCCGCACTCCGCAAGTTCGGGCGGAAGTCCCGCCCCCTCGTTGCCGAACACCGCGGCAAAAGGCGAGGCCTGCCGAATTTCGGGAGACAGAGATCTGCTCCGCGCGTCCAGCATAAAGAGCAGTTTGTTCTCGGTATGCGCCGCCGCATACTCGTTCCAATCCCCGAAAAGGGCAATGTTAAGCGAGAATATCGCGCCCATGGACGCTCTGACGGTGCGCGGATCGTAAACGTCCGCCGCTTCGCCGATAACGGCAAGGTTTCTTATGCCGAAGCCGAGCATGGTGCGCATTATCGTGCCGAGGTTGCCCGCGTCGGAGGGGCGCACGAGGGCGACGTGAGTTTCTCTCCCGAAGGCTCGGAATCGCTTCCTGAACGCGCCGACCATGAAGGTGTTGCCCTTTCTCGCAACGCGCTCGACGTCGCGGTCGCTCGTGATAACCTTGTCCTTTATGCCGTCCAAAATCGAGGCGGTCTCGTCGGTCATGCGAAACTTGGAATGAAGCGCGATCGCAACGATATCTTCGGGGCGTTTCTTGATGAGTTCCACCGTCGGAAACGCGCCGAGCGCGTACGAAATATCCCCTTCCTTGTCGTAAGCCCGAAACATACCGAAAGTATAAGATAATTACGGAAAAATGTCAAGAGATATAAATCGGGTGACTATGTTAGCGCAGGCAATTTTTCATAACCGCCGTTAGAACGGAATAATTCGTATAACGTCGCCATGTAAAAAGACGGGTTTCCCCGCCTTTAACATGTTCCGTTATTATTTAAGTTATCGCGCTCGGTCTCGGCGGTTTTTGCCGACGACGTTTCTATTGTAGTGGTATATGTATTGTTGGGCGAGTCCGGAGAGAGCGCCGTAACGCGCGAGATAGTGAGCGCGGATCTTGGCGACGGTATCGAGCTCGTCGGTGGCGAGGGCTTGCTCCATCCAGGTATCCACCGGGAAGGTATCCCCTCTGCCGAGCCCGAAAAGCATGATACAGTCCGCGACTTTCGGACCTACGCCTTTGACCGTCAGGAGTTTTTTCATTGCGGACACTGTGTCCGAATTCGTAACGTCCGATATAAATTCGTCGGTGACGGTGCGAGCCGCGGCATAGAGATACGGCGCTCGGTAACCTGCGCCGAGCGCGGCAAAGTCCTCCGCCGTCAAAGCGGCAAGCCGTTCCCTCGTGGGGAATGCGTATCCCCACTCCTTCTTATCTCCGCACTTCTCGCATATCCTTTCTATTATCCCCTTTATTCTGGGAATGTTGTTGTTCGCCGAAATGATAAAGGATATTATCATTTCAAAGGGATTCTGGCGAAGGAGTCTTACTCCGCAGGACGCGTCAGCCGCCGCGGTAAGTTCGGGATATGCGCGCAGTTTTTCGTAATCCGATTTGCAGTCTTTATCGAGCGCGAAAAAGCGCAGGAAATAATCCGTCGCTTCCGTCGTTATTTCCACGGTCCGCCCATACTGCCGTGCGTAGCAGTGCTTATCGGCGGAAAATATCGAATAGCCTTCGCCGACGCGCACGAAGCGGAAAATCTGTCCGCATTCCAAGGTGTCCGCAAGCGAAAAGCACTCTACTTCGCTTATTACCGTTTTCTTCTCTGTCATTGGTTTTGAAAAAACGACAACCGAATGATTGCCGTTTTCATTGTTTTATTCCGCTTCTGCCGCAATGACGCTGACCTTTTTGCGAGTCTTGTCATAGCGCTCGAATTTTACGACGCCGTCTACCTTCGAGTAAAGAGTGTCGTCGCTGCCGATACCTACGTTTGTGCCGGGGTGGAACTTCGTTCCGCGCTGACGAACGAGGATACTGCCCGCCGTAACGTTTTCGCCGCCGTATTTCTTTACGCCGAGGCGCTGTGCGTTACTGTCTCTGCCGTTCTTTGTCGAGCCGCCGCCCTTTTTATGAGCCATGAGGACAAGCGGTTTGAATGAAAATATAGTCATGATTTATCTCCTTGATTTTGTGCCTGTCAGGCAATCTTTGTGATTTTCACTTTCGTGAATGCTTGTCTGTGTCCGTTCTTGACACGCTCGTTCTTCTTCGCCTTGTATTTGAAAACGACTATCTTCTTGCTTTTACCCTGCTTGACTATCTCGCCGCTAACCTTGGCAGTTACATCCTTACCCACTGCGACATTATCTCCGTCCACTGTCATGATGGCTTCGAACTCCACCTTTG
>CANQCB010000128.1 GCA_947589145.1 uncultured Clostridia bacterium | reverse complement strand
TACCACTGCATAGCGAAGCGGCGCATGGGGTAGTGCCCAACGGGCACACGAACCCAGAGGGTTCACTCAGCCGAGGCGCGAAGCGCCGAACGCCAACGAGTGAAGCGAGTTATTCCCGCAGGGAGTACCAAATCGATTATTTACATAAACAACTTAGCGTTGTTAACTGTTTACAGTTAAGTGAAAGTCAATAGTAGGCACATTAACGGAGAGAAAGATATGGCTGAAAAAGAAAAGAGCGGAACGGCTGTCGAAGAATGCACGCACGACTGCTCGACGTGCAGTTCGAATTGCGGCGAGCGCACGGCGGAGGTCGATCCCGCGGCGCAGGCGCGCAAAGAAATGAACAAGATCAAAAAGGTCTATGCCGTGATGAGCGGCAAGGGCGGCGTGGGCAAGAGCCTTGTCACGTCCGTTCTCGCTTCCGCGGTAGCCGCACTCGGCAAGAGCGTCGCGGTACTCGACGCGGACATAACGGGTCCCTCTATCCCCAAATCTTTCGGGCTTAAACAGCGCGCGAACGGCAGTCCCCTCGGCATACTCCCGGTGGAGACGGCGACGGGCATAAAAGTCATGAGTCTCAACCTGCTTATGGAAAACGAGACCGATCCGGTCGTCTGGCGCGGCGCCATGATAACGGGTTGCGCACAGCAATTTTATTCCGACGTGGTGTGGGGAGACGTTGACTACATGTTCGTGGATATGCCCCCGGGAACGGGCGACGTGCCGCTGACGGTGCTCCAATCCTTCAAGGTGGACGGTATCGTGCTCGTGACGAGTCCGCAAAGTCTCGTGTCCATGATAGTGGAAAAGGCGGCGAAAATGGCGAAAATGATGAACGTGCCGCTCACCGCGATCGTGGAGAATATGTCATATTTCAAGTGCCCGGACTGCGGCAAAACGCACAAGATTTTCGGGGACAGCAGGGTCGAAGCCCTCGCGAAAGAATATGGCATTCCTCTGACCGCAAGCCTGCCCATCGACCCCTCGATAGCGGAAGCGGTTGACGAGGGCAGAGCGGAGGGTCTTTTCGAACTCCTCCTTCCTCTCGCAAAAGCCATTGCGGCGCAATAACGCGACAATCGAACGGTATAAAACCGAATAAGAATGACGTTTGCTCCGCAGACGTTATTTTTTCTCCGAAATGGGTTACGATCCGCCTGTCGCGGCAATTCGGTCAATGCGAAAATCGGTTGCGCGATCGAACTGTAATGCGCCGCCGCAATATGCAAATATGCGCATATATACGAAAAAAAGAAATTTTCCGCAAATCGCTTGACAAAGGAGCGTAAATCCGTTATTATCGAATAGCAAACAGGCAGAAGAAAGAAATATCATACAACTGCCGCATTGTGGTTTTTAACCGCGCCTAGTGCGCCGTTAAAGTAAATAATTATATTTATGGATTTCGCCGTGAATCCGACTTCAATTTATCAGTTGTACGATGTAATAAGCTAAGACCATATAGCCCAAAAATCAAACATAAAAGAATTAAAGGACAGGCGAACCTGTCCTTATTTTTTTACGAGGTGCAAATGAAAAGACAACAGAATGCCCCCATACTCGAAGCGATAGAAGTGCTCAAAAGAAAGCGCGTCGTTCCTTTTGACGTACCCGGGCATAAGCGCGGCAGAGGCAATCCCGAACTCGTGGAACTGCTCGGCGAGAAGTGCGTGAGCATAGACGTCAATTCCATGAAGCCGCTGGACAACCTCTGTCACCCCGTATCCGTCATAAAAGAAGCGGAAGAGTTGGCGGCGGAAGCCTTCGGCGCGGCGCACGCCTTCTTTATGGTAGGGGGCACGACGTCGTCCGTTCAAAGCATGATACTCTCGGTGTGCAAGGCGGGCGACAGAATAATATTGCCGCGCAACGTGCATAAGAGCGTCATAAACGCCCTCGTACTTTGCGGCGCGGTGCCGGTATACGTCAACCCCGAAGTGGACGAAAAACTCGGAATATCCCTCGGCATGCGCGTGTCCGAGGTGGAAAAAGCCATATTGGATAACCCGGGCGCCGTCGCGGTGCTCGTGAACAACCCGACATATTACGGAATATGTTCGGATATTCGCGCCATAGTCAAGTTGGCGCACGAACACGAAATGCTCGTACTCGCGGACGAGGCGCACGGCACGCACTTTTATTTCGGCGAAAACCTGCCCGTTTGCGCCATGAAAGCAGGCGCGGATATGGCGGCGGTTTCCATGCATAAATCGGGCGGCAGTCTCACGCAAAGTTCCATACTTCTGACGGGAGAAAACGTAAATTGGGAATACGTATCGCAAATCGTCAATCTCACGCAAACGACGAGCGCGTCATACCTTCTCATGGCGAGCCTCGACATATCCCGACGCAACCTTGCGCTTCGCGGAAACGAGACCTTTGCGAAAGTGTCGGAAATGGCGGAGTACGCGAGGAATGAGATAAACGAAATCGGCGGATATTACGCTTACGGCAAAGAGATAGTGAACGGCGGCGGTATATACGACTTCGACATAACCAAACTTTCGGTATACACTCGGGATATCGGGCTTGCGGGTATCGAAGTATACGACCTGCTCCGCGACGAATACGACATAC
>CANQCB010000127.1 GCA_947589145.1 uncultured Clostridia bacterium | reverse complement strand
ACCCGAACGCCATCTCGCCTATACTGTCCATTCCCTGCAACTCTTTGCAACTTCCGATCGCCATGGGCAGAACGAACGCGCTTACCATTGCGCCCGACGTTACGCCGCCCGAGTCGAACGCTATACCCGTGAAAATTTTCGGAGTGAAGAACGAAAGTATTATCGCTATCGAATAGCCCGGAATGAGTATCCACAAAATCGATATGCCCGTAAGAACGCGGAGCATGGCAAGACCGAGCGCCACGCTTACGCCTATACTCAGGCTGAGTTTCATCGCGCGCTCGCTTATCGCGCCCGCGCTCATTCGCCGCACCTGTTTGGTCAATATGTATACCGCCGGTTCGGCTTGCACTATGAAAAAGCCGAGCACCATCGCTATCGGGATCAAAAATCCCCCGTTTATCCAAGTCGCCAACTTTTCGCCTATGCTGTAACCGAGCGGCATAAAACCGACGTTCGCGCCGGAAAGGAATATCGTCAGCCCGAAGAACGTATATAAAAAGCCTATCAGAACTTTGACGAACTGCTTTTTGGAAAACGCTCTCGTGAACAGTTGCGAAAGCAGGAAAAATGCCAAAATCGGAGATATCGATATCAACACTTCGATCGCATATTCCCCCAATCCCACGCCGAAATTCGCCGCGACCAACTGCGTCGTCAGATCGGGCGAAGCCACCGAATTCAATATCTCGGGAGGAACGTAAGTTACGGAGTTTATTTGCGCCGCTATGCCGAGAATTTCCACCGCGATTATCGGGCCTATGCTCGAAAGCGCAATCAGACCGAAAGCGTCGTTACTCGAATTTTTACCGCGGACGGACGCTATGCCGACGCCGAAGCTCATTATGAACGGAACGGTCATGGGACCGGTCGTGACTCCGCCGGCGTCGAAAGACACGGCGAGAAAACCCTTCGGAACAAACGCGCATAAGCCGAACACTATCGCATAGCCGACTATCAGTACGACTTTGAGAGGCAGCCGAAAGATTATTCGGAGAATGGCGAGCAAAAGAAAAATGCCCACGCCTACGCCCACGACTCCCATGAGAAGCCATTTCCGCGCCGAATCGTTTAAGAATACGAGGTCCGCCAAAATGGAGAGATCGGGCTCAGCAAGCGTTATCAACGCTCCCAGCACAAAACTTATAAACGCGATAAGCCAGATTTTTTTCGATCCGCCGAGGCGAGCGCCTATTCTGTTGCCTATCGGAGTCATCGCCGTGTCGGCGCCTATGTTGAAAAGCGCCATTCCGGCTATCAGCATGACCACGCCTATGATAAAAAATAAAATAATGCCCACATTGAGCGGCGTAAACGCCACGCTGACGAGCAATACTATGAGCGCTATCGGCAAAACCGATTTCAAGCTTTCGACTAACTTATTCTTTATCGTGTTGGGCATGAAGGCTGTCTCTTCTCGGAATTATATTTGAATTTTAACATTTCCATGCCCAAAAGGCAAATTATTTTTATAATATTTCGAATATCATGCAAAAAATTGTCGCTTTTTCGAGTTTATCGCGAACCCAATTACTTTTTTTCGGAAAATATCGAATTGAAAAAACCCTCGGAGTAAACCGAGGGTTTTAACGGTTTTTCGAAAAGTCGTTTCGGCGCGCTTGTCTCGAACCGTCGGAAATGTTTCCGACGCGTTTTTAAGATACGCTTCCGAATATCCGTTGTCCTTGTTCGGATATACGAGGGGTTATTTCCCCTGCCAAACGGGGTATTTTTGTTTATCTGCCTCCGTGATTTGTCGCATTACCCGGCACGGATTCCCTACCGCGACGACGTTACTCGGAATGTCTTTATTTACGACGCTTCCCGCGCCGATAACGCAATTATCGCCTACGGTCACGCCGGGAAGAACTGTTACGTTCGCGCCTATCCATACGTTATTACCTATCGTAATCGGCAACGCTATTTCCAAGCCCTCGTTTCTTTGATCCTTGTCTATCGGGTGACCTGCCGTCGAGAACACGCAATTCGGCGCGATAAAGACGTTATCGCCGAATTTGACGCTTGCGCCGTCGAGTATCACGCAATTATGGTTTGTGTAAAAATTCTCGCCTATCGAAATATTTACTCCGTAATCGCAATAAAACGGCGCGGTGATAACGAATGCGCCTTTGATTTTTCCGAACAACGATTTGATGATCCGCTCCTGCTCCGCCGTATCCGACGGCTTGCATAAATTGAATCGATAACATAAATCGGCGCACTTCGTACGCGCGCGAACAATCGCGTCGTCGTAATTCGCGTTATATAAATATCCCTTTTGCGCCTTTTCCCATTCGTTCATTGTTCCCTCCGCACTTGTATGTTATTTACAATTCGATTATATCCGTTCATATCCCAAAAAGCAAGAACTTTTTCGACAATATCGGAATTATTACGAATATTTCTTAACGCCGAAAATCGCCAGCAACCCAAAGAATTCACCGCGAAAGCCTTCCCTTAACGATTAAAGGACGGTCAAAAACCGTCCTTTTGGTACACCATCGGGGGCTCGAACCCCGGACACCCTGATTAAGAGTCAGGTGCTCTACCAACTGAGCTAATGGTGCTTATGGAGCGGAA
>CANQCB010000126.1 GCA_947589145.1 uncultured Clostridia bacterium | reverse complement strand
TATGCCTTTACGCAGTCTTTTCGCCATATACGGCGGAGTTTCTTTGTCCTCTCTTCCCCATACGATCAACGTCGGGCAAGATATCAAAGGCAAACGGTCGGAAAGATCCTCGGACACTATTCGGGAAAATACGCCGCGCATATTTTCGGGAAGCGCAAGGTAATCGGGAGAATAATATTTCAGGGTATCCCGCCCCTTCGCTTTGTCGCGCTTAAACCGCATATCGCGAATTCTCCGCCGAAGTCCGCGTTTCGGTCGCAGTCCCGCGGCGTCCACGAGCACGAGTTTTTTCACTCTGTTCGTCCGCGCCGCCATGTCGATCGCGACCCTGCCGCCGAAACTGTGCCCTATCAATATTATATCAGTCAGCCCGAGTTTGTCAATAGCCCTTTCGGTAATTACCGTGTAATCGCGAAGCGACCAATCGGGCGGAGGCGGCTCCGAACCGCCGAAATACGGAAAATCTATCGCGGCGCAGGTTCTGCCGCCGAACGAGAGGCGCGCTATCGCACCGCCGAACGAGCGTACGTCGCCGCCCCAACCGTGCAAAAACACAAGAGGCGTGCCGTCGCCGACGATGAGTTCCGCGTTGATTGTCAGTCCGAGATCGAGTTTCAGATCGAGCGCTCCTTGCGCATTATTATCGCGCTGTCCTCTCCGTAATATTTTTTTCTTATGCCGACTTTTCGAAAGCCGAGGCTTTCGTACAGCGCGATCGCAGGCACATTCCGCTCATTCACTTCGAGATATATCCCGAGCATTTTGCTTTCGCCGAGCGCTCTTTCCGCGAGCGCTCTCGCTATGCCCTGCCTGCGCCGCTTTTCGTCCACGACTATCATGGAAATACATCCCTCGTCGATGACGTTTTCCACGCATATAAAGCCGACTATGCCGCCGTCGTCGTAAACGTAAAAATCGTTGCCGACGTTACTCAACGCATATTCGAGCGCGGCGGCGCTCCAAGGCTGAGCGATACTCTCGCGCATTAACCGCGAAATTTCGGAAATATCCTTTTTTAACGCGCGGCGAATCATTTTGTGGGGTCGCGTTCCGCCTGAGGCTTTCGAATGTAAATCGGTTCGAGCTCGTTTCCGCTCACGCGCTTTTGCATATTATTTTCCACCGCTTTTATAAAAGCTGCCTTGTATTCCGTCGGCGTAACGGCGTCACCCTCTGCCGATACCGAATCCGCAATTATCTCATGCGGCTCGTCGACGGAGGATATAAACTCCGAAAATTCGTCCGACGAGAGACAGCGAGCTTCCATTATCGTGCGCATTTTATCGTCGTACACCGCCGTGTAGCGCATGCCGTTTCCCGCATCGCAAACAGATATCACCGTTTCCGCTCCCTTGCTATTATATGCAAGCAGTTCGAGCGCGGTGACGGCAACGGTGGGTTTGTTCGCGGCGTAAGCAAGCGCTTTTATCGTCGCCATGCCGATCCTTATGCCCGTAAACGAGCCCGGTCCGATCACGCATGCGAAAAAATCCATGTCCGAGATTTTCAGCCCGCTTTTTTTGAGCAATCGGTCGACCTCGGGCATGAGGCGCTCGGAAGCCGTGCGAAATTCGTTGCTTTGAAAATACTCGTATTCTCCGCCCTTGCAAACGAGTACTTTCATTATATTCGAAGCTGTGTCTATCGCAAGGTAGTTCATAATTCGATGTGTTTTATATCCTTTTTGTGGCTGTAACGGTAGAGTATTATTTTTTTGCCTATCGAGCAGACCGCTTCCGCGCGCAACTTGATTTCGAGCACGCGCATAAGATCTTCAACCGCATAATCGCAGGTGCGGAGTACGGAAATTTTTATGAGTTCCCGCGCTTCGAGAGCATCGCCAAGAGACGCCACGAGATTGTCCGAAAGTTCACCCTTGCCTATCTGAAATACCGAAGGCTGAGTGCTTGCAAGGCTTTTTAATTTAGCGCGCTGTTTGCTCGTCAACATTTATCGTTATATCCCTTTCGTCGTCCGAAATACGGTCGATATTTACCTTTATCGTTTTTTGCGGAAGTATGCTCTCTATTTTAGACGGCCATTCTATCAGGCACACCGAGTTTTTGTCGCCGAATTTTTCGTTTATGCCGCAAGCCTCCGCCTCGTCTCCGTTCTTGATCCGATAAGCGTCGATATGCACGAGGTTAAGCGTTGTTCCCGCATACTCGCAACAGAGTGTGAACGTGGGGCTTTTCACCTCTCCCTTCACGCCGAGCGCCTTTGCAACGCCCTTTGCAAATACCGTCTTGCCCGCTCCGAGATCCCCCGTGAGAAGCACCACTTCGCCTCCGACAAAGTTTGACGCGAGGTCGGCGGCAAGCTGTTCGGTATTCTCTGCGCCTTTTGTCCTTATCGGTGTGTTCATATCGATATTATTATACACTTCCGCGCTTCCTTTTGCAAGTGTTTTATTCTTTTTATGCGGATTGAATAGCCATTTGAGCGCTATTGAAAGCCGTTTGTACAGCAAAAACGTGATTATGCTGACCGATACGGACTTTATCGCGTTGAATGCGAGGACATAAGGCCACAGGGTCGTAAAATATTCGCCTGCTTGTTCGCCCGTATATAACGGGAAAGTGATAAAGCGATTGCACACCATTGACACGGCTAT
>CANQCB010000125.1 GCA_947589145.1 uncultured Clostridia bacterium | reverse complement strand
GCATATAAATCAGGGTCAAGATCGACTTTTCTTAGCGCGCTGAAAGCTATTGCGGACGAAGCCGAGACGGGTTCTGAGGACATCCCGAAAGACCCGGAAAAGGCGGAGTATTGGAGAAAAGAATGGGAGACAGAGAAGGCGAAATGATAGTAATATAGGGTTATTGATAATCACGAAATGCGCGCATACCCCCATATGGGGGTATGTGCGCTCTGCGGTGCGGGTCGCCGGTGGCGACCTCTGCCGTAGGCAGAAGCACCGACCGAGGCGGTAGCCGAGACGCTTGCCCTGACTTGCGAAAGTCAGGGCATTTTCGTCGCAAGCTCCGTTCAAGGGGCGGCATCGCGATAGCGACAGCAGTCCCTTGCGCCCTAACGGGCTATCCCAATAGTTAAAAACCGTCTGTCACACAGGCGGTATTTTTATGTCAAAAGGAGGAAATATAAACGAAATCGAGGCCAAAATCAAAGAAATTGAAGCCGAGCTTGAGCAGGAAACTCACAACCTTGTTCGGCTCAAAAACCGCAAAACTTATTATGAAAACGGTGAACGCCAAAAGCGCGCTCATCGCCTAATCACCCGCGGAGCGGCTGTTGAAAACATTGCGCCATCGGTCAAAGATTTGGGCGAGGTTGAGTTTTATGAACTTGCCGAGAAAATCTTTGCGCTCCCCGAAGTGAAAAACCTGATTGCAAAGGAGGTGAACTAATGGCAGTTTACCATTTCCACGTCACCCAGATTAAGCGTAGTAAAGGTCAATCAGCAGTAGCTTGCGTGGCATATAGGTCGGGTGAAAAGCTGTTCAGCGACTATTACGGTGAGGTCAGCGACTACACCCGCAAGCGAGGAATCATCCATACCGAAATACTCTTACCCTCACACGCCCCGCCTGAATACTCCAACCGCCAAGCATTATGGAATGCAGTCGAAAAAGCCGAGCCACACCCCAAAGCTCAGCTTGCATATAGTTTTGACATCGCCTTGCAAAATGAGTTTTCCATTGAGGAAAATATCGTGCTCGCAAGGCAATTTTTGTTAGAAAATTTCGTATCGCGAGGTATGATTTGCAACTTTGCCGTCCACCTGCCCGACAAAAAGGACGGTATACAGAATCCGCATTTTCACGTTCTCTGCCCGATGCGACCGCTCGACGAAAACGGGCAGTTGGGAGCAAAACAAAAGCGAGAATATGTTCTTGACGAACGCGGCAACCGTTTGCGCGACAAGTCGGGAGATATTGTTTTCAATGCTGTACCCACGACAGACTGGGGCAGTCCCGAAATGTTAGAGCATTGGCGAAAAGCATGGTGCGACCTTTGCAATTCAAAGTTTGAGGAAAAGGGACTTGATGAGCGTATCGACCACCGAAGTTATGAACGGCAGGGCGTTGAACTGCTTCCGACCGTCCACGAAGGTCCGACAGTCAGGGCAATGGAGAGGCGCGGAATTGCTACTGAGAAAGGCAGTTTGAACAGGTGGATCAAAGCGACCAATAAGATGATTCTTGCAGTAGAAAAGAAAGTCCACGCACTTGAAAATTGGATCAAAGATAATAACCAGTCAAGCCTGATTCAATCGCTCAATGTCTATAACTCTATACGAAATACTGGCGCATACAGTCAGACTGCCAAAGTCAAGAATCTTAAAGAATTGACCGATGACATCAATTTTCTGAAAGCGAATGGAATCGAAACTTTTGAAGATTTGCAGGACAAGATTACAGAATTGGGAGTACAAGTTGACGGTTTCAAGGCACGGTCAAACAAGAAATCCGCACGTCTGAAAGAGATAGATAATTTGCTTATTTGGGCGCAGCACTATGCCGAGAATAAGCCTATTGCTGACGAGTTATCCAAGATAAAATGGAAGTCGAAGCGCGAAAAATTCCAAGCTGAAAACGAAAATGCCCTGCGGCTTTATCATATGGCAGAACGTAAACTTCGTCCGTACTTCAAGGACGGCAAGCTGCCGATCAGCGTGTGGAGAAATGAGAAATTGCAAGCGCAGAAAGATTTTGAAGATATTCAAAAGCAATTTTCGGCGGTGCGTGAGGACGTCAAAAAGCTATGGCAAATCAAATATAAAATCGAACAGGCAAACAGTCAATCAAGAGAAAACAGTAAAGAAAAAAGGAGAGATACTTATGAACTTTAACAAAAACGGAGTGAAACCCGAAATCATCAAGAGCAGTCGCAACATCAGATTCGACGAGGAAGGTCACATAATTGTGCAAAATCCGTCCGCATATTGGATTCCGAGCATCACGACAAAGCAGACAATCGGAGGGACGGAATATACCGTTGTCGCAGAGTTCGTGGGCTATGAACTGCTGCACAAAAAACTTGAAAGAATTATCGAGAATGATACAAAATTATCACTTTAAAGTATTGAATTTTGAAAGGAGATGTGGTATGATAAATATGCTAAATTCAACGCTGACGGTTGCCGAAGATAAGGAGAAAATTATGGCAACCAACAAAATTACGGCACTGTACTGCCGATTATCCCAAGAGGATGCGCTGGAGGGGGAGAGCGGGTCGATCGCCAATCAAAAGCAGATATTGCTCAGCTATTGTAAATCCCAGCATTTTCCTAATCCGAAGTTTTTCATAGACGACGGATACAGCGGTACGAGCTAC
>CANQCB010000124.1 GCA_947589145.1 uncultured Clostridia bacterium | reverse complement strand
CCCGATCTTCTCATAATGGCGATTATACCGACGAAAAAATTTTCGGAATAGGTCCGATTTTGCCCTTATTTTGTCAACGGATATATGGAGGGACTTTTGGCGAAAGAAAAATTTTTTGTTAATACCCCCGATTTCGGGCTGTTTTTGTCAACGGATATATAGAGGGAACTTTTTGCAAGAGAACGGACGGGCAAAGGGAAACTGCCTCAGAACGGGCGAAAACGGGCAATTTTTGCGAATGTATTAAGATATAAACCTTATTACAAAATAAACCTTCCCCGGCTTACCCCACACAATAATTTAAGTCTGCACAATAAAACGCGCTTGGGGGCGAGTCAAACTTTCGTAATAAGACATATTAACGCGCCGCGTATGATGCGAAGTCAGGCCGTACGTTGCGTCTGTGCGCATTGCACCGCACGCTATACTCCCATACGGGGCTTGACAGGGAAGAAAGAAGGTGTTATAATCCATGGTAATGATTCGTATATTTAGGCATTGGAGGGGACTAACCCCTGCACAAATATGCGATTACGGCGGAGCGCGGCGACATGGGCGAGCGCTTCGGAATGGAGGCGAGGAATGAGCTACATGTTTTGGGTATGGCTGGGAGTGCTGGCCGCGACCACGGTACTCGAGCTTATTACGCAAGAAATCGTATCGATATGGTTTACCCTCGGTGCGGTCGTGCCTTTCATCTTGGCGGCGACGAATGCGGTCGCGTGGTGGATACAGGTCATCATCTTCATAGTCGTGTCCGCTGCGCTTATGTTAGCGCTTCGGCCGCTCGCGAAAAAGTTTTTCCTTAAAGGCGCCGATCTGCGCACGAACACCGACGCGCTTATAGGTAAAAAGTACAGAATGCTCTCGAGAACGGACTTCGAGACGGTCGGCAGCGTCAAGGTCAACGACGTGGTCTGGAGCGCGATAGCCGAGGAGCGCAAAACGGTCGAAGAGGGCGAAATCGTCGAAGTAGTCAAGGTCGACGGCAACAAACTTATCGTCAAAGTTGCCGACGCCGACGCGGCTTGATCGCTTTGTATATCGTTTAAGTCCATCGCCCGCTTCTTCGGGCGGCATGAGCTGTCGTTTAAGCGGCTGAACCCGCAACCCGCGCGTCAATTACCGCGCCGCTTACGTCAAAACGCCTGCCGGCGCACAAACGGTTGCAAAAGCGCGCAATCGGGCATAAGTCGCAAACCAACAATCAATAACCGATCACCGACCGGCGATCGATAAATACACGGGGAGGTAAAAAATCATGGTTTTCGGAATAGTATTCGGAATAATCGGCGCAGTCATACTTGTGTTCATATTTGTTTCGATAAGAATTGTGCGGCAGGCGACTGCCGTAATCGTGGAGCGGTTAGGTAAGTACCGCAAGACTTTGGAGACGGGCATACATATGGTTATCCCTTTCTTCGACCGTTGCAGCAAGCCTATTTCGCTCAAAGAGATTGTCGCGGACTTCAAGCCGCAGCCCGTTATCACCAAGGATAACGTCACAATGCAGATCGATACCGTCGTATATTTTCAGGTAACCGACCCGAAATTGTTTGCGTACGGCGTAGATAGCCCTATTCGTGCAATCGAGAACCTTACGGCGACGACGTTGCGTAACATCGTGGGCGAGCTGGAACTCGACGAAACGCTTACTTCGCGCGATACGGTAAACTCTAAAATGCGCATGATCCTCGACGAGGCGACGGACCCTTGGGGCATAAAGATCAACCGCGTCGAGCTTAAAAACATACTCCCGCCGCGCGACATACAAGACGCGATGGAGAAGCAGATGCGCGCAGAACGTGAACGCCGCGAGCAGATACTTAAAGCAGAGGGCGAAAAGAAGTCGAATATCCTCGTTGCAGAGGGCGAGAAACAGGCGCAGATACTTCGCGCGGAGGCGGATAAGGCCGCCAAGATCTTGCAGGCAGAGGCGGATAAAGCGGCGACTATCGCGAGGGCAGAGGGTGAAAGTAAGGCGATTGACCTCATCAACAGCGCCAACCCCAACGCCGCGTATATCACGTTGCAGGGCTTCGAGGCGCTCAAAACACTCGCGGACGGCAAGGCGACCAAGATCATCGTGCCGAGCGAGATACAGGATGTTGCCGGACTGCTCACCAGCATGGCGGAGGTCGTCAAGGATAAACCCGCAAAAGACAACCCCGCATAAAGCGCGTCGGGCGCAAGAGTAATCAAGCGGGATAAGAATATTCAATCGGACAAGCGGCGTAAGAATATTTAATCGAAAAACCGGGATAAGGATATTTAGTCGGATAATCGTGATAAGTATATTTAACCGGATAACAGGAACGAGAATATTCAACCGGACAAGCGAAATAAGAAAATTTAGTTTGGCAACCGAAAAGTCGGGAGTAACAACTCCCGACTTTTTGCGTTATACAAAAAAGTATGAGGTGACGGTTTCACGCTCATACTTTCTGGCGGAGGCTGAGGGATTCGAATTTGAACTGTTAAGATACGAAAAGCAGATTTGCGTGTCGCTTCCATTGTTGCTTACTTAAAGTTTTGCTGATAAACTTCGTTTATTGTTTCGGCGAATAAAGCACGCGATTTTTTGCCTGCAAGGTTATGATTTTTCTTTTCAATATATAAAGCACGAACTTCTTGCCAAAG
>CANQCB010000123.1 GCA_947589145.1 uncultured Clostridia bacterium | reverse complement strand
GCCATGAACGAGCAGGACCGCAACCGTATGACGGACAACGTCACCTGGACGAGAGAACAGGCGGCGCGCGAGATCTATTTCAAACCCTTCGAGGCTTCCATAAAGGAAGGTAAGGCGGGCGCGGTTATGACCTCGTATAACCGTATCGGTACCGTCTGGGCGGGCGGTAACTACAACCTTATCACAGGACTTCTCCGCGAAGAATGGGGCTTCAACGGCTTCGTGCTCACCGACTATCTCGACGGCGTCTATGAAAACATAGACCAGATGCTTGCGGCAGGCGGCGACGCGGCGCTTAACGTCAACAACGACAAGCCCATAACGACGACTGGGGCACAGGCACACACTTACATGAGAAGAGCGCTTCACCACGTGCTCTACGCCACCGCGAACAGCAACGCCATGAACGGATATGACAGCACCACGACGGTCAATGTCGGCACGCCGAAGTATTACTACATTATGATGTGGATAGATATCGCCGTCGGGGTCGTGATACTCGGTTGTCTTGCGTTCATACCTCTCAAACTGTTCGTTATCGGTAAAAAGAAAAAATCCGTAGGCGGGACAGACGCAGACGGTAAGGAGGGAAATAATGAAGACTAAAACTTGGAAAAAGATATTTGTCGCTGCTTTCGCTCTCCTCTTGGCGTGCATATTCGCATTCTCCCTTGTAGCGTGCGGAGAAAAGCCGCCGGAGGATCCCGACGACACATACGGCAGTCTCGAAGATTTCTTCAAGGATTTCTTCGACGATTGGGAAGGCGGCGACAACGACGAGCCGGACGTGGACTGGACGGAAAAGTACGGCGAGATCGGGGATAAAGATACCTTTATCGACGCAACTCTCACTCAGTCTTACAACCACACTTACGGCACCCACATGATAGAGGCGGAGAGCGCGACCCTTACCGGGCAGTGCCGCCCCGAGGAAAACTCCGCGGCGTCGGGCGGTAAGAACCTCGGATACACAAGCGATTCGACGATAACCTTTACGGTATATGCCGACGCGGATTGTACCGCACTCCTCGGCATGTGTCTGGCGGTAGACGCGGGGCGTCTTGCGGCGGATATGTTCTATATAACATACAGCGGACCGGACGGGGAAAGCAAGACGATGAGCCTCGGTCGCATAACCGTCTCGGGAGCGAGCTGGACGGACTTCAAGCCTCACGACATCGGCGAGGTCGAGCTGCAAACGGGTGAGAACACCATAACCATCACCTCTTTCGGCGGCTTCAACCTCGACTATATTACCCTCCGTCCTCAGCCCGACGAAGTTACGGGCGTACCCGAAGAAGAACCCTTCGTGCCCACGCCTTCTTCCGAGTGGGAAGAGACTTACGGAACATACGAAGTCGGTGAATACATACAGGGCGACTACATCGACGTATTCAACCCTGCATACGGCGCATATATGTACGAAGCCGAATACGGCAAAATAGTCGGTAACGGTCAAGTCAGCACCGAGAACCCGAACGCTTCGGGCGGGAAGTATGTCAACGCATTCAACACAGGTTCGGAAGGAGCCGTAAGTTCTCATCTCAGCTTTACGGTATTCGCGAGCGAGGCTTGCACCGTACTTATGAAAACGGCGTCCTCCACGGATAGCAACGAGAGATTCCTTTCCACCAACAAGCCCGACGACCTTATGACTATCACTCTTGCGGGCAGAAACCAGACTTTCTCCAACTCCGAGACGACGTTTGCGGGCAGCAACGGTTGGCTTAACAAGCCCAACGAGAACACCATTTGCGAACTTCCTCTCGCAGCGGGCAGAAACGTCATCGACATCGAGACCAAGGTCAGACAGAACGACGACGCTCACGCATTCAATATCGACTACATAGCATTGCTTCCCGTCAAGAGCGGAGTAACGGGACTTCCCGAAGCTACGGCGGTGGAGACTTCCGTTCCCGCTTCGCAGTGGGAAGAGGTCTACGGCGACTATACCGCCGCAGATATGATTGACGGCTTCACCGCCAACTTCAACCCCGAAGACGGTCCGTTCATGTACGAAGCCGAGAAGATGAAGTTGGGTAGCGGCGTTGAGATCGAGGATCAGAACAAACCCAATGCGTCGGGCGGTAAGCAGATCTCCGGCTTCGGCGCTAACGAGCGCACCTTCTCATTCACATTCACTTCCGACGTAGCGTACACCGCGCTTGTATCATTAAGACTTACGGGAGATCCCAACTTCGACAAGACGGCGACGGCGGATAATTGGTTGGAGATCACTCAAAATTACCTCACCAAAGTCGATTGCTCCAATGTAACTCTCGATCCGGGCAATTGGGAAGAGGACGCATACGTACTCAACCGCGTGGGCGAGATAAAGGTCCGCAAGGGAATTAACAGAATAGGCGTTACTGTGCACCCGCTCATGAAAGACGGCACTTCGAGCACGCCTTTCTGCGTGGACTATATCTCCCTCTTCGGCAAGGTCGATGACATCAGCACAGAGGGCTTCGAAACGCCTCCTCTCAAATGGAACAGCGTATACGGCGACTACGTACAGCGCGTCAACGGCTATGAGACCAACTTCAATCTCACCGACGGCGCATTCCTGTTCGAGGCGGAGAACGCAACCATAAGCGATGGATTGAGCGTCGAGAGCAATAAAGTCAACGCTTCGGGTAAAGCGCAAGTGGGCGGACTTACCAACGACCCGCGCACCGTGACTATCGAGTTCGAATCGGATATCGACTACACGGCAATGCTTTCCCT
>CANQCB010000122.1 GCA_947589145.1 uncultured Clostridia bacterium | reverse complement strand
GCGCGAGCCGCGGCGAAGGGCTGGGTAACAAGTTCCTCTCGCACATACGCGAAGTCGACGCGATAGTCCACGTCGTGCGGTGCTTCAAAAACCCCGACATTATCCACGTGGACGGCAGCGTAGATCCGAAGCGCGACATAGATACCATTAACCTCGAACTGATTTTGGCAGACCTCGAAACGGTGCAGAAACGCCTTTCCAAAGCCGAGCACCTCGTCCGCACGGGCGAGAAGAAATACGCCGAGGAATTCGAACTGCTTAAAAAGGTCAATGCCTGCCTCGAAAGCGGTAAGTCAGCCCGCACTCTTTCGCTGACCGAGGACGAGAAGGCGATAATGGATTCGTTCTTCCTGCTCACGTCCAAGCCCGTGATATATTGCGCCAACATAGACGAGAAGGACATAGGCAAGCCTAACGAACTCTCCAAGCAAGTCGAGGACTTTGCCAAGACGGAGAACGCCGAGTTTATCGAAATAAGCGCGGGCGTTGAAGCGGAGATCGCCTCTCTGCCCAAAGAAGAACGCCGCGACTATATAGAAGGTCTGGGCTTGGGCGCAAGCGGTTTGGACCGCATGATAGCCAAGTGCTACGAACTCCTCGGGCTGATATCCTATCTCACCGCGGGCGAAAAGGAAGTCCGCGCTTGGACTATACAAAAGGGCACCAAAGCCCCCCAAGCGGCGGGCAAGATCCACACCGACTTCGAAAAGGGCTTCATTCGCGCCGAAATCGTCAACTACGACGACCTCGTCCGCGAGGGCGGCTTTACGCAAGCCAAGGAAAAGGGGCTTGTGAGGTCGGAGGGGAAGGAGTATGTAGTCCGCGACGGCGATGTTATACTTTTCCGCTTTAACGTTTAGGACGGCGTATAGCGGCGCTGATGGACGACGAGAAATCGCGGCTTCTGCTCGGTTACATACGTTTTAAGTATGCGCCCTCGCGAAGCCTTGATTTTCGCGCCCCTGAGCACCACTCTCCGCCGTCCATTATCTCCGACTTGCAAGAAGATTAAATTTAATAAAAACCTTGAAAGAACACAAAGTTGGAGTGTCGAACAAAGCAGCAGATGTGCGTAGATTTTCGAGATAGGTGTCACGGAATTTGTATTGCGGAGCAAACGACCCCGAAGCCTACCTCACGGTGGCGAGGGAAATTCCGTGACAGATATCCGAAAAGATGCGTGCAGATGCGTCTCACCGTAGCGCACGCCCGTGGCGAGCGTTAGCGGTGCGCAAGGAAAAAGCCCTGAACGGCACTCTGTGACTTCCGTTATACCCGGCTAAAAAGAGGATAAATTTTAAGTAACATGTCAAGTTTGTTCTTTGAAAACGTTAAGCAACACGACAAGAATTATATAAAAAAGATTTTTAGTTTTTAGGGGAAGGGGGAGCGGGGGAAACCACCTTTGTACACAAAGGGGGTTTCCCCCGCAAACACTTACAAGCAAATGAACTACAAACAATATATAGCAAGATTAATGAACAATGCGGCGGTAACGGAGAGTGACATTGTTACGGCGGCGGAATGGCATGGCGATTATGCGTTGCCCTGTTTTAAGTATGCAAAAGAAATGCATAAAGCGCCGCAGATCATTGCGAAAGAATTTGCGGATAATATGGCGGCGGACGCGCTTATAAGTCGAACGGAAATCGTCGGGGGATATTTGAATTTTTATCTTGACCGCGCGGCGTGCGTTAGGGACATAATGGAAGAGCGAGACGCCGTTTTGAACAGGGCAAGAGGGGAAAACAAGGGGACGATATGTCTGGACTTCTCGTCGATCAATATAGCGAAGCCCTTCCATATCGGGCACTTAATGAGCACCGCGATAGGCGGCTCGTTATATCGAATTTATAAATACTTGGGTTACAACGTTGTGGGAATAAACCATCTCGGCGATTGGGGTACGCAGTTCGGCAAACTGCTCGCGGCATATAACGAATGGGGGGACAAGACGAAAAAGCTCACGCTGAACGATATGCTGAGCCTTTATGTGCGGTTCACCGAGGAAAGCGAGCATAACGCGGCGCTTGCCGAGCGCGGCAGAACGGAGTTCCTCAAGATAGAACAAGGCGATCCCGAAGCGGTCGCGACCTACGAACTCTTCAAGAAAACCACGCTCGAAGAGGTAAATAAAGTTTACGACAGGCTGGGTATCACTTTCGACAGTTACAACGGCGAGGCGTTCTATAACGATAAAATGCAGCCGATCGTGGACGAGCTGGACAGCAAGGGTCTGACCGAGATAAGCGACGGCGCAAAGATAGTCAGGCTTGACGAGTACGATATGCCGCCCTGCCTGATCACGAGGAGCGACGGCGCGTCCCTTTACGCCACGCGCGACCTTGCCGCAGCCGATTACAGAGCGAGGACTTATCATTTCGATAAGTGCCTTTACGTCGTCGCTACGCAGCAGAACCTGCACTTCAAACAGGTGTTCAAGGTGCTGGAACTTATGGGCAGAGAGTGGGCAAAAGACCTCGTACACGTGCAGTTCGGCATGGTCTCGTACGAAGGTCAGCCGCTTTCGACGAGGCACGGGCACGTCGTATTCCTTGCCGACGTAATCGAAAACACGGTGAATAAGGCGCGCAAGATAATCGAGGAGAAGAACCCCGACCTTGCGGATAAGGAAGAGACGGCGGAGAGCATAGGCGTCGGCGCGGTAATGTTCTTCGCGCTCGGCACGCAAAGGATCAAGGACGTAGACTTCAACTATGACAAAGTGCTGTCCTTCGACGGCG
>CANQCB010000121.1 GCA_947589145.1 uncultured Clostridia bacterium | reverse complement strand
CGCGATCCGCGATCCGCTGTCCGGCCGCGTATACGTATATCAATCGATGCGCGTTACGGGTGCGGGGGACATAACCGCGCCTCATAAAATGACGCTCAAAGGCAAACTTCCGCAACGCACCATATCAACGACGGCGGCGGCAGGTTTCTCGTCATACGGCAACCAGATAGGGCTTGCGACGGGTCAGGTACACGAACTCCACCACAGCGGTTACGTTGCCAAGAGATTGGAAACGGGCTTTGTGGTAGGCGCGGCTCCCGCGGAAAACGTCGTGAGAGAAGTACCGACCGCAGGCGACGTGATACTGCTCATAGGCGGAGAAACCGGCAGAGACGGTTGCGGCGGCGCGACGGGATCTTCCAAGGCGCACACCGTGGAGAGCCTCGACACCTGCGGCGCGGAAGTGCAGAAAGGCAACCCTCTCACCGAAAGAAAAATACAAAGACTTTTCAGAAATAAAGAAGTAACGCGGCTCATCAAGCGTTGCAACGACTTCGGCGCGGGCGGCGTATCGGTTGCGGTCGGCGAACTTGCGCCCGGACTCGATATCGACCTCGACGCCGTTCCCAAAAAATATCAAGGTCTTACGTCCACCGAGCTTGCCATATCAGAATCTCAGGAGAGAATGGCGGTCGTCGTTCGGGCAAAGGACGTGGAAAAAATGCAAAAACTCTGCGTGGAGGAAAACTTACTCGCAACGCCGCTTGCAAAAGTCACCGACCTCGGCAGAATGAGAATGTTTCACGGCGGCAGAAAGGTAGTGGATCTTTCCCGCGCTTTCCTCGACACCAACGGCGCAACGCAGGAACACACGGTGGAAATAGACGAGACCGCGCCCGCTTATTTCGACGAAGTCAAAGACGGCGCGGCTGTGGAGAAAAAAGATTGGACGCGCGCTTTGAAAACGACGCTCGCCGACCAAAACGTCTGCTCGCATAAAGGGCTCGCGGAAATGTTCGACTCCACGATAGGCGCGGGCACGATATACATGCCGTTCGGCGGCAAGTATCAGATGACCCCGTCGGTGGCAATGGCGGCGTTGCTCCCCGTGGCGAATACCTCGACGGCGACGGTTTCCGCATACGCTTGCTATCCGAATTTGCTCAGCCAGAACTGTTTCGTGGGCGCGGCATACTCCGTGCTTATGAGCGTAATGAAAGTAGCGGCGACGGGCGCGGATTATAAAGACGTGCGCCTTACGTTGCAGGAATTTTTCGAAAAATTGGGCGGCGACCCCAAGCGTTGGGGCAAGCCGACGGCGGCGCTCCTCGGCGCATTCTACGCGCAAATGCAGCTCGGCCTCGGCGCGATAGGCGGTAAGGACTCCATGAGCGGATCGTTTGAAAATCTCGACGTGCCGCCGACATTGATTTCGTTCGCGCTCGCCCCCGCCGACGCACGCTCGTTGATAACCAACGTACTGACGGCGGGGAAGTGCGTATACCGAATAAAAATGAAACGCACGGAAAGCGGCATGCCCGACTTCGATTACGCCAAACGCCTTATGGAGACTCTGCACGGCGAAATACAAAGCGGAGAGGTCAAGTTCTGTCAGGTCGTGGAAGAGGGCGGCGCTGCGGCGGCTGTGATAAAGTCCTGCCTCGGAGAAGGCGTGGGATTTTTCTTCAACGTGCTCGACAGGGGCGCGTTTACGAACAGTTTGGGCGACCTGCTGATAACGACGGAAAAACCCGAGGCGTTTGCCGATTTCGACTGCTCGCTTTTCGGTTTTTCCACCGAGCACGGCGGAGTAACGACGGACGCGAAAATAAGATTCGACGACAAAGGCGAGTATCTGAGCGTATCCAAAAAAGTAAAACTGTCCGATTATTCGGACGCATATACGCGCACTCTCGAAAAGGTATATCGCACCACCGCTCCCGCAAAGGGCGAAGCGCCGCAACTGTCCTACGCCGAAAAGAACATAACGGTTTGCAACAATAAGACGGCGAAACCGAAGGTGTTCATGCCCGTATTCCCGGGCACTAACTGCGAATACGATACGGCGCGCGCTTTTGAAAAGGCAGGCGGCAAAACGGATACCTTCGTAATAAAGAACAGGACGGCGGCGGAGATCGACGAAAGCGTCGATGAAATAGTCAACCGTATGCGTTCGGCGCAAATACTCATGTTTCCGGGCGGTTTCTCGGGCGGCGACGAACCCGACGGCTCGGGCAAGTTCATCGCGACGACCTTCCGCAATCCCAAGATCGCCGACGCCGTTCGCGAACTTCTCGCACGCGACGGCTTGATACTCGGTATTTGTAACGGTTTTCAGGCGCTTGTAAAGACGGGACTTCTTCCCGACGCGAAAATAGCCGCGCAAAACGCGACCAGCCCCACGCTCACGTTTAACAACATAGCCCGCCACGTTTCGCAAATAGTGACCGTGCGCGTCGCGTCTACCAAATCGCCTTGGCTCTCCGCAACTCGGACGGGCGAGGTTTACGGCGTTGCCGTATCCCACGGCGAGGGCAGATTCGTAGCGACGGAAAGCGACCTGAAAGCGCTTGCGGAGAACGGGCAGATCGCCACCCAATATTGCGATCTCGACGGCAACGCGACCATGCTTTCGCCGTTCAACCCCAACGGATCGATGTACGCGATAGAGGGCATAACGAGCGCAGACGGGCGTATTTACGGCAAAATGGGGCATACCGAACGCGCGGGCGCAAACCTTTACAAAAACATACCGTTCAACTTCGACATGAAACTGTTCGAGTCGGGCGTTAAGTACTTCAAGTAATAAGCAAGGAGACC
>CANQCB010000120.1 GCA_947589145.1 uncultured Clostridia bacterium | reverse complement strand
CGGGATTTGAACACGCGACCTCATGGTCCCGAACCATGCGCGCTACCGGACTGCGCTACGCCTCGTCAAGCAAGCATTATTTTACTTTATTTGATTGAGTTTGTCAATTGTTTGATATGCGTTTGCCGAACACAATGTTAAAATATAAAATCGAAACATAATCCGATCCTTACGCCTCGATCAACGCTCGGCTCCGACCGACACGAAAGACGATCCGTCGTTTTGTAAAGCAGCCGAAGGCGGTGAGATAATATTTAACGGTTACGGTAAAACATAGGGTCGGCGGCGCAAAAATTTACGAATGCCTACGGAAATTTGCCTATTAAGCAACCGACCGCATTAAGCAACCTGCCGCGCGGCGACGTTCTCAACCGCAGCCATGCGCGTTGGGTATAATCAATTTAATTCGATTTCTGCCAAAGTCAGCGCCGCAAAGCGCGTTCGATATCATTACTTTAATTCGGTTTCTGCCAAAGTCAGCGCCGCGGCGATGGTATCGTCCATATCGAAGTACTTATACATACCGAGTCTGCCGCCGAAAACGATTTTGTTTTCGCTATCCGCCAGCGCCTTGTATTTCGCATAGAGGGCGTTATTTTTTTCGTCGTTCACCGCATAATAAGGCTCGTCGCCCTTTTTCCAAGTGGCGGGATATTCGCGGGTTATGACCGTTTTCGGCTGAGCGCCGTATTCGAAATGCTTATGCTCGATTATACGCGTATACGGTACTTCGTATTCGGTGTAATTCACCACGGCGTTGCCCTGATAGTTCTCTTCGTTCAACGTTTCCGTTTCGAACCGCAGGCTGCGATATTCCAATTCGCCGTATATGTAGTCGTAAAACTCGTCTATCATGCCGGTGAAGAGTATTCTGTTCGCTATTTTATCCAATTCTTTTTTATTCGCAAAATAATCCGTGTTCAATCTGACCTCGGAGCCGACGAGGAGTTTGTCGCAGATTTGCGTATAACCGCCGATCGGTATGCCCTGATAGCGGTCGTTGAAGTAGTTGTTGTCGTAAATAAAGCGCACGGGAAGCCGCTTTATGATAAACGCGGGGAGTTCGGTTGCGCGTCTGCCCCACTGTTTCTCGGTGTAACCTTTGACGAGCTTTTCGTAAATATCCCTGCCGACGAGCGAAAGCGCCTGCTCTTCGAGGTTCTTGGGCTCGGTTATGTTCGCCTCTTTACGCTGTTTCTCGATCATTGCCTTTGCCTCGGCGGGAGTGGTCACTCCCCACATTTTGGAAAACGTATTCATATTGAAAGGCATGTTGTACAGCTCGTTTTTATACTTTGCGACGGGGCAATTTATGTAGTTATTGAACTCGGCAAGATCGTTTACGTAATCCCAGATTTTTTTATCCGAAGTATGGAAAATATGCGCGCCGTATTTGTGGACGTTTATGCCCTCGACTTTCTCGGTGTAAATATTGCCTGCCGTGTGGCTGCGTTTATCTATTACCAAACATTTTTTACCGCGCTTATTCGCTTCGTGCGCGAATACCGAGCCGAAAAGCCCCGCACCCACTATTAAATAATCATACTTTGCCATTGTTTTTCTCCTTTTTGCCGCATTGACAGTCTTTGCGTTGGCTGTCTGTATATTAATTATAGCCGAAATTGTTTACAAAATCAAGCGAAAGATGTATAATGGAGCGGATGGGAGTTACTTTGGACAAACAGTGGCGCAAGCGACTCATTCACAACGAACTGCAACTGATATTGCTCGCGATCATTACGGGCGTATTTTCGGGCAGCGTCGTCGCGCTCTATAACGTGTGCGCGCACTACGGCGAGGAGCTGTCGCAGAAATGGTACGCCGCCGTTTTCGCCAACCCTTGGTTTATCCCCCTCTTGCTCCTCGCGCTCGGCGCGGGCGCGATAGTCGTCGGCACCGTGCTCAAATTTATCCCCCTCGCTCGCGGCAGCGGCATTCCGCAGGTGGAAGGGGCTATTCGCGGAGCAATAGTGCTTAAGTGGTTTCGCATAATGTGCTCTTCCTTCGCGCTCTCCCTCGCCGCAATATTCCTCGGCATGAGCGCGGGCAGCGAGGGTCCGAGCATGCTCATCGGCGGCGCGGCGGGCAACGGCGTCGGCTCGATACTTAAACGCGACGCGAGAAAGACGCGCTACCTCATCACCGGCGGAGCGTCGTCGGGACTTGCCTGCGCTTTCAACGCGCCGCTTACCGGCTTTTTGTTCGCCTTCGAAGAAGCTCACAAGAAGTTCACACCCGAGATATTCTTCACGGCGTTTTTCTCCGTCGTGTCGGGACTGCTCACTCGCAACGGGATATGGGCGCTCTTCGGGCTTGCCGATCCCTCTTTCCGAATAACCTCGACGTTCTCCGCCTTCGACCTCACGACCATAACTTCTTTCTCGCACATGTGGTTGGTGATAGGCATAGTGGTGATTGCGGCGATAGTCACGGGTCTGCTCGGCGTCGGGTTCTATTACGCCGTACTCGGGCTGCGCAAGTTGTTCGGCAAAATAACCTTCTTCAAGGGGACGGGCAAATTCCTCATTCCCTTCCTGCTCGCGGGCGCGTTCGGACTTATCTCCGTCTACGCCATGGGCGGCGGTCACAACGTCATCGAGGCGCTCGGCACGCACGGCGGCGGCGACTTCGCAGTGTCGCTGCGCTTTGCCTCTCCCGTCATAGTCGCGCTTATAGTCGTTTGCATATTGAAGTTCGTCGCTTCCGTCACCAATATGGGTTGCGGAGTGCCCTGCGGAGTGTTTATACCCATGCTTGCCACGGGCGCGTGCATGGGCGGCATAGTC
>CANQCB010000119.1 GCA_947589145.1 uncultured Clostridia bacterium | reverse complement strand
CACTGACCGCCCGAGAGCTGATTGGGTCGCTTGTTGAGCTGATCGCCCAGCCCGACGCGGCGAAGAGCCTCCGCCGCCTTTTCGCGCCGCGCCGCCTTGCTCATTCCCGCAATGGTGAGGGCGAGCTCGACGTTGCCGAGCACGGTCTGGTGAGGAATGAGGTTGTAACTCTGGAATATGAAGCCTATGCGGTGGTTGCGGTATACGTCCCAATCGCGGTCGCCGAAAGACTTGGTCGAGCGCCCGTCTATGATAAGGTCGCCGCCCGAGTACTTATCCAAACCGCCGATTATATTGAGGAGCGTGGTCTTTCCGCAGCCGCTCGGTCCGAGCACGGACACGAACTCGTTCGCGCGGAAATTGACGGTCACGCCTTTGAGCGCGGGAACAGCCTGCCCCGCCACAGTATAATCTTTGGTAATATTTCTCAATCTTAACATACTTGCTTAACCTCGTTCATGAAAAATTGTTTCCGAAAACGTAACGTGATCTATCGAAGATATGCAAATTCGGAGATTTCCGTCGGTTTCCGCTTGCGCGCGGGCGTCCGACTCCCATTATTTGTTCATAATCGAAAAAACAGTTGACAAAGAGGCGGAAAATTATATATACTTTTCGTGTTATGGAAATCAAGAAAACAGGTAAAATAAATATTGCCGCGTCGGGATTGGCTTTACTTATGACGATCTATATCGGCGTAATTTACATTCTGCTTATGATCGGCGATACGCCGAACAGTATTGCATACGAAATCGGCACGGATTATGTCGGAAATTGGGTTTTCCCGTTCATCCTCTGCATATTCATGTACCTTGCGTGCCTTGCCAACGTGTTGGCTTTACCTACTTATTATGCGCTTAAATCGAAAAATTCCTCTTCTCCCGTGAAGAAAGCCTCCGTCATTGCGCAGATCTTCTCTTCCGTCGTTATTCTGCTCGTAGTCATAATGTTCTGGTCTTGGCAAGGCGGTATTTGGTACGGAGATATCGGCACGCCGTTCGCAACGCCTTATCGCATTATCGAATTGATATTCGCTATCGTGCAGGTGGGACTCGTTATTCTGACTATTCTCTATTCCCCTCGCACGGATACCGTTCGACAACTCAAAAACAGGAAGAAAAAGAAAGCATAATTTCGCTGTATATCAATATATTATAAAGGCGCATGAAGCGCCTTTTATTTTGCTTATCTGCTCCAAACGTATGCGTTCGCAAGAGCAAGCGCTTCCGCCGCCAAGACGAAGAAACATACGCTCACTTCAACGCCGAAGCCTATGAGAAGTATGGGGAACGTTATGCCGAAACCGAGCACGGCAAGCGCGCCGCACGCCGCGACGGTAAACGCCCAGTCGTTTCGCATGCACGCTTGCGTACTTTCGCAAATAAACCACAAAAACGCGAGCGTCATCAGAATGTATCCGGCGACAGTCCATTGATAGACGGCGCCGATCACAAGAATAACGGCAACGCTCACGGACAGGCTGCTTTTTATTATGTTTCTTACCATTTCGGTCTCCTTTTCGTCGCCCGAAAAGACCGTTTCGGTCTTACTTTTCGGTCATTTTAATTTTAACGAAAAAGCCGTATTCTGTCAACTGTTTAGCTTATCAAATTATTGCGTTTTGCGGAATAAGGTGTTATAATTATCAAAGAAAAAAAACAAAAAATATCGGAGACTGTTATGAAAGAAATTATCAATATTGGCGTAAACGACTATGATATCGATTTATTCGAGGGACAATATGTCGTACCCGACGGAATGGCGTATAACTCTTACGTCGTCAAAGGCGAAAAGGTTGCGGTTACCGACTCGGTGGACGGAAGATTCGTCTCCGTTTGGCTGGATAATATGGAAAAAGCGGGAGTCAAGCCCGACTATCTCGTAATCCACCACATGGAGCCCGATCACTCCGCGGGAATCAAGGCGTTCGCGGAAAAGTATCCCGACGCGAAACTCGTCGGCAACTCGAAAACGTTCGTCTTGCTCGGCGAATTTTTCGGAACCGATTTTTCCGATCGACAGGTCGTGGTCAAAGACGGCGACGTGCTCGATCTCGGCGGACGTACGCTTAAATTCTTTACCGCGCCCATGGTGCATTGGCCCGAGGTCATGATGAGCTTCGACGAAGAATCGGGCGCTCTCTTCTCCGCCGACGCATTCGGTAGGTTCGGCGCGCTGACGGCAACCGACGATTGGGCTTGCGAGGCGCGGAGATATTATTTCGGCATTGTCGGAAAATTCGGCGCGCAGGTTCAAGCCGTACTTAAAAAGTTGTCCGCGCTCCCCATCAAAGCCATTTGCCCGCTTCACGGCCCCGTGCTGTCGGAAAACCTGCCCTATTATTTGGGGCTGTATAACACCTGGTCGTCCTACGCAGCCGAAGCGAAGGGCGTTACGATCGCATTTACTTCGGTTTACGGGCACACGGCGGACGCCGTTCGCATGCTCGAAAAGGAATTGACTGCGGCGGGCGTTAAGGTCGCGCTGTTCGACCTCGCTCGGTGCGATATGGCGGAAGCAATGGAGGACGCGTTCAAATATGACCGCCTCGTCCTTGCCACCACCACTTATTGTGGCAACATATTCCCCTTTATGCAGACTTTCATCAACGCCCTCGTCGAACACGGCTATCGCAATCGCAAAGTCGGGTTTATCGAAAACGGTTCCTGGGCGCCCGTTGCGGCAAAGATCATGCGCGGCATGCTCGAAGGTTGCAAGGATCTGACCTTCGTCGGCGTAGCGACTCTCCACTCGGCGATAAACGACGAAACCAAAGCGCA
Organism: uncultured Clostridia bacterium; assembly: GCA_947589145.1. Taxonomy (GTDB): domain Bacteria; phylum Bacillota; class Clostridia; order Christensenellales; family Pumilibacteraceae; genus Protoclostridium. Next base: position 79 of record CANQCB010000119.1, on the reverse strand, counting down.
AATAAAAGCCCTCGCAAACGAAATGAAAGAATGACCGTGACGCTTTGCGTCCGTCGGACAGTCCGTGAGCCGCTCGTCG
>CANQCB010000118.1 GCA_947589145.1 uncultured Clostridia bacterium | reverse complement strand
ACCTGCGAGCGTTGGAGACGCTGTATAAAAAGACGCATACCGCCGTATACGCTTACGCGCTCTCCCTCACCCGCAACCGAGAGGACGCGCAGGAAATACTTCAAGACTGTTTCATCAAGGTCTATGAATCGGCGCACACTTACTCGTCTCACGGCAAGGCAATGTCCTGGATACTCACTATCGCGCGAAACCTTGCGCTCGACCGCTTTCGGAAATATGCGCGCAACGTGCCGATAAGCGACGAAGTACTCGCCAATGTGTTTGCGGATACCGAAGCGTCGCCCGAGGACAGGTTGGTGATTACGGGGTGTTTGGAGCAGTTATCCGAAGAGGAGCGGACGGTCGTGGTGCTGCATGCGGTAGCGGGAATGAAACACCGACACATAGCTTCGCACCTCGGCATGCCCCTCCCCACCGTGCTTTCGAAATATCGAAGAGCGTTGAAAAAACTCAAAAATATTCTGACAGGAGAAAACGGCAATGAAAGACAAAGAAGTGAAAAACAAAGTGAATGAGAGCTTCACGAAGGTATCGCCCGACGACTTCGGTTCAGTTAAGACGACCTGCGACGGGCAGACGATAGATCGGGGCGTTGCGGTCAAAACGGCTAAACGCAACGGCTTGTTCTGGAAACTTGCAACCGCCTTCCTCGCGCTGGCGTTGGTTGCGATGGCAGCGTTATACATGGTTATGTTCATTCCCGGTAATTCGGTCGCGGCAACGGTCTCCCTCGACGTTAACCCCAGCATACAGCTTCGGGTCAATTCGGACGAGCGCGTATTATCCGTAACCCCGATGAACAAGGACGGAGAGATAATTATCGGCGATATGGACCTCAAAGGCGCGCAACTTCAAGTCGCCGTCAACGCCGTCATAGGCTCTATGCTCAGGGGCGGTTATCTGTCCGATATAGCCAACTCCGTTCTCGTCAGCGTCGATTCCGATAAACAGGACCTCTATAACAAGGTGGTCGAGACGGTTACGAGCGAGATTACCCTCCGCCTTAAAGAGAACGACCTCGACGCGTCCGTGCTTTCGCAATGGATCAAGACCAACGACAAGGCAAGCCAAATCGCCCGCGACTACGGCATATCCGTCGGAAAGGCGCAGCTTATTTGCAAGATACTCGAACAAAATAACGCTTATTCGGTAGATCAGCTCGCGCTCCTCACTATTAACGAGCTTAACCTCATACTCGCCAACTACGACCTGCCCGCGACCGACGACGGTATCACGCAAAACGGCGGCGCGGCAAGCGACAAGAAGTATATCGGCAAGCAGGAGGCAATGACACAAGTCCTCGAAAAACTCGGCGAGATAGCCGGAGCGGAAGTTACCGAAGCCGATCTCACCCACAAAGAGATCAAACTCGACTATGACGACGGGTTGATGGTCTATGAAGTCGAAGTTGTATATAACGGCAGAGAGTACGAGTTCGAAGTCGACGCTATAGACGGCACGGTCGTGTTCGAGGACGACAAAAACGCGACGGGCGGCACGGCGGTTACCGAACAGGCGGCAAAACAGGCGGCGTTCGATAAAGTCGGAGTCACCGACGAAAGCCTTGTCAGCGGCTACCGTTGCGAGAGAGACGACGACGAGTTCGAGATCGAGTTCGTTTACGACTCCAAAAAGTACGAAGTGGACGTAACCGTCGGCGGCAGAGTCAAGTCGGTCAAGTGGAGACCGATAACCAACACGGCGACGACAAACTCCTTCCTCGACGAGATTTGCGCGCAAAAGAACCTCGACAAGAGCAAAGTCGGCAACTTCAAGGTCGAGAAGGACGACGACCTTCGCGGCGGCAAAGAAGTCTTTGAAGTCGAGTTCGATTACCTCGACGGCGGACGGCGCTATGAGTGCGAGTGCAAGATTACCGCCGACGGCACTATCTACGATTGGGAGCAGGAAATCGACGACTGACAATACGCGGCAAAAGCAAAAAATGAACCGAATTATTCGGTTCATTTTTTTTACGAATTTTATGATTTTGCGGTCTATTGTTGCACGTCTTCTTCCTTTTGTCTGTACTCGTCGCTTATCGTTCCGATACCCACGAGAGCGTCTACGGGCAGAGACAGCACTATTGCCTTTCCCTGCGTTTTTAAGCCCGCAACTTCGCGTATCGCCCTCATTATTTCGTTGCGCCTCTCATGCTCCGTCACCACGAGCAGAATTTCCGATTCGTGACTTATGCCCGCCCCGACGAATTCTTCCACCGCGTTTGACGAAAGCGTTCTTGCGTTTATGAGCGTGCCGCCTACCGCTCCCGCCCCGCGCGCCGCTTCGATTACGGTGTCGGAATATTCCAAATTGTATACCGCAGCTATGAGTTCGTATTGTATCGGCTTCATTTTTTCTCCTTTCTGATGTTTCTCCGATCCGACTATCCCCGACGTGACGGCATTCGCAATCAGCGCGGATACCGAAGTGAGGGGGATCGTGAACGCTATTCCGTTGCCCACGAGATAGAGTTTCAACGTTTCTACCGCTATCGTCAGCAGTCGCCTTTCCATTGACTCGGGAATTACGGTCACGACTATGCGTTTTTCCACCGAAGTCAGCCCGAAATAGTCTAAAATGTTCGATCGCGCCGTGCCCTTACCGAGGAACGAATAATGGAGCAAGCGCGTCTCTTCGCTTAACGCGTCGGCAAGCTTCTCGTCGTCGCCGCGGTTGACTATGCTTATCATCAGCTTGGTCTTTTCGATCTGCTTGGGCGGCTTGACTTTTTCGGGTTGCTTGGGCGGTTTTATCTTTTCCGCCTGCTTGGGCGGTTTGGTTTTTTCAACTTGCTTCTGTGGCATATTCCACCTCGTATTCCGTCAGACCGTCCTCGGCAACCGTGAAGTTACGCGCCGCTTTTCTGAGATTGTGATTATGTAAAATACCCAATATTTGTATGGTGATCAACGGAGTCAGCGCGACAAACGCCACG
>CANQCB010000117.1 GCA_947589145.1 uncultured Clostridia bacterium | reverse complement strand
AAAATGACGTCGTAACCCGTCATATTCTCGATGTTTCCGCTGATTGCGGGGCGTGCGTCGGGATCGTTCTGCTCCCTGTCGGCTCGGCAGTTGGTGTAGTATTTCAAATCCTCCGCTGTATAGGGAACTTGCGGCACGATCTCATAAAGCGTTCCGTTCGTTGCGGTTGCAATCTTCTCCGCAATACCTTTTGTCGTCCCCGTCGCCGAGAAGTACGCGACAAGAATATGATTTGTTTTTGTCGTATTCGAAAAAACAACTTCAACCATGTCCTTGCCCATGTTCCAATATTTCGACGACGCCTTTATAAGCGGCTTCCACTCTTCGGAAGTGCCTTCATAGACGACTTTTGTAATTGCGCTGTCGGAGATTGCGTATTTATCGATGAAGGTGACGGACTTGGGAATGGTGAGTGTTGTCATGGTCGCCCTGCGGAACGCCGCCACGTCGATTTTTTCAACCGTTTCGGGAATGACGCTTTTATTGCTCCCGCGAAGAAGAGTATGTGTTGTAATGTCGATGAGGCAATTTCCCGCGCCCGAATAGCGGGTATTTCCCGCAGCGACCGTAATGGCATTGAGTGCGCCGCAGTTGTTGAAAACGTCGTCGCCAAGCTCCGAAAGCCCTTCGGGAAGATAAATAGATTCGAGCGAACTGTTGCCCGAAAAGGCGTTGTTTCCGATTTTTTGAAGTTTGCTTTCCGTGCCGATATTTACCGACACGAGCGCGCTTTGATTGTGGAAGGCGTTCCTGCCTATTTCAGTCACGTTGTCGGGAATGGTCACGGAAACAATATCCGATTTATGCTGTGCATAGCCGAATGCGTTTTCTGCAATTCCGACGACGGGAAGCCCCTCATGCTCCTCGGGAATTACGATCTTCGCTTCCTGTCCCGCGCCCGTAACGATATAACCCGCATTATCCGCTGTCTTTTCATAGGTAATGCTTGACGTCGGTGCGGACGTATCAGCAGCCCAATGCGCAAAAAGCGTCATATCGCCGTTCACGCGGTTTGTTTCAAAGTTCCATTCCTCGGCGCTCGCGTCTGCGGAAACAAACCACCCTTGAAACAGGAGTTCGCCGTTTGAGGGAGAGGACGGAACGCGCACGGGATTTCCCGCGAGAACACGCTTGCTTTCCACGCTGCTCCCGCCCTGACTATCGAAAGTGACGGTGTAATATGTAATATCGTCATTATTTGTCCCGCCGTTATCGCTGTTTGTATTTTGGTTATTGCCGCCGCCCGTTTTCCCGCAAGCGGAGAGAGCAAAACACAAACAAAGCATGATTGCCGTCAAAATAAAAACAAACTTTTTATTCATGATCTGCACCTTTCCCGTAAAAATTTATATGGATTTCCCCATTTGGTATGCTTCTACGAGCTTTTGATTGCCTTCGATGTCGCCCACGTCGTTCACGCCGCCGCAGAACACATATCCCGCAAGGTGCGCTTTTTCGTAGCAAATGACCCAGCCGTCGAAACCGTCAAGCGTTCTCTTTTCTGCCTCTTCGCTATCCTCCGCCGCCGCAAACAGCAAATAAATTTCTCGGAATTGATAGTCCGAAGTATAGAGCGGATTAGAGCGGTCGAGCAGAGTTTTCAGCTGCCCGCTTACGCCATAGTAGTAAACGGGCGTTGCAAATACCAGCACGTCCGCATGGAGCATTTTTTCACGGATCATGTCGGCATCGTCGTAAATGACACATTTTTTCGTCTTTTGGCAGACAAGACACCCACGGCAGAAACCTATCTTTTTGTCGTGCAGGGAAATAAATTCGACTTCGTTTCCCGCCTCGATCGCACCTTTCATAAATTCCTCGGCAAGCCTTGCCGAATTGCCCTTCGTCCTGTAACTTGAAGAAATCACTAAAATTTTCTTATTCATATATGTATCTCCTTAAAATTTATCGTAAAGGGTCTGCTCCCTTTTTGGGTTATTTCCCAAGACAATTTTTTTCGTTTTCTCCGTAGATTTTGAGGAGAAGTTTTTGATATTTCGGATTTTCGTCCAAATGCTTTTTCTTTGCGAGAACGACTTTCGCGGGAGAATGCGGGAAGTCGCTTCCGTACACGATTTTATCTTCGCCCGCCACCGATAAGAGCATATCGAGCGCAACGGGTTCGGGATCGCCCGCGATGTCGAAATACAGGTTCTGAAATTCTTTTTGTACGTCCACGCTCTCCATCATGCCCATTGAGGCAAGAATACCCGAAACGCCCGTAAAGCGTTGCAACATATAGGGAAGAAAAGACCCCGTGTGCGGAACGACGAAGCGGATATTTTCAAAGCGCGTCATTACTTTGTGCGCCATCATATTCAGAACAGCCCGCGTCGTATCGGTAGGGTACTCATAGATGGCGGCGACCGTTCCCGTGATCGGTGTTTTGGGATATTCCGCGGCACGTTGCGGGTGAATGATGACAAGCGCGCTTTCTTTGTTCAGTTCTGCCATAAAGTTATCGAGTGATGGGTCGCCCAGATAGACTCCGCCCGCGTTTGTAGTGAGCTTTACCCCGACCGCGCCGAGTTTTTCTTTGGCAAAGCGGTATTCTTCGATTGACGCGTACGTGTACGGCAGAGGCACGGAAGCGACAAAGGAAAATTTATCGGAATGTTTCCTGCAAACTTCCGCCATAGAAACGTTGACTTCCCTGTGAATTTTAGCGGTGAGTTTTTCGTCGTCGCACCAAATGTGGGGCGTGGGTGAGGAAAGAATACTTCGCTCGATTCCCGCTTCCCGCATAAATTCGAGGTGCTTTTCCTTGCTCCAATCGGGCAGAGCAAACCCGTCGGCGGCAATAGGGTCGATATTCAAAGATTTCAAGCCCCATCGGTACTCGGGGGTTATGATATGCGCATGAAAATCTATCGCCATAGTGTACCTCGTCAACCGTTCAGGCCGTTTACCCATTCTTCCGCTTCGCTCTTGGAGGGAGAGGATGCAAATCTTTTA
>CANQCB010000116.1 GCA_947589145.1 uncultured Clostridia bacterium | reverse complement strand
CCCGTGGTAGTAAAGCCCGAGACCGACTCGAACAGCCAGTCGAAGTAGGTCAGATCGGCAAAGTAGGGGTTGCCGTAAGTGCCTATGCTGAACGGTATCGCGCCTATGAGCGACATAACCACCCAACTGAACCCGACTATGAGCAGTCCCTCTTTGGCGTAATACGTCGTCTCTTTGGGGCGTTTACAGGTCAGAATGAACCCGAGGGAGAGGCAGAGCAGAATGGGCACTATAAAGGCGAGAAGCCCTTGAAGCGCGAACTCTCCCCCTATCTCTCCGCAGCATACGGACACTATCAGCGGTATCACGAGGAATGCCGCCAACACCTTCAAAATCTGTCCTATTGTGTATGTTACTATCCTGAAATTCATTTACTCGGTCCGTACGGTTATTGGAGCGTCTCCTCGGGGGAAGAAAATTGATATCCCGCAGAGATGACTATTATCCTGTCCTCGGGCAATATGACGGTTGAACCGTCGGGGACTATGAGTTCCCTGCCGCGTATCACCGCGGCGATTATTACGTTCTTTTTGAAGCGCAACTCTTTGAGCGCCTTGCCGACAAACTTTTTGTTGTTGCCGAGATCGAATTCGATTGCCTCCGCTTTCTCTTCCACAATGCGGTAGAAAGAGCAGACGCTGTCGTTGTCCGACGCCTGTAACGAGCGGGTGTATTTTATTATCTTGTCGCTCATGACGCGGACGGGGCTGACGATCGAGCCGAGTTCGAGAGGACCCGTGAGCTCCATGAAAGAGCCGCTGCCGACCTTGGTTATTACTTTGTCCACGCCGTGCCCTTTGGCAAACAGCGAGAGCAATATGTTAAGTTCGTCCGAGCCCGTGAGGGTCACAAAGGAATCCGCCCTGTCTATCCCCTCTTCGAGCAGTAACGACTTATCCCCGCCGTCGCCGCAAACGACCGTCGCTTTGGGCAGCTCGGTGGCAAGGAGTTTGCAACGCTCCATATCTTGCTCTATGATCTTGACCTTGATCCCTATGTTTATGAGCAGCTTGGAGAGGTATTGGCAAATGCGGCTGCCGCCCACGATTATCATGTTGCCGATCCTGACGTCGCCCGCGCCCATTTGGTCGAACACGGCGTTTACCGTGCGGAAGTCGCCCGAGAAGTAAACGACGTCGTCGGGATATATGACCGTTTTTCCGTCGGGAATGATAACCTGTCCCTCTCTTTCGACGGCGCAAACGAGAATTTTATTCTTTAACCGTTTTGACAAATCGATGAGGCTGATCCCGTCGGGCGACAAATTATCGGGGATTCTCGCCGCTACGAGGTCCACCCGACCGCCGCCGAATGTTTCGACGTGTTCGGCGTTCGGATATCGAAGGTTGCGCGCGATTTCTTCCGCCGTCTCTCTGTCCGAATTGACAAGCATATCTATGCCGAGACTTGCGCGCATAAACTCGAATTGCTCGGAATACGCGGGTTCGCGAACTCGCGCAACGGTATGTTTCGCTCCGAGCGCCCTCGCGACAAGGCAACAAAGCAAATTGGTCTGGTCGCTCTGCGTTACGGAAATGACGAGGTCGCAGCGTTCCGCGCCCCCTTCGCGCAGGTCGGCGGCAAGAGAACCGTCGCCCACTATGCCGAGTATGTCCGATTCGTTTACGAGTTTATTAACGACTTCGGCGCTTCGGTCGATGACGACTACGTCGTGTTTTTCCCGAGAAAGCCCTTTCGCTATCGCGGAACCGACCCTGCCCGCGCCAATGATCAAAATCTTCATGCTATGTATTTTACACTATTTGCGCATATAAAGTCAACTCTTTGAAGTAAAAGGTAATTTCGCCCCGTTCGCTTGCCTTTTACCCGCTTTTATTATAGAATTGGAGTGCGGAAAGGCGTTTCCGACCCGATATAAGTATATCGCATAAAAACCAAGACACTGTGCGCGCCGAGGTCTGCTTCGGCGGTCTCACGGTTATACTCGGCACGCCCGACGGAGAGCGGCAACTCCGACCCGATCGATATCCCGAAAATATAAAACTCCGCATTTTGAGTTATGAAATACCAAGACGTAACGGAAATTTTGAAAAGTCTTGCCGACGAAGAATACCGAAAATTCAGCGGCAAGATCACCAAAACACGCCTCCCCTTCTACGGAGTGCGCACCCCCGACCTGCGTAAATTAGCGCGGCGTATTTGCGCGGAATACCCCGAATTCGGCGAGGACTTTTTCGCGCGGCGCGAATATTCCCATGAAGAAGTGCTGCTTTGCGGAATGTCTCTCGGCAAGGATTATCGAAAAAACGTCGATCGGCTCAAAAGACTTATCCCCCGCATGGACTGCTGGGCGCACGTCGATCAGGTCGTAAATCACCTCTCCTGGGTCAAAGACGTTCGCGCTTTTTTGTCCGAATTCGAATATCTCAAAAGCGGCGGGGAATTCGAGGCGCGCGCCTACGTCATGATGATGTTCGGACTGTGCGTAAACGAAAGATATCTGCCCGTTATCTGCCGCGAACTCCCCACGCTGCCGCAAGGTATGTTTTATACCGATATGGCCGTCGCCTGGCTGCTTTGCGAGGTCGTCGTCAAGTTTTACGACTGCGGGATCAAACTCCTTACCGAGCCGTTCGTTACCGATTGGGTGCGCCGCAAAGCGATTTCCAAGTGCCGCGATTCCTTCCGCCTGACGCAAGAACAAAAGGACTTTTTGGCTACGCTCAGATAAAAAATTTCGAATCGGCTTAAACGCGGATCTCGGTTTCGAGTTACGATTTATTCCGAAACGTCTCGTTTCGATAACGATTGAAATATTTTCATATTCTTGTAAAATCGCATAAAAAATACGACTGCCGAAAGCAGTCGCATTTTTTATCGATATCTTTTCGATTACTTAATGATCTTGGAAACGACGCCGGAGCCGATCGTTCTGCCACCCTCACGGATAGCGAAACGAAGCTGTTCTTCCATGGCGACGGGAGCGATAAGCTGAACCTT
>CANQCB010000115.1 GCA_947589145.1 uncultured Clostridia bacterium | reverse complement strand
CGAACACAGAAGTTAAGCTCTCTTACGCCCAAAGTACTTGGTCTAACGACCCGGGAGGATAGGTAGTTGCCACCTTTTTATTGCTCCTTAGCTCAGTCGGTAGAGCACGCGGCTGTTAACCGCGGTGTCGTCAGTTCGAGTCTGTCAGGAGCAGCCAAAAATGTCCGATAGCAGAAATGCTGTCGGGCATTTTCCATTCTCGACTTAAATTTGATTCGGCTGAACCCAAATCCATTATAGTAAAAAAAGTTTTAATAATTCATTTTACCAAATAAAGGCGGTTATTGTCAAGGTTTTTTCGAAAAACAGATACACATACCCCGCGTTTACGCGGGCTATTATATTACGCAAAGCTATTATATTGTGTGGGGCTAATTTATTATAAGGAGAAATAAAATGAAATACGGCGAATGGACAAGATGTTGGCTTTGCGGTATCATTGGGCTGACGGTAAAAGAAAGTACGCAAAAGAAGTATTCTATCATCGCGGAACATCACCTGTTACCATACTTTGGTTCAAGGGAATTGTCGGAGATTGAGGCAGTTGATCTTCAAATGTTCTGCGGCGAAAAGCTGAAATCGGGGTTAGCATCGAACACAATCAACAATATCATAACAGTATTAAAACAATCCCTCAAAAGTGCCTTTCGCTGCGGGCTTGTAAAGACTGATTTTTCGACTTCCTTTGTAAGAGCGAAAACGCGAGAAAGAAAGGTGTGCGCTTTTGAATGGAGAGAGCAGAAGAAAATAGAGAATTATATTTGGGAAAGCAATGATCCCAAGCTGTTTGGTATTATTCTTGCGCTTTATACGGGTATGAGGATCGGGGAGCTTTTAGCATTGACTTGGGACGATGTAGATTTCAGCAAAGGACTCATCTATGTAAATAAATCGTGCCGTGACGAGTGGAGAAACGGACATTATATCAAGAGAATTGATACCACGAAAACGGGGAGTTCAGATCGCGTTATCCCAATCGCAAAGGGTCTTATAAAGCGACTGAGAGAGCTGAAAAAGAGTTCACCGACGGAGTTTATAATAAGGGGAAAATCGGAATACGGTGCGCAAATTCGATGTTATCAGAGAACTTTCGGGCAGCTCCTGCAAAAGTTAAATATACGGCACAGAGGATTTCATTCGCTGCGCCATACGTTTGCGACGAGAGCAGTAGAGGCGGGAATGGATGTAAAGAGTTTGGCGGATATTTTAGGTCATTCGAATCCTGCCATAACGCTAAAACGATATGCTCAGTCAATGCTCGATTATAAGGTATTGTTAATAAATAAAATCGGGCGTTTTATCCCCGATCTTTGAGCTAAAAGGAAAATTGTTAATGTACAGAGAATATTCTATTCTCTGTACTCACATTGTTATAAAATACATTAAATTCTTTTTCTTCCGTACTTTCATAACTGCATTTTCAGTATGCTTATGTCACTTTTTTTCGCGGAAATATTGACTATTAGGCAAAATGGTGCTAAAATAAATACTGAGTAAGTACAGAGAATAGAATAATTCCTGTACTTAAATCGGGAGGGTATTATGGACGAACAAAAAATAAAACATTTCAGCGAAATAATGCAAAACATCTTTGCACAGATTCGCCGCGATGTCATCGGACAGCAAGACGTTGTGGAAGGAACGATCATCGCCATGATTGCGGGCGGCAACGTGCTGCTCGAAGGTGTACCCGGGGTCGGAAAGACAAGACTTGTTCGCTCGCTCGGGCGGGTGTTCGACTTGCCGTTTTCCCGTATCCAATTTACGCCCGATTTGATGCCCGCGGACGTGACGGGTACGAATATCATCGTCACCGACGACAAAGGAAATTCGTCCTTCCAATTCCAACAGGGACCGATTTTCAGTAATATCATTCTCGCGGATGAAATCAACCGTGCAACGCCGAAAACGCAGTCTGCACTTCTTGAAGCCATGCAGGAGCATAAGGTCACGGTCATGGGCGTGTCCCGTCCGCTCCTCGAGCCGTTCTTTGTCCTTGCGACGCAGAACCCCATCGAGCAGGACGGAACTTACCCGCTGCCCGAGGCGCAGCTTGACCGTTTCATGTTCAAACTCCTTGTTCCGAATCCCGAACGCGACGAGCTGAAAGCAATCATCAAGATGACACAAAAGACGATGGACGAAGTCGCCGACAGAGCTTGTACGGGCGAAGAACTTCTTGAAATGAGAAGGACGGCGAGTGAGATCATTGTTGCGGAAGAAGTATATGATTATACGACGCAACTCTGCTCTGCGACCCATGCGACAAGTAAATATGCAAGCGAAGCGGCGAAGAAGTACTTGCGCCTTGGCGTTAGCCCCCGTGCGGGTCAGGCGCTCATTTCCACGGCGAAGGTACTCGCCCTTTATAACGGTAGATACAATATCTCTTATAATGATATAAACAAACTCGCATATCCTGTGCTTAGACACAGAATTAAACTCAATTTCGAGGCGGTCGCAGAACAAATTTCGCCCGACGACATTATCAAGATGATCCTTGACGAGATGAAAAAGAGCATCAACCGTTGACCTTTTATCATTCCCGAGAGGACACGGACTCAAACAAGAAAAAAGGTCTCTTCGGTAGATTATAAAGTGAAGTTTTAAGCAGTAAACGCCGATAAATTTCTCATGAGGAGGAAGTGAACATGAATCGGAAATCAATTCGGAAATGGTTGGCGATCTCTATGGTGACGGTCTCTTTATCATGCTTTTGTGCTTGTAAAGAGCATGAACATGTCTATGCGGACGGATGGCTCTATGATGAAAACTATCATTGGAGAATTGCGACCTGCGGTGATATTGATATAGGATTAAAGTCCGAACACAACTATATCGACAATAAGTGTACTTTGTGCGGCTATGTCAAGGAAGGTCCCGTAAGTCCCGATAAACCCGTGATTCCCGATAATCCCGATAATCCCGACAATCCCGATAATCCCGATAATCCCGACAATCCCGATAATCCCGACAATCCCGATAATCCCGATAATCCCGACAATCCCGA
>CANQCB010000114.1 GCA_947589145.1 uncultured Clostridia bacterium | reverse complement strand
TCCCACGACAGGGAGTTTGCGGAGACCTATGCGGACAGAGTTATAGAGCTCAAAGACGGCAAGATAATAGCCGATACAACAAAAGATAATTCAGTTGCCGACATAAATGAAAAGACCAACGCATTAGAGTTCAAGAAGTCGAGACTCCCCATATCCAAAGCTACCGTTATGGGCATATCGGGGTTAAAGCACAAGGGATTCAGGCTGGCTGTTACGATCTTTCTCGCCGCCTTTGCCTTTATGCTCTTCGGGCTTATGTCCACGGCTATGTTCTATAACGAAAACAACGCCATCGCGGACGCTCATGTCAAGAGCGGAAGCCGATTTGCTCTGCTGCAAAAGAGGCTTATAACCCATTCAACAGACCTCGACACGGGAGAAGTGACCCATGATTACGCAGATGGCGCTTCCGCCGTATTTTATCGAGCGCCAATCGGCGAAAGAGATATTTCATCGTTCGGCGGTATGTCGCTTGGCGTTTATCCTAACGAACATTCCGGAACAGACAGCGCTATCACGAATACTTCTTGGGATTCGCTACCTGCCCTCAAATATTTGTCCGTTCTACCCGAAGATCATACGCTTCGCGACAATTTTGTTGCGGGAGAATATCCGAAGTCGGCAAGCGAGATAGCCGTAAGCTCCTACTTCTACTATTGTGCGAAAAACGGCGTTTATTTTCCGCTCGACGAAGAGGGCAATCGCGGTACGCCGACTTATATAACGGCGCCCGAACAATTGATAGACACAAGACTGAACATTAATTTAGGCGACGGGAGTAAGATTATTCTTACCATATCGGGAGTATTTGACAGCGGAGAAATTCCCCACCGCTATACGGAAGAAGCGATGAAAGATTTTTCCGAACAAGAGCGAATAGATGAGGAGAGCCGTTTTTATACAGATTATCTTTTTCAATCATTGTGCCTTGTCGGGCTTGTCAATAAAGATTTTTATTTCGCGAACAGGGACTTGCTCAAAACAGACTATTATCGCCATTATATGAATTATTTCGATTATTCCTCGTCTGAATATATGTTATTCGATAAAAACAGCGGGAAGGCGAATATTAGCGGTAATAATCTCAGGGTGTATGAAAAAGATCCCGAGTACCGTCAATTGCCCGTCACGTTCTTTAACGGCTATGAAGCAACCGAAACGTTGAACGGATATCAATTTATAGTCAGCTCAAACTATTTGCAATATTATGCGGATAACATGAAGGAGCAGGGAGAAATTACGCAAGAAGAATATGACGAATTGAAACAAGCGACCGATTCACTGATCCCCTACTCTATTCTTGCTTGCGACATGCCGAGCGAAGAGACGCGCGAAGCGGCACACAATACAATCCGAAACTTCTTTGAAAAACATTCGATCTCCGTAAGCGTTGCAAAAAAGAATTTATCAGGTGCGGCGCAAAATACTATAAACCTCGGCGACGGTGAAATAATAGGATTTTATGATGAATGCGACGATCTTTTTACCGATAATTCGGGCGGTATATACTGCTCTCAAATTTTCTGCGATATGATGAAATTATCCCGTCGGTATAACATTGAATCCAATTACGCAAAGGACATAGACCCCGAAGCGAATTTCCCCTATGTGCTTGCAAATTTCAATTCAGCCGCTCAAATGCGAGAAATAGCCAACAAAGCAAAAGTCAATTTCGATACAGACGTTATGTATTACGTAGATAGCGAAATGGCGCTCAACGCAAGAAGCGTCGGTTATGATCTTAACCTTGTTCGGCTGATTATGATGATAGCGGGAATTGTCTCTGCAATTTTGACTGTGCTTATGCTGTTCTACTTCATATCCGTAAGCATTACGGACAAGCAGAAAGAGATTGGCATATTAAGGGCGATCGGCGCGCGAAGTACCGACGTTTTCAAGATCTTCTTTGCCGAATCGGGCGTTATAGTCGTTATATGCACGTTGATTGCGCTGATAGGCACATTTGTCTTTACCGCTGTTATTAACGTCATCATTCGGACATTTTATAGTATTCAGGCGACGTTATTGTTTGTCGGCGCACCGTCAATATTGATAATGCTCGGCATTGCCCTATTCACCTGGTTCGCCGCAACGTTTATCCCCGTACGCCGCGCCGCAAAGAAAAAACCCGTCGACAGTATCCGATCGTTATAATGAGGATATAGTCCTAAACTACCCTATTGAATCCCCCCCCATTTTGGCTACCTTATCTTTACAATTTTGCTTATTTTTCAAAAAGGTATTGCGTTTTTAGCAATTATGATTTATAATTATATCGACAATAGTAATGCAGCACTGTAATGCAACACATTGTCGGAGAAGGAATTTATTATGGAAGAAAAAAAGAAAATCGATGAACTTTGCGAAGAACAAGTTTCGGAGACAAAAGCACGAGTGGTGTCAAGTGGTACTGCAACAATTACAAACACTTACGATAATTCAACTTTGGATCTTGAAATAAGTGACAAAAACAATACAAGTACTACGGGAACGAATTACAGCCATACGAGAGGTACATATAGGAGTTCATATTCGGTAATTACAGGCGGAAACGCAAGATTGGTAATAGTCAATTATAACATTGACTTTGGACAAATTATCGCCGATTATTGGTCAAGAGCGCCTCTGCCTAAGGGTTTGGGAATCACTCCCTCAAATTCCACAGTACTGGTTACTTATAATAAGCCCAACAGTTCAGCCTATCCGCCTAAGGAATTTACGGCAACCTTAGATGAATCTTACGTATATGTAACTTCCGACGCCGATGACTCAGCCGCAAAAAATATGAACTTATTGTCGCTGACGGTAATTTCCATACAGGCATAATTAAATCAACTACAATAAAAATGTGACCGGTTTGAGCGGCGCATAATCATTTTATCTTTATGCGCCGCTTGCCGTAATAAATTATGACAGGAGGTTATAGTGTCTTTAACCGTAAAAGACTTAACAAAAATATATCATATAAAGAACGGCGAGGACGTGAGAGCGCTCGACGGAGTGTCGTTTGAACTCCCCGAGCGCGGTCTTGTATTTTTCCT
>CANQCB010000113.1 GCA_947589145.1 uncultured Clostridia bacterium | reverse complement strand
CCCCGTCGGTAGCATCCGTCTGATAGACGCCCGTTTCGTAGGGAATACTCTCGTCGTTCGGCCCGCAGCCCACCGCTACGGATACCATGACGCCGAGTATCAACGCCATTGCGATAAAACCCGCAATAACTTTTTTCATCGTTTTTTTCATCAAGAATTTTCCTCCTGTTTTTTGATTTTTATTTTTGATTTCTTGCATTCATATAGCTGTTTTTATGATTCCCCCGTCCGCACGGAAAACGGGGCGCTTGCGACTGCAAATAATGCGTCCGCTCGCTTCCGCGTGCGGCATCACTGTCGAACGGCAATTCATTTTTCTTTTTTCCGTAAAAATTTATTCGTTACGCCCTATATAAAGCTCCTCCCTTGATTTCGATTTACACGGGCATTCCGCGCCAACCCGCAAATAATATCGATCGCCGTTCGTGCTCGGGAAAAGCTTCGAAAGTCTCTGCAAAATATTGTAAAAAATTGTTCATGGATTATTTTAATCCGCGAACAACGCCCGTGATATTTGATAGAAAAAAATCGACAAATTCGAAAAAAAATCAATATCTTTTTTTCAAAAAGGTATTGCATTTTAGATTTCCGTATGATAAAATTGTTTACGATATGGGAAAAGATACGCGGATTAAAATATTCCGTGAACAAACAGACGGACCAAACCGTCTTTTTTTATTGCAATAATTTTCCGAGGCGGTTCATCATGCTGCGCTTATGATCCATAAGACTGTGCACATAGCGGTTAAGGGTGATGTTTGCGTTTTTGTGTCCGAGAATTTCCGAAAGCGTTTTCGCGTCCATGCCGCACTCGACGGCGCGGGTCGCAAAGGTGTGGCGAAGCGAATGAAATCCGCGGCGCGATATTTTGAGCTTATTCAGAAGTAGCTCGAAAGTCCGTTGATAGGAGCGGACGGAGACGGTACTGTCGCCGCCTATGACGTAAGTTCCGCCGATCTCGCGCTTTGCTTTTTTCAATATCTTCGTAAGCGGAGCGGGAACGGGGATAAGCCGCTCCGAGTTTTTCGTTTTCGGCTTTTCGATGATTTTGCGATAACCGGCCTCTCCCCAACTGTCATGACAGGATTTCGATACATAAATCAGCCCTTTCGAAAAATCGATATCCTTCCATTCGAGGGCGAGAAGTTCTCCGATTCGAAGTCCCGTATAGAGACAGAGCAGAACACCGACGAGTTTTGGTCTATTGCTGCCCGCGATATGGTTTTCTATTTTCCTTTGCTCGTCCGCGGAAAAACACTCTATCGGTTTTTCTTCGAGTCGAGGCCTTATTAGCGCGCTCGTAATTTGTTTCGGAAGAAACTCCGCCGCCACCGCTTGTTTCAGAGAGTTTTTTATAACCGAAAGCGCGCCGCTCACCGTATTGGGCGCATATTGCGGCGACAATCCCGTGATAAACCGTTGTAAAAGCAAAGCTGACAGTTCTTCGAGATCGTATTCGCCGAGCGCGGGTACAATCTGCCTTCGACAGATCCGTTCGTATCTTTCGAGAGTGCGCCTTTTTGCGACGGGACGCACATAGACCGTAAGCCATTCGTTCAACCAATCTTTGTACTTCATATCGTTTATATTCTCCATTAAAAGAATTCTATATCACATGACCGCGAAATACAAGAACGCAAAATCGTCAAATGTTTGTTTATTCCCGCCGCAGGAGAAATTTTACCGTTTGGCGCTGCGCTCGACCGCCATTTACCGTCCGTAACGTAGAGGCGAAAAGGGCGGCGCTCTTTTTTTGTATACTGTCGCTGTATACGATTGAATGGCTTTCGACGCCGTCGAGTGACTTCGGAAATTGCGGACGAAAAAAATCCACCGACGCTGAGGGTGGCTTCCATAGGGATTCTATGAATAAGCGGTTTGGCGGTTAGTCAAACCGCTTATTCGTTGTCCCTCCCGTGTTAAGCGGCTTCTTCCTGCGCGAAGTCGGGAATTACTCCTACGCAGTTGTAGATGATTTCCACCGCTTGTGTCCGTTTGCCGCCGTCGCTCTTTTGCTTTTCGTGTACTATGACCTTCTCAATGAACTCACGCACGATTTCGGGTGTAAGTTCCGTGATCTCTGTGTACTTGCGAATAAGCCTCATAAAGCGATTTACGTTATCGGACTGTTCTTTTGCCTTCATTAAAATTTCTTGCAATTCTCGAATTCGCGCACTCAACGCTGATTGTTCGTTCTCGTACTCCTGCGAAAGTTTGCGAAAGCGTTCGTCGGAGAGCGCACCGTTTACTTTATCCTCATAGAGGTTTCGGATGATACGGTCAAGAGCCTGTACGCGCCGTTCGGCGTTTTCTTTCTCCTGCGCATACGCCGCGAGTTTCTTCCTGCTTTCTTTGTCGGCATTGTTTTGGAGCATGGATAGGAAGCCTCTTTCGTGTTCCTTCGCCATAGCGAATATCCGCTGTAAGTCTGCGAGAACGATTTTCTCCACGGCTTCTACCGTTATTTGATGAGAACTACAAAGGTTTTTCTTCTTTTTTCGGTAGGTGGAACAGTTGAAATACTCTTTCTGCTTCATTGTCGCGCAACGGGCAAGATACATCTTCTTTCCACAGTCGGCGCAGAACACAAGCCCTGAAAACACACTCATTTCTCCCATACGGCTCGGACGACGTTTAGCGGCTCTTATCCTTTGAACAACGGCAAACGTTTCCTCGTCGATAATCGCTTCATGTGTGTTCTCGAACGTTACCCATTCTTCGGGCGGCAAGTCAATTTTCTTCTTGCTCTTATACGATTTTTTCTTCGTTCGGAAATTTACCGTATGACCGAGATAAGCAGGGTTAGAGAGAATACCTTTGACCGATTCCGTACACCAAATGTTGGGGTACTCTATTTGAAGCGAAGTTGCAGGCAAACCGTATTTACGGTTATGGATCGTCGGTGTGTCGATTTCCCGTTCCGTCAATATCCGCGCTATCTGCGTCGGACCATAGCCCTTCATGCACAAGGCGAAGATTTCCTTGACGACCGTCGCGGCTTCCTCGTCCACAACCCATTTTTGCTTGTCGTTCTCGACCTTCTTGTAGCCATAGGGCGGGATCGTGCAGAGATGTTTACCCGAATTGCCTTTTGCCTTGAACACGGAGCGGATTTTCTTCGACGTGTCTTTCGCGTACCATTCATTGATGATATTGCGGAAGGGAGTGAAGTCGTTGTCCACGT
>CANQCB010000112.1 GCA_947589145.1 uncultured Clostridia bacterium | reverse complement strand
AGATACGATTTGAGGTCGCGTATATCGAGTTGTCGGAAGTGGAACAGTGATGCCGCAAGCGCCGCTTCCGCGCCGCATTCGAACGCCTGTTTGAAATGTTCGGGAGCGCCCGCGCCGCCGCTGGCTATTACGGGCACGCTCACCGCTTCGGATACCGCTTTGGTAAGAGCAAGGTCGAAGCCGTTTTTCGTGCCGTCGGCGTCCATACTCGTGAGGAGGATCTCGCCTGCGCCCAGCTCGACGCCGCGCCTCGCCCACTCGACGGCGTCTATGCCCTCGTTGTGCCTGCCGCCCGCCGTGTATACCGTCCAACCGTCGCCCTCGCGCTTGGCGTCTATCGCCAGCACGATACACTGACTGCCGAAAAGTTCAGCGCCCTCGCTTATGAGTTCGGGGCGGCGAACCGCCGCGCTGTTCACGCCCACTTTGTCCGCGCCTGCCCGAAGTATGCTCCGCATGTCGTCGGTGGTACGCACTCCTCCGCCGACGGTGAACGGAATGAACAACCGTTCCGCGACCCTGCGCACCATATCCGCCACGGTTTGATTGCCTCGATACGTCGCGGTTATGTCGAGAAAGACGATTTCGTCCGCGCCTTCACGTTCGTATTGCACGGCGTTTTCCACAGCGTCGCCCGCGTCGATGAGGTTGACGAAATTCACGCCTTTTACGACGCGCCCGTCCTTTACGTCCAAGCATGGTATTATGCGTTTCGAGGTCATGCTTCTCCTTTTGAGTTTGCGTTTTTTATGCTCGCGGTTTTTTATAACGATAAGAAATTTGCAAGTACTTTCAGACCCACCGCGCCGCTCTTTTCGGGGTGGAATTGGGTGGCAAACACGTTGTCCTTTTCTACCGCGGCGGTGAACGTTTCGCCGTATGTCGCGGTCGCCGCTTCGTCGTCGGGATCATCCGCTTTTGCGCGATACGAGTGCACGAAATAGAAGTATTCGCCGCTTTTGACGCCGCCGAGAAGTTTGCTTTTCGGGTTTACTTCTATGCTTGTCCAGGCTATGTGCGGAAGTTTTCTGCCCTGCGAATCGAGCTTTTCCACGCCGCCGCGTATGAGTTTCAAGCCGTCCGTGCGTCCGAACTCGTTTGAGTAATCGAAAAAGAGTTGAAGTCCGAGACATATCCCGAGAATGGGCGCGCCTCTTTTCACGGCAGAGATTACGGCGTCGGAAATTCCGTTTTTCAGGCGCTTCATGCACTCGCCGAAAGCGCCGACGCCAGGAAGTATTATCTTGTCCGCACGCGCTATTGCGTCCGCGTCCGCCGTTACCGTCGGCTTTTCGCCGAGATATTTCACGGCGTTTATCACGCTGCAAAGGTTACCTGCGCCATAATCGATTACCGTAATCATGTTTATATTATATTATATCGGACTTTTTAAGTCAATTGATTGCAATGAACTATCCGATGTGTTACAATAAATGCGGATAACGCAAATGCGGAGGCAATATGACCGAAAGGGATATTATGAAATTATTCGAAAATTACGACGGCGAGATCTCCATGTCGGATTTTTCGCCCGACGAACTCGCGGAACTTATCGCGGCGGAAGGTATCGCCGACCTGCCCGAAAGTTTCAAGGAAAAGTATTTCGCCCTCTATGACGACGTTAAGGTCGCGAACTCCAAAAAATTATCCAAATTGGATTGGTAGAACGATGAAAGCAAAAATCTCTCTCGACAAAAACGAACAGTTAAAGAGACAGCAAAGCGCAATGAACATTATGCTCGAAATGCTTCCGCCCTCTCAAATGCGACTTGTCATTATGTTCATTCTCGGAATTACGCTCACCCTCGCGGGCGTGGGAATTATTCTCGTCGGCGTTCTGCCCGAAAAAATGAAAGCCTTTGTGCTCGTGATCGGGATTATCGTCACCTTCTGCGGCGCGGCTACGATCGTAAGCATATCCGTATCCGCTATTTCCAAAGCCCGAAAAAGCGGCAGAATTAAAACGCAGTTCGCGCAATCGATCGAGGACTTTTATTCGCGCTTTAACGGCGTTACGGATATGGAATTAAACGTCGAGGGCGGAAAAATCTCTGTTTCTTATCTCATCGGAGAAAACGTCCTGCATTCGTTCTCTCAAAAATTGAGCCGCGTGGCTGTCGTCGTCTATGAAAATATGCTGGCAATCGACTTTACCGAGGACGACTTCTGCTGTATAACCCCCGACGATCTCGGCGCGGAAAATTATGAATCTTTCCGCAAAATACTCATGGAAAGGCACGAATCCTATCAGGTCATCGAAAAGGACGAGAAAGGCAAATATATTCTTCTCGGCGACGATAAAGAAAAATAAACTTTGAAAAAACGAACGAATTATCGTTCGTTTTTTTGTTAAAAAATTTGCCTTTTGAAACGGTACGTATTGACTTACCTACCAAATCTATGGTATTATAGAAGATAGAGGTGAGAAATATGAAAATTTCCACAAAAGGAAGATATGCGCTGAGATTGATGATCGATCTTGCCGAGCATGTCGGGTGCGGATATATCGTGTTGAAAGATATTGCGGCGCGGCAGGATATTTCGAAAAAGTATCTCGAACAGATCATGCCCATTCTCAATCGCACGGATTTTTTGGTAACAAACAGAGGATATCAAGGCGGCTATATGCTCGCCAAATCTCCCGATAAGTATACCGTCGGCGACATTCTTCGCGCAACGGAGGGCAGTCTCACGCCCGTTTCCTGTCTCGACCACGAACCGAACACCTGTCCACGCGCGGCGGAATGCGCAACCGTCAACGTCTGGCGAGGGCTTTATAAGGCGATTACCGACTATCTCGACAGCATTACCTTGCAGGATATTTTGGACAAAAAAAACGACGGAGGAAATTACATGATATAATCCCCTTTGCCCGCGTTTTATGCAGACAAAGGGGATTCCCGTCTTATGCGTTTATGCACGCCTTATGCGCTTATGCGAACAGAGGGGTGGAAAGATATCTGTCTCCCGTGTCGGGAAGCAGGACTACTATCGTCTTGCCCTTGTTTTCGGGGCGCTTTGCGAGGACGGTTGCGGCGTGAATTGCCGCGCCCGAAGATATGCCGACAAGTATGCCCTCTTTGAGAGCGATCTCTTTGCCCGCTTTGAACGCTTCCTCGTTTTCTACCGCTATTATTTCGTCGTAGATCTTCGTGTTAAGCACGTCGGGCACGAAGCCTGCGCCGATTCCCTGAATCTTGTGCGGACCGGCTACTC
>CANQCB010000111.1 GCA_947589145.1 uncultured Clostridia bacterium | reverse complement strand
ACCGCTTCGCCGAACTTCGCCACAGGCGCCTCGCCCTCGCCGAGCCCGTTGCCCTGCACGACGGTGCCGTCGCCCGAGTACTCTTTGATCCAAAGGTTCTTCGCCTTGTACACGGTGTACGTGCCGCCGATTATCTTGTCGTCAACCGACCAAGTGCCGTCGAACGTTACGAGATAGTTGGCGTTGTCGTAGGTCCCGACAATGGCGTACTCGCCGACATTGTGCCATGCGAGGTCGTCGCCCCATTCGACGCGGAGCGAAAGTCCGAGATCGTCGCCCTCGACGAGGCCCTCGATTTCGCCGGAGGTAAGCGCCGCCGTCGCGGAGCCGTATTCCGACGACTGATCGTCAATGCGCACGGTGATTCCCTTTTTGTCGATTGTGTACTTACCTTTGTTCACCGTGATGTGATAGTTGCCGTTTTCGATTTCCCGCATGTCGATGATGTATTCGCCCGCATTGCGGCTGAAATCAAGAACGCGTAGGATAATAGCGATTTCCCCGTCAATAATAGCCTCGCCCTCTTTGCCGCCCGCGCGGGAGACCGAGAAGGTAAGATTTCGCGCAGCCTCGCCGTATATCTGCGTAATGCTGTCGATATCCACAACAATCTCGCGCGGCTTGATGACGTATTCGCCATCGGCTTCGTTTACAATCTCATAGTTTTCGCCAAGTTCGCCGTTTATCCTGTAAGTGACGGGATAACTTCCCACGGGCGATTTACTATCAACATCGAAATACGGATCGATCGTGAGGTAGGCTTCGTCCCAAGACATGATGCCGGGACCGTCGAGACCCTCGGTGGCACGGGTAAGTTTGAGTTTGACATCCTGTATCGGATCTCCATACTCGCTCTCGCCATAGGCCTTTGCGACAAGCTTTCTCGGCGTGACTTTGTAAACGCCGTCAATGACCGTGACTTGGTAATTGCCGTTTCCGCAGGTGGCGGTGATACCGTAGTTGCCCACGCCGCTGTTTGCGAACGCGTCGGTGGAAAATTCCAACATAAGATCGTCCGTACCGATTATCGCCTTACCGCCCGCCGCACGCGAAGCCGTCCAATCTACGCCGTAGCGTTGGCTGAGCGTGTGTTCGTCGCCGTATTCGCCCTCTTGATTATTAATTGTGACGGTAATCATGCGGGGACTGATCGTATACGTTCCGCCGATTGCCTTTCTGTCGTCACCCAACCAAGTGCCTTGAATCGTAACGTTATAATTGGAGTCATCGTAGATGAAGCCAATGAGATACTTACCGACATTGCCGGTTTGGGTGACATCCAGCGTGAGATAGGATTCGTTGATGGGGTCGTTCCGGAAGGCGATGGGATCTCCGCCTTTCTCGCGCGTAAAGTAGTACCCGCTACCTCTGTTATTGATATTCATGCGGAAGTTGGCGACATGGTCCTCACCGTACTCCAACTCGTAGTCGTTTATCCACACGGTAATTTCGCGCGGAACAATCTCGTACTGTCCGTACTGCTCGTTTATAATATTATAGCATCCATCGGGATCCGAGTAGCTTGCATAGAGCGCATATTCGCCGACGGGCGAGTTTTTGGAAATATCGCACAGCAAGTAAAGATTGTTAATCGCGTCGTCGGCATAGGCAATGCCGTCGTAACCGTCAATCTTTTCGCCGCTTTCCGTCACCCAATCTGCGCGCCAATGTTCGCCTTTAACGCTCTCTATATTGTGATCATCGCCGTATTCGCCGCTCTGGTCGCCCGCGGTGATTATTATATTGCGCGGTTTTACGGTGTAGGTCGCGCCGATGGCCACGGCACCGCTGATGCGGTAGTTGGGATTGCCGATGGACTCGAATTTTATGTCATAGACGCCCGGTTTGTTGGTTTTGCCGTCGTGATACGCGTCCGTCTTGTAGACTATATTCAAGCCCTCCAACGTGTCCGAGCCCACAAGTCGGGGCGAGCCGTCCTGCAACTCAATGGGCACGTAGGCGATTACGCCGTACTCGCTTGTAACGCTCTTGATTATTATGCTTATCGTGCGCGGCGTAACCTGATAGACGCCCGCCTGCTGAACAAGGTCGGGATAGGTATTGTCGCTCCAGCTGCCCACAAAGTAGACGTCGTAGTTGGCGCCGATAGGATCGTATGTGCCCGTAACCTCGCCGCGGACCGCATAGATCCCCACCGGATCGTACATGGCGCCGGGCAAAAGTTCTACCCTTTTTGCGGGATCGTAGAAGAAGAAACGTATAAACAGCGTATCCGGGTTATCTTTGAAGTACTCTTCATCCCTCGGCGCAAATCCCGTAAAGGCAGTGGATATTTCGGGGCGGTCATAACCGTATTCGGTGTATTTATCAAAGAGGGATACGCGCAATCGGCACTGTTCGACGATATAGCGCGATTCCGCCGAGGAATACATGCTTTCGCTTTGGAATGACACTGCGTAATTATCGTTATCCCAGCCCCCCTTTACCGCATAACTCTTGACTTTAAGGTATTTCGTGTCCGTAAAATCGGCATCGTTGTATTGGATTTTCATCGTGAGGTGAATGTCGTCGCCCTGAATTATCGCAATGCCGTGAATGCCGTTGTCGTACGTTGCGTACCACAGCGTAATATCGGACGCGAGATCTTCGCCTTCGGGAAGTTCCGTGCCATAGGTCACCGTCTTATCTATCAGGTGCACGGTAATCGGCCTGGGCTCGATGACAAACGTGCCGCATGTACCGTTTTCCCAACTTCCCTTAAAGGTCACATCGTAGTTTTCGTTGGAGTACTTGCCCTCAACCTTGTAAGAGCCGACATCTTTGCCCGAGTCGCGGGTGAGGACAACGCCGAGCACGGTTTTGTCTTCGCCCGGTGCCATAGCGGTGGAGGGGTCCACTTCCCAATCGGACCTACCGAATGCCTCCTCGCTTTCGCCGTAGATATGGTGAGCCTTGTCTATGATATTCACGGTGACGGCGCGCTTTGCCACGTACACATAGGCGTGGAGGCCCTCTTCTACCGTGTAGTTGCTGCCGTCCGCTCCGCCGAGCGCGCGGGAAGTAACGCGGCACACATAATAGCCGTAGCCGAGCGGCGTGGCGGAAGCCCCGCTCTCTCCGCCATCGAACCTATAACTTGCCACATCGTAACCGGTGGTCTGGTCGCCGTCGAGTTTGCCGAAAACTGTCGTTGCGAGGGGGTGCTGCCTTCCGTCGTAGGTGACGGTAAAGAGGTCCGCCGCTTCGTCATCGGGGTGCTTTCCTCTCGCGGGCGCGCCGTC
>CANQCB010000110.1 GCA_947589145.1 uncultured Clostridia bacterium | reverse complement strand
ATAAAGAGAGCGTCAAGCCCCATATTCGCAACGCCTACCAAGACGGTTACGGCAAGTCCAAGATGAGGTTTTTCCGCCGTCACGAAAAAGGTCTGAAATTCATACTGCAAACTCCATGCGGGCAGGGCAATCAACATAATTCTTGCATAGACGACGCAGTTTTCCAAAAGTTCGCCCTCTGCGCCCAAGAGTTCGGCAACGGGGCGTATCACGAAAAAACCGACAACGCCCATGAAGATCCCGACAGCGGCGGATAGGTATGTAAACAATGAAAACAGTCTGTTTGCTTTTTCTCTGTCACCCTCGCCCAAAGTTTTGGAAATGAGCGCGCTTCCGCCCGTGCCGAACAAATAGCCGATCGTTCCAAGAATGTTCAGCACGGGAAAAATAAAGGTGATAGCGGCAAAAGGAGTTTTGCCCACCATATTTGTTACGAACAGCCCATCGACGATCCCATAAAGCGAAGTGAATATCAACATGATGATCGACGGGAGCGAAAACAAAATAAGTTTTTTATAATTGAAATGGTCGGATAATTGTATTTTCATAGAGGGGGTTCATTCCGTTTCTGCCATATTTTTTTCAAAGACAAGATTAAAGAGCTTTTCGGTTTCAAGCATTTGCTCGATTCTTTCCTCGCCAACCATTCTGATCGTCCGCTGTTCGAGTTCATAGAGCGGAAGAAGAAATTTGCGGGAATACTTCTTTCCTTGCGGCGTTAAAGCGAGCATTTTTTCGCGCTTGTCCCTTTCCGACGGAAGCATCGTGACATAATTCTCCCGCAATAATGACTTGACGATATTGCTTACCGTCTGCTTGGGGATCCCCAAATGGTCGGCAAGAAGTTTCTGCGAGGTCTGCCCGTAGATATCCAACTCGTAGAAAAGCATGAGCGTGTTGCAGTTTATCTTGTGTCGGTCTGCCCATACCGTATAGAGGATATTGACCTTTGCCCAAATAGCGTAAATGTCTTTTTGTTGGCTGTTAATGGTTTTGTTCATATTTCGCTCCTATAATAGTCCCAAATAATACTATTATAGTATTTTATTTTTCTTATGTCAAGTAAAAATTGAACTCCACTTTGATGTATTTTGCAGTTTTCAATCTGCCGCTTTTACTATGCGCCGAAGTTATAGCGGATTGCAAAATCGGTATTTTACACGGCGGGGTTTGTGTTGTATAATATTGGCAAAGCAAAGGAAGGAGGAATCATGAAACATTTCAAAAGCATTTGCGCTCTTTTGATGTGTCTCTTGCTTGCATTCCCGTTTGCGGCGTGTGGCGGAAACCAAGATGGTGGGCAAGGGGGGAACCAAGGCGGCACCCAAAACGAACAGGGAACCCAGGACGGCTCGCAGAGCGGCAATGAGCAGGAAGGCCAAGGCGGCTCGCAGAGCGGCAACGAACAGGAAGGCCAAGGCGGCTCGCAGAGCGGCAACGAACAGGAAAGCCAAGGCGGCTCGCAGAGCGGCATCGAACAGGAAAGCCAAGGCGGCAACCAAAATCAGCCCGAAACGCCTTCTTCGGGGTTCCCCATCACAGAGGAGGCTCCCGGGGAAGGACCGCAGAGCAAATCAAATATCACTTCGGTGGAGGGCGTTCCGCTCATCACCCTCAATAACGGCGTTCAAATGCCCCGTTTCGGGCTCGGAACGCAGATACAGGAACTTGAAAACGGCGATCTCGGGACGCTGAACCGCACTTCGCGCGAATGCGTCGCCGCGGCGCTTGAGGCGGGATACCGTCATCTGGACGACGCACACGGCTACCTCAACGAGAGGGGCGTCGCGCAAGGGATCAAGGACAGTGGCGTCCCCCGCGAGGAGATCTGGATCACCGACAAACTTTGGCCGAGCGAGTATGCAAATGCTGCGACCGCGATCGATCAAATGCTCGACCGTCTCGACGTGGAGTACATCGACCTTCTGTATCTCCATCATCCCGCGGGCTCGATCGCGACGATCGAGAGCGCATGGCGGGCGATGGAGGATGCCTACCGCGAGGGGAAGATCCGCGCCCTCGGCATCTCCAACTTCGACAACCGCATGGAGGCGTTCAACGCGATCATGGATGAGGAGATCAAACCTCAGGTCATGCAGATCGAGTGCCACCCGATGGCACAGCGCGTGGAGACGAGGGAACTTGCCGCACAGTATAACATCCAAGTGGAGTGTTGGTATCCCTTAAAGCACGCCGACGATACTCTTCTCGGGGATACGACGCTCGAAGAGATTGCAGAGGCGCACGGCAAAAGCGTCGTGCAGGTCATCGTCCGCTGGCATATTCAGGAGGGATTTTCGGTCATTCCCGGCTCGACCAATCCCGCGCATATTCAGGAAAACATTCAAGTTTTCGACTTCAAGCTTTCCGATGAGGAGATGGATAGGATCCGCGCGCTCGACAGGGGCGATCGGGGGAGATCCTTCCGCTTGCAGTACGGGAACTCTGCGGGGATGTTCGGCTCTGCCCCGCGCGAATGGAACGGAGAATTTTAAGATAAAAGGTGACGCGGTTTACTTTTCGTCACCGTAAAAGGAGAAAAACCATGAAGAAGAGATTTCTGCTGTTTTTGACTACGATGATGCTTTCGACCTCGCTCGTCTTTTCTGCCTGCGGAGAGGAGACGAAAAATCCGGACACGCCCGATAGCGATAATCCCGTGCCCGAAGAGCCGAATACTCCGAATAATCCGAATAACCCTTCCACGCCGTCTACGCCTTCCACGCCTTCGACTCCGACGACTCCCGATGAACCGGACACTCCGTCTACGCCGTCTACACCGTCTAATCCTACGAATCCCGACGAGCCGTCCAATCCTACGAATCCCGACGAGCCGGACGAACCGGATACGCCGTCCAATCCGACGACGCCCTCTCAGCCCGATGAACCGGACACGCCGTCCAATCCGACGACACCCGACAAGCCCGACACAAACACCTCTTACGGCACCCTCGTCGTGTACTTTTCGGCGACGAACAATACGGAGCGGGTTGCAGGCTATATTGCCGAGGCGACGCACGGCGATCTCTTCGAACTCATTCCGAAAGAGCCTTATACCTCAGACGATCTGAGCTGGACGAATCAGAACAGCCGCGTTTGCAGGGAGCATAATGACGAGAGTCTTCAAAACATCGAACTTGAAAAGACGACTGTGGACGGCTGGGAGGACTATGACACGGTATTCGTCGGCTATCCCATTTGGTGGGGACTTGCGGCATGGCCCGTCAAATGGGATAGCCGACGAATACCGTGTCATAGTC
>CANQCB010000109.1 GCA_947589145.1 uncultured Clostridia bacterium | reverse complement strand
AAAGGTGAATATTCATCGAGTGTACGCCGCCGTCCGACAGCAGTCCGACAAGGTGGAGCGCGCCGCTCGCTTTGCAATTATCCATTGCCGCGACGAACTCTTTATTCTCGAAAAACTCGCCGTCCTCGATCGCTTTGTCTATCGCGGTAATGTCCTGATAAACAACCCTGCCTGCACCTATGTTCAGGTGTCCGACCTCACTGTTGCCCATTTGCCCCGCGGGCAGCCCCACAGCCAACCCGCTCGCGTCAATCAGCGTGTGCGGATATTTCGCCATAAGCCTGTCCAAATTGGGCGTGCCTGCCGCTTTTACCGCGTTGCCCTTGCTTTCCTTCCGAAAGCCAAAACCGTCCATGATTATTATCGCATCTGTTTTCATTTTTTCTCCTTTTTTTGGGAATGGGTCTTTGCAGGGGGAAAACCTTTTTGTGTACAAAAAGGTTTTCCCCCTGCACCCCCTTTCCAAAAAAACTTAAAATTCTTTATTTATTTTTATTGTAAGTGTTTGCGGGGGAAACCCCTTTTGTGTACAAAGTGGGTTTCCCCCGCCCCCCCTTCCTCTAAAAACTAAAAATCTTTGTTTAATTTTTGGTTATGGAGTTGTACACTCTAAAATAACTAAATTTTTATGATGATTTACAATGTTAGTCACAAGTTAAGTAATTACTTCCCCGAAAAAGCCGTGATTATTACTTCAAATCGTCCTCTTGCAAGCCGGAAACAGTGGACGGCGGAGAGTGGTGCTCAGAGGCACGAGAGAGGTTATTTCGACGCAGGAGTTTACTTATAACATATCTTCTTGCAAAAGTCAGAAATGAACCAACCCGTGGAAGGCACAGAGTGCCACTCAGACGTGCGAGAGACGGAGCTTCGCGAGGGCGCATACTTAAAACGTATGTAACCGAGCAGAAGCGAACGTCGGGGCGCGCGTATCAGCGGTGCTATGTGCCTTCCCTTCCATAGCGAGGGAGTTTACTAATAGCGTAAATGACTGAGCAATAACGTTCTCGGTTCGCGTCCATCAACGGTGCTATGTGACTTCCCCCGTACTATTCGGTTCTTAAAGCGACAACGGGGTCCTTCTTCGCCGCCTTGCTCGCCGGAATAAGTCCCGAAATCAGAGTGAGGGCAACGGAGATCGTTATCATTATGAGCGCCTGCCAGAATTGGAGAGAGGCTATGGTGTAAATACCCGTGAAACCGCCGATTATGAGGTTCGCGACGAGTGAGAGAATGTATGTCACGACTATGCCGATAATGCCCGCTATCAACCCGATAATGAATGTCTCGGCATTGAAGAGGTTGCGCACGTCGAGTTTGCTGCCGCCCATGGCGCGGATAACGCCGATCTCCTTGGTGCGCTCGACGACGGAGACATAGGTTATTATGCCTATCATGACGGTGGAGACGACAAGGGCAATGGACGTGAATACTATCAACGCCGCGGTTATCATCATAATCAGCTGATTGACCATGGTCATTATTACGCCGAGTATGTCGGTATATTGCACGGTTTTTGTTTCATCAACTACCTTTTCGCCTTTATCATTGTATACTATTTGCCCGTTCGAATCGGTTTTCCAGACGTGACCGTTGTCGGGCTCGTTCCACTCGTCGAGATAGGCGGTTATTGCGTCCTTTTGTTTGAAGTCGGAAGCCCAGAAGATTATACGATTCGGTAGCGGTGCAGCGCCAAGCGCTCTTAACGTGACTATATTATCCGAAAAAGTGTTCATTTCTTCCGCGAGTGCTCGTAACTCGTCCAAAACGCCTTGCACATTGCCCATTGCAAGATATGCGTATGCTTTTTGCAAATGATCCATTAACATACTTTGCATATTTGCCAACGCAGCCTGACTGCCGAGGTCTGAACCGCTTGAACCAAACGGCACCGTATGATCTGTTTCGGTTCCGGATTCTTTTTTCTTGTCTCGCACTATTGGCTGAACTTCGGCTCCCGGAATATATTGAGAGTCCTCAGTATCGGCGTAAGCGTCGTAATAGTATGTGTAACTATATTTTACGTCAACAACTCCTTGCGGATCTCTCGTGCTTGCAATAGCGTCCTGCACTATCGGAGATCTCGTTTCGTCATTCATTTCTATTCCGCGAGCGTATTCGGTCAACGCCTTGGTGTAGTACAGACCCGAAGAAAGCATACCGTACCTAACGCCCCCTTTGGGTTTCAATATGCAAGCTACGGACATATCTACCGGGTTTGCCTTTTTAACGTCCGTTTCAACAAACTCATCGGCATAAGTATGATAAGTATATGTATTCCCGCTGGGGTTACGTTTTTCTCCCTCTTCGGGATCTTCCGTTTCAGAAGTTTTCGGATTGACGGAATATACCGTCTCGTTGGGATACCAAGTAAAGGTTTTTGAACCTTCACCTATGAACTTCGAATAATCGAATGCGTCTTGCATGTGCGGCAACTCTTCTTGATAGAAATCGGCGTAAGCCCCCGTTTTATCGTTTTTGTTTGCCAAGCCAAAAGCATAGTTTACGAACTCACGCGCGGAGACATAGCCGAATTGCGCCAAAGTAAGGTCGTCCAACTCGTCGTTACCCGACAGCGCAAGTACGAGCGCGCCCTTGTCGCTCTGCTCGGGGTACTCGCCCGCCACTATGTCGTATTGCGAAAGTATGTAGTCCTTTTTGTCGGGCACTTCGCCGAACGTCGATATGCTCGATATTATGCTCGTGTAATTGGAATATTGTTCTATCTCGTTGAGAACACCGGTGAATATAGCGCGAATACCTGTTATTGAAGTTTTGCGGACGGGAATCGGCTGCCCTTCCGAATCGAGGGCGGTAATGGGGTTACCTTGACTATCGATAGACGTAGTTTCGTCCTCAAAACAGTAATCGGTGTATATGTTATTTGCAAAATTTATACCATAACTATATTGCAATGTTTCATAGTCCTCTGCGGGCATAGCCTCAATATAGTCAAGATATTCTTGCGTAATATCGTTAGTTACCTGCGACCCGCTTAACTGCGTCATCGCCTCGACGATCTTGTTTACATAAACTTTATTCGGTTCGCGGCCCGTTTCCTCTTCCTGCGTCGCCAGATCCAGCGTCATGCTTATGAGCTGCGAATAGTCCACGGCGGACTCGGCGACGGATACGGGATAGCCCGAGAGCATATCCGTCTCCATCTGGTATATGTAGTTGGATATTCCCGTGGAGAACGCAAGCACGATCGCGACGCCGATTATGCCTATCGAGCCGGCTATGCCCACCATTATCGTGCGG
>CANQCB010000108.1 GCA_947589145.1 uncultured Clostridia bacterium | reverse complement strand
CCCATGGTCGCCATGTCCATGAGCGTCGGATATTTCTTGTCCTCTCTGCCGGCGGCGCGCTTTTGGTGAAGCTCGTCGTAAAGTTTGCGCGCCTCGACGCACTCCGATACTTCTGAATCGTCTATCTTTATATCCGTGAGGTGAGTGGAGAAAGTCGTGTGACGGCAGTGATCCGACCAATAGGTGTCTATGACTTTGAGTTCGGTCTCTATCGGGTCTCTGCCCTCTTTTCTGAAATGCCCCTGCACGAACTTTATATCCGCAATGCTCATCGCAAAGCCCATTGATTTGTGGTAGGCGGTTATTTGTTCTTCCGTCATATCGCAAAAGCCGTTGACGGTGGGAACGGGCGCGGGCTCGTCGTAGACGGCGACGAGAGTTTCGGGCTTATCCAGCGAGCAAAGCCGCGCTTCCACGGGGTTGACGAGATATTTTTCAAGCTGTTTTTGCGTCGTTTTGTCTATGCCTTTGAACGCGTAGAGTGTGGCGGTGCGGATAAGCGGACGGGCTTTCCTCGTGAGAAGTTGCACGCATTGCGCGGCGCTATCCGCTCTCTGGTCGTACTGCCCGGGGAGCAATTCGGTGCCAATCACCGCGTACCCGTCGAGATCGATATTCTCCTCGTACAAAATATCGACGGGGGGTTCGGAAAAAATGGTGACCTTCGCCTGCTCGTAATCGCCGTCGTCCATGCCCTCTATGTCATAGCGGAGAATAAGGCGCATGTCCTCGAACTTGACGGAAAGCGCGCTCTCGATCTCCATTTGTTTCTTTTGTCTGACGGTATCGTATCCGTCTTTTTTCTCTACAAATATTCGTCTTATCATGTGCCGCCCCTGTTGCTTATCTCAAAGTTCTTTGAGAATATCCGTTCTGTAATGTATCTTTTCGAAAGATACGGCTTTTATGTTCTTATACGCCTTGTCGCGCGCCTCTTTGAGAGTGGGCGCAAGCGCGGTTACGCCGAGAACGCGGCCGCCGCTCGTCACGAGTTTGCCGTCCTTTGTCGCCGTGCCCGCGTGGAATACGATTATATCGCCGTCCATATCCCCGAACGAGATCTCTTTGCCCTTTTCGTAATGCTCGGGATAACCGCCGCTCGCCGCGATCACGCACACGGCGGCGTTGCCCGTCCATTCGATTTTGATTTTGTCGAGTGTTCCGTCTATGCACGCTTCGAATATGTCGAAGAGGTCGGTCGCAAGTCTCGGAAGTATAACCTGCGTCTCGGGGTCGCCGAAACGGGCGTTGTATTCCAAGACTTTGATTTTGTCGCCGTTTATCATCAGCCCGGCGTAAAGCACGCCTTTGAATTCGATCCCCTCGGCGATAAGTCCCTTTAACGTGGGGAGTAAGACTTCGTCGTATATGCGCTTTTCCATGGCTTTATCCACCTTGTAAGAAGGTGAAAACGTACCCATTCCGCCGGTATTCAACCCCTTGTTGCCGTCGAGCGCGCGTTTGTGGTCCTGACTCGTCGTCATCGGGACGATGGTCTTACCGTCGCAGAACGCGAGCGCGGAACACTCGAAACCGGTGAGGAAATCCTCGATCACGAGAGTATTGCCTGCGCTGCCGAAAGCCTTGTCCAGCATTATTTCTTTAAGCCCGTCGAGCGCTTCTTGCTTATTTGCACATATGAGCACGCCTTTACCGAGCGCAAGTCCGTCGGCTTTGAGAACTGTGGGATATGAGCAGGTTTCGAGATATTTCGCCGCGCTTTCATATTCGGTAAACACCTCGTATGCCGCGGTCGGAATGCCGTATTTTTTCATTAAGTCCTTGGCAAACGACTTGCTCGCTTCCAGCCTTGCGGCGTTCGCTCTCGGTCCGAAAGCGCGATGTCCCGCCGCCTCCAACCTGTCCACCATGCCCGCGGCAAGGGGATCGTCGGGAGCGACGACGGTGAGGTAAATATCCTCGTGCGCCTCTACAAAGGCGAGAACGGCGTCTATGTCCGTCGCCTTTATCTCGGGGTGGCACTCTGCCAACTCCGCTATGCCCGCGTTGCCCGGGGCACAGTAAATTTTTCCGACTTTGTCCGACTTGGAGATGGAGTATACTATCGCGTGCTCTCTCCCGCCGCCGCCAATGACCAATACGTTTTTCATGCTAACCTCTCCGCAACTGCGGTATTTTACGATACGCGGCGAAGAACTCTCCGCCGCGGTCTTATCAATGTTTGAAATGTCTCTTGCCCGAGAATACCATCGCGATTCCCGCCGCGTCGCAAGCGGCGACGGATTCGGCGTCCTTGATCGAACCGCCCGGCTGAATAATCGCGGTTATGCCCGCCTTTACGCACTCTTCCACGCAATCCGGGAAGGGGAAGAACGCGTCCGAAGCCATGACTGAGCCTTTCGCCTCTCCGCCGGCGTGCGCTATCGCCTGCTGTGCCGCCCATATACGGTTGGTCTGTCCCATGCCTATTCCCGTAGTTCTGCCGCTCTTGCCGATCACTATCGCGTTGGACTTGGTGTGCTTAACCACCTTCATGGCGAATTTCATCGCCTCGATCTCCTCGGCTGTCGGCTTGCGCTTGGTAACAACGCCGGTGCCGTAGACCGTCTTGGTCTTGCCGCTCGCCGTCGTCACCGTCTCTGTCTTCGCGCGCTCGGTGAACACCTCTTCGCCGTCCACCAAACACTCGTCGTATTGCTGGACGAGAAGTCCGCCGTAGACCTTCTTCATGTCATAAGCGGAGGCGTCGCGGCGCGCGGTTATGTCGTCTATTTGCAGAAGTCGGATATTCGGTTTCTGCTCGAGTATTTTAAGCGCTTCTTCGGAGTACGACGGAGCCATTACTATCTCGATGAATATCTTGTTTATCTCCGTCGCGGTTGCGGCGTCCACTTCCCCGCTTATCGCGAGTATGCCGCCGAATACCGACACGGGGTCGGATTCGTAAGCGCGCATATACGCCTCGTATATGCTCTTGCCCGTGCCCACTCCGCAGGGGTTGGCGTGTTTGCATGCCACCACCGCGGGTACGTCCCCGAACTCTTTGAGCAGTTCGAGCGCGCCGTTGGCGTCGTTTATGTTGTTATAAGACAGCTCCTTGCCCCAAAGCTGTTTGGCAGAGGACAGCGAGCCTTGACGGATAAATTCTTCGTTGTAGAACACGGCGGACTGCTGAGGGTTTTCGCCGTAACGCATGTCCTGCGCCTTTTCATATGCGAACGTCACCTGCTCGGGGAAGGTTATTCCCAGCTGCGAGGCGAGATAGTTACTTATGAGGCTGTCGTATACCGCGGTGTGCGCGAACACTTTGTATTGCAAATACTTCTTGGTTTCGAGGGTGACGC
>CANQCB010000107.1 GCA_947589145.1 uncultured Clostridia bacterium | reverse complement strand
AAGGCGAGGGTGCGTATAAGCGCCGCCCTCTGCCTCATACCGCCCGAAAGTTGATCGGGATAATGTTCCGCGAACGCCGCAAGCCCGTACTTTTCCAAAAGCCCGCGAGCGTAAGCGCGATTTTCCTCGGTCGCTTTCTTTTGTATTTTAAGCCCCAATTCCACGTTTTTGGAGATAGTCAGCCACTCGAACAGGGTGTCCTTTTGCAGCATATATCCCACGTTTCCGCTCGGCGCGGCGACCTTTTGTCCGTCGAGTACAACCGAGCCCGCGGTAGGTTTCAGCAGACCGGCGACTACGGAAAGAATGGTGGTTTTGCCGCAGCCGCTCGGTCCTACGATGCTCAGAAACTCTCCTTTTTTCGCCGCGAAAGAGACGCCGCGTAACGCTTCCGTTTCACCTCTTGCGGTGTGATAGGAAAGATAAACGTTATCGAGAGTCAGCATATAGTCCATAAATTACCTGCCCAATTCGAGAGCGATCGAATTATCCACGATGTCCGTAAACGCAACTTCTTTATCGAGTTCGCCGGCGTTGCGCATAATCTCCTCCAATCTTTCGAGCGAACTTTCTTTCATGACGGGAGTGTCGCACCAAGTGTCGTTTTCCGTATAACTGTCCACCGCAATGGCGAGACTTTCCGCGCTCATGCCGTCGAACGAGGGAGCAAGCGCTTTCCCGACGGTGAGAGAGTCGTTGTTTTTGACGAAGTCGTAACCCTTCATGACGGCGGCAAGGAATTTTTCAGCCGTGGCTTTGTTCTTTTTGAGATAACTCGTTTTCGCGCAGAACGCCGTATAGGGCACTTCGCCGCTTTCTTTGCCGACGCTCGCGACGATATATCCTTTGCCGAGGTTCTGATACTCGGTAGCCGTAGGTTCGAAAAGGGTGGTATAATCGACGGAATCGTCGGATTCGAACACGCTTGCCATCATGTTAAAAGCGACGGAAGTGTCGATATTCGTGCCGTTTACGTCGTCATACAAGCCGTAACCGTTCATAATGTATTGCATCGTCATTGCGGGAACGCCGCCGACTCTGCCGGCAAGGACGTGTTTACCTTCGAGATCCGCCCACTTGAACGTAGCGGCTTCGTCCTTTTTGGAGACGAGGAAAGACCCGTCGCGTTTGGTAAGTTGCCCGAAAACCTTGATACTGTCTCTCATCGTTTCGGTATAAATAACGCCTTCCGGTCCCATAAGCCCGATATCCGCGCTGCCCGAGACGAGCGCGGCGGTGACGGTATCCGTTCCGCCCGCGTTTTCGAGTTTGACCGTAAGCCCCTGTTCCTCGAAATATCCGTTGTTGATAGCGACATAGAGCGGCGCATAGAACACCGAGTGCGTAACTTCGCTGAGGCGGATAGTGGTAGTGTTTTCGCCGCAGCCCGTGACGACGATGAGCGGAGTCGCCGCAAGCAGAGCGGCAAGAACCGCAATCATAAATTTTTTCATATTTATCCTCCGAATAGTTTTATACGACATAATATGCTTGCGATAGAAAAAAGGTTGCAATTCGAAACAGGTCGTGATATAATTTCACTTATGAACACCACTTTCGATCCCAAACAGTTTGAAAAACGCTTATACAAAAAATGGACGGATAATAAATATTTTGCCGCCCGGGTAAACAAGGATAAAACGCCTTTCACGATAATGATGCCGCCCCCGAACATAACGGGGCAACTCCATATCGGGCACGCGCTGACCATGACCGTACAGGACTCTATCATCAGGTACAAGAGAATGCGCGGTTACGAAGCGCTTTGGCTTCCGGGCACCGACCACGCGTCTATCGCGACGGAAGTCAAGATAATCGAGAAACTTGCGGAAGAGGGTACGACGAAAGAAGAACTCGGCAGGGAAAAATTTCTCAAACGCGCTTTTCAATGGAAAGAGCAATACGGCGGCAGGATAATAGAACAGCTCAAACAGCTCGGCGCTTCCTGCGATTGGGATCGGCTCGCGTTTACCATGGACGATAATCTTTCGCGCGCGGTAAAAGAGACCTTCGTGCGTTACTACGAAAAGGGTTGGATATATCACGGCGCGAGGATAATAAATCAATGTCCTCATTGCAAAACGGCAATTTCGGACGCGGAAGTGGAGTATGAAACCGAGGAAGGACATCTTTGGCACATAAGATATCCCGCGGCGGACGGCGGCGAGGGCATAATCGTCGCGACCACCCGTCCCGAAACGCTCCTCGGCGATATGGCGGTAGCCGTTCACCCCACGGATAAGAGATATACCTCTCTTGTCGGGAAACAACTCATATTGCCGCTGACGGGCAGGACTATACCCGTCATTGCCGACGAATACGTGGACAAGTCTTTCGGAAGCGGCGCGGTAAAAATCACGCCCGCGCACGACCCCAACGACTTCGAAGTGGGGCTTCGGCACAATCTCGAAGTCATGCGCGTAATGGACGACAGCGGGCACATGAACGAACTTGCGGGCAAGTACGCCGGTATGGACAGATACGAGGCGAGAAAAGCGATGATAGCCGACCTCGACGCGCTCGGACTGCTCGTCAAAATCGAACCGCACACGCATAACGTCGGACATTGCCACCGTTGCCACGCGGCGATAGAACCCATCGTTTCCAAACAGTGGTTCGTGAAGATGGGCGAACTTGTCAAGCCGGCGATAGAAGCGGTAAAGAGCAAAAAACTCAAATATATTCCCAAACGTTTCGAAAAGAACTACCTGCATTGGATGGAAAACATTCGCGATTGGTGCATATCCCGTCAGCTGTGGTGGGGACACCGCATACCCGTGTTTTATTGCGACGCTTGCGGAGAAGAATTCGTCAGCCGCGAAGATATGAAAACCTGCCCGAAATGCGGCGGAGCGGTACGTCAGGACGAGGACGTTCTCGATACTTGGTTCTCCTCTGCGCTTTGGCCGTTTTCCACGCTCGGTTGGCCGGATAAAAATCCCGATCTCGAATATTTCTATCCGACGAACGTTCTCGTAACGGCGTATGACATAATCACGTTCTGGGTGTCGAGAATGATATTCTCGGGCATCGAATTTATGGGAGAACAGCCCTTCGATACCGTGCTTATCCACGGACTCGTACGCGACGAACAGGGCAGGAAACTGTCGAAAACGCTCGGCAACGGCATAGATCCGCTGGAAATAATAGATCAGGTGGGCGCGGACGTTCTCCGTATCTCTCTCATATCCGGCGTGTCGGCGGGCGGCGATATTAAATACTCATATAAAAAGCAGGAAGGCTACCGCAACTTCATGAATAAGATATGGAATGCGGCGCGCTTCGTCATAATGAATGCCGAGAACGT
>CANQCB010000106.1 GCA_947589145.1 uncultured Clostridia bacterium | reverse complement strand
CATGTCGCGAATGGTGCGGTAGAGAATATTACCCTCGCCGTATATCAGCGCGACGTCATCCGTCTCTTCCCATTTGCGCTGTATGCTCTCGCCCGCTTTTATGAGAAATTTCGCTTCCTGCAAAATTTCTTCGTCGGTCGCGGTCAGGCAGTTGGTTCTTGCGATAAAGCCGCGCCCCTCGGGAGCGACGCCTTTAAGCAAATCGGTCAATCTTTCGCGCAAAGTTACGCTCGTTATTTTGTTCGATACGCCTACAAACGGTAGGTTGAAAAGATAAATAACGAAATGACCGGGAATGGAAATGTTGGAAGTGAGCTTTGGACCTTTGAGTTCGGTGCCCTCCTTGACTTCCTGAACCATGACGTAATCGCCCTTCTTCGCAGATATCTTGTGAGGAAGCGCGTTGCCCGCGTCGAGAACGGAGCGGTGGTCGAGTGTTTCGTCGATATACCAGAAACCCGTTCTGTCTGTACCGATATCCACGAAGGCGCTTTGCAGTCCCTCTATGATATCGGTCACTTTGCCTTTATAAATGTTGCCCGTACTCTGACGTTCGCTCAGCGCCTCGCTGTAAAGTTCCGAGAGCCGTCCGTTTTCTATCAGTCCAAC
This sequence comes from uncultured Clostridia bacterium, assembly GCA_947589145.1. Classification (GTDB taxonomy): domain Bacteria; phylum Bacillota; class Clostridia; order Christensenellales; family Pumilibacteraceae; genus Protoclostridium. Next base: position 2,741 of record CANQCB010000106.1, on the reverse strand, counting down.
GGTAATATATGCGTCTTCGCGATCAACCAGAATAAGATTTTTCATCTCGTCGATGCTCATAACTTTTTTATTTTAGCACTTTTTTTCGCGAAGTGCAACAAAAATAGGCGTTTCGAGAGAATTAAATTGAGTTATATAATCGGTTAATTGCGTTTCCGTTACCCTCGCGATCTCGCGGAAACAATCGTCTGTCACCACAAACCTCGTGTAATAGTCCGCCCGAAGCATATTGTACAAAGCGAGCAGAGTGCAATGTTCGCTCACCATAATTTCCCGAACGCGCAGTCCGTTTTTAAGTCTTTTCGATGAATTTGACATAGAGTATATGTTCTCGTATTCGCTTCCCTTTCCCGGTAAAATCAGCGACGTCAACACAAATATGGCAAGCGTGGCGTAAGAATAATTCGCGCCGGATATTATCGCCCAAAGCGCGACGCCCACCACGCAAAGTCCGAAAACCCATGAGAATATCAACGTGACTTTGCGCGCGGAAAGCGGCTTCATTCTCGCGGAGAGCGCGCCGTGCAGTACTCTGCCGCCGTCAAGCGGGTATATCGGGATCAGGTTTACCGCCGCGGTAAAAAATGCGGACTGCGCGAGATATGCCGTCGCGTTATACGTCTCGGGAAACATCCACCACAAACTCGTTATCATCACCCACAGCACGAGGTTGGATATCGGACCCGCCGCGGCAATCATCATTTCATGGTCTCCGCGAACGCCTTCGAAGTCGCCGTCAATGGATATGCCGTACGGTTTTATCCGTATGCTTTTCAGCGTATATCCAAGCTTTTCCGCAACGAAAGCATGGGCAAACTCGTGCACTGTCAAAACGACAGCATACGATAACAACGTCATTCCGTACCCGAGCAAAATAAACGCCACAACTCCCACTATCGTGAACGGCGACACCGAAACGGCGCAAACAGTCTTACTCTTTTTCACATCTAAGAATATGTGATAAATTTCTCGGGTATTACTTCAACACCGTACCGGCTTCGTAAATTTCTCTTGCGGCAAAGGAAATGTTAAAAACCACGCGGCCGCTTATTTCGTCCATATCCGCCGTTATGGATATGTCGCCGTCGGTCTTAACGTAGTCGCCGAGGATCGCTTTCAAGTCCGCTTTGAGCGAGGAAATAACGCCTCTCAACGCGGCTATGCGGTTGCCCAGCAAATATTTTTTCAAGTTATTCGATATGTCCTTTTTCACACCCATATCCCTCGTTTTCAAAGTTTACGCTTTATTTTTCGCTTTATTCTGCCGAAAAAACCGCGGTATTTTTTTGTCAGATCGAACACTTCGGGACTGCCCGAAATTATGCCGCGCGCAAGAGCCTGACAAGCGGCGTAGCCTTCGGTTATGCCCGAATTAAACGAATTGCTGAGCAGATTGAGTTCGTCCTCGTCGGGGATCATTCCGTAAATTTCCACGCCGAGCAGTCGTTCGACGTCGTTCTTCGCAAGCATTTCGCCGGAGAGTATCATATCGCCGCGTACCCTGTTTACCACCGTATATATGCGCGTTATTCCGCTGTGCATAAGTATACTCATCACCGTTTCGGCGTCGCGCACCGAACTTATGTGAGGAGTCGTCACCAAAATCGCTTCTTCGCAGGCGGCTACGGCGCGTTTGAACCCTGCCTCGATACCCGCCGGACAGTCCACGAGCACAAAATCATAATTCTGCGACAAACGCAAAACGACCTCGCGGATATGTTGACCCGAGATTTTCGTCTTGTCGTAGCTGTGCGCGGACGGAAGTATGTATAAACCCGCTTGGTCAATGTCCTCGACGAGCGCCTGCCGCAAGCGGCACCGCCCCTCGATAACGTCCACTATGTCGTAGACTATGCGCGAATCCATGCCGAGAAGAACGTCGAGATTATTCAGCCCGATATCCGCGTCGAGGACGACCGTTCTTTCGCCCATCGCCGCAAGACACCTGCCGAGGTTCGCCGTCAAAGTGGTTTTGCCCACGCCGCCCTTACCGCTCGTTATTACAATCGATCTTGCCATATTCCATATAATGCTATCACAAAGATTCTCGGGAACGGTAAAATATTTACGGTCAAAAATGCGAAGCCTGTCGAAAATGCAGGCAACTTTCACGAAAAAAAGCGCGACTTTTTCGCACTTTTTCATCATTTATTATATTACGATTTTATTCTTTTTCGGACGAATAGCGTTTTTATCGCACTTTCAGTTTTGAGATAAAATTTCGTCGAGAAGTTCTTCGTTCGCAAGCAGTTTGCCTGCGCCGAGCGCCGCGGCATACTCCGAATCGGTGGGCACGGATACGGGAATATGAAGGCGTTCGGAAAACATTTTGATTATGCCGGGGATCTTACTTCCGCCGCCCGTGATATGAAGTCCGCCTTTGTAAATGTCCGCCGCGGTTTCGGGTCTGAGGGACTTGACAATACTGTCCACGGCGTCCGCTATACGGAGATAATACGGCATTACCGCCTCCATTACGTCGGAGGACTTTATCGAAAAACTTGCCGGAGTGGACATGGTAAGATCCGATCCGCATGCCGACATGCTTCTTAAATCGTTGGAATAAAGGCTTCCCACGCCGCACTTGACTTTTTCCGCTTCGCCCATGCCTATTCTGAAATTGTATTTGCCGAGGATAAAATCTTTGAGCGCCCTATCCATCATCAATCCGCCGATGTTGATACTGCACCCGTAAACTATTCCGCACGAGGATATCGCGGCGATACTCGTCGATCCCGCTC
>CANQCB010000105.1 GCA_947589145.1 uncultured Clostridia bacterium | reverse complement strand
TAACGTTGCGGGTAAAGACGTAGTTCAGCTTTACTATGCCGCTCCTTACACCCAAGGCGGAATAGAAAAGTCCGCGGCAAACCTCGTCGCATATCAGAAGACGGAATTGCTGCAACCCGGTCAGAGCCAACTCGTTACTCTGAAATTCTATGCGCAGGACATGGCATCGTTTGACTGGAACGACGCGAACAAGAACAGCTTCAAGGGCTTCGAACTCGAAAAGGGCGATTACGAGCTTTCCGTTCGTCATAACTCTCACGACGTCGAGTCCACGATAATCCGTACCATAGAGTCGGATATCAAGTGCACCACCGACTATGAGAACGGTAACGAACTCTTCCCCGTATTCACGGGCGAATACGACTCCACCACCGAGTCGTTGCTTGCGAACAAGATATCGAGAGCGACCGGTATGAAACAGCCGGCTACTCCGACTCTTGCGGAACGCACGATAACCAAGGCTCAATACGACAAACTCCAAAATACGATGACGTATGATCCTTACCGCGACCAAGAATCCGATCCTTGGTACGTAAAGGGCTCGCTTCCGTCCGGCTGGACTCAGGCAGAGTCGCACGAAGGGGACTATTCGGATATTAAGGTAAAAATCTCCCAGTTGTTCGGGAAACAGTTCAAGCTCGATTTGGTTGACGGACAGGTAGTTCAGGGCACCGACGCCGATTCCAAACTTTGGGAAACGTTCATGAACCAATTCACTTGGGAAGAGCTTTGCGAAATAGTCGGCCACGGCGAATATGTAGGGAGTAACTTCGCTTGCTATCCCGCTGTAAAGGCGGCAGGACTCGATCCCGCACAATGCCTTGACGGATCTACCGGTATAGGCGGTACGGAATTCGCCGGAAACGGAGTTCTTGCGGCGTCCTTCAACGACGATCTCGCATACGAACTCGGCAGATTGATAGGTAACGAGTCGCTTGATAACGGAACGACCAGCTGGCGCGCTCCCGCATGCGACCTTCACCGTTCTCCCTTCGGCGGAAGAAACTCCGAGTATTATTCCGAGGACCCCGTTCTTTCCGCAAGGATGACGGCGTCTGCCGTACGCGGATGCTCTTCCAAGGGCGTTAACACCGAAGTTAAGCACCTGTTCGCAAACGAGCAAGAGACCTGGCGTGATATGTACGGCGGACTCGGCACTATGGCGACCGAGCAAGCGCTTCGCGAAATTTACTACAAACCTTTCGACGCCGCAATCAAGGCAGGTTCTTTGGGACTTATGGCTGCCTTCAACAAGATCGGTATGTATCACACCGCGGCAAACAACTATGCGGTACAGGAACTCCTTGTTCGCCGTCAGTCCGGCTTCATCGGTTCGATATGCACCGACGCCTGGACAGGTTTCTGGACTCCGTTGAACCTTTGCGCACGTACCGGCACGGATAACTGCCTCCGCAACGGTTCGGACACGCAGGCGGCAAACGTAACGATCGGATATTTCGATCACGACGCTAATACCGTCATGGTTCCCGCGAACGCAGAGGATCAGGCGGAATACACGAATCCCAAGTGGGGCGTATTGACCGACGCCGCGTCGAAAGCAAAGTGCACGTTGCCTTCCGCAACTCAATATTTTGCGATACGTAAATCGGCTCAGCGCATACTGCTCACGGAGATCAACACGATTGCAAACCGCAACCTCATGCCTTTCAATCTTGAGATCCCCGCAGAAATGGTTCTCGGCGTTAAGAACAGAGTCAAGGTCGAAGTACCTCAGACGAAGGATATCACGTTCACCGGAAGCATTTCCGACAGCGAGGGAGTAGACGTAAGCTTCGATAACAATTCCGCAATACTCTCGGGTAAACCTACGGAACTCAAAGACTTCAATATCACCGGACTTAAAGCAAAACTCGACGGACGTATGGAGAGCGACGTAACCTTAAAAGTACACGTAGTATCCGCATTCTCGTACAAAGGCAAGAACCTCGAAGGCGGGGAGATAGAGTTGGCAAAAGGTTCCAAGTCGGACGAAGTTACGATACCTTATTACAGATACGGCACATTCCTTGCAACCAAGAACGGCTATACAAGCTATGTAGGCGGCCCGGGCACGGATGAATTCCAAGGCGGACTTTCCGTATATATCAATAACATATATAAGAACCCGGCTGAATCGAGCGGAAAGCTCAATTACATTTCGAGAGAAGAAGACCAGATGGGCAACCGTCCCGTTGTCGACGGTAACGATCCCGCAAATCAGCCGTATAACGGCGGTTACAGGTTCGAGATCCAAGGACAGGGTCAGGAAGGCATAACGCTCGAAATGACGACTTTCCACCATCTCGGCTTCAAAGGATTCGACTACTACGAAGCGCCTTCCGGCTTCAAGTTCGTAATAGCCGATTCGGTAGAACCCGGAACTTACGAAATAGAGGTTAAGTTTATTTCCAGCGTTACGTACTATGACCAATGGACAGAAGGTACGGGCTTGGATCAGCTGACTTACACCGATACGTTTAAGATCAAAGTGTCTTAAAATTCGTAATCACACAGAAAGGCTTTCAGACTACGGCGGCGTCAATCGCCGCCGTAGTTTGAGGTTATAAGAAACAGGAGTTTACAATGAAAACAATAAAAAAATTTACCGCATTGATTTTGCTGTTTATTGTGCTTTGTCCGCTTATGTTATTTGCCGCTTGCGGCGAAGACAACCCCGAAAATAAACCGCCGCAGGACGCCGTGTTACAAAAAATCGAAGTAACCGCAATGCCGACGAAAGTCGACTATTATGTCGGGGATACGTTGGACGCCGAGGGCGGCGAACTCACGGCGACGTATTCCGACGAGACGACGAAAAAGGTTTCGCTCACGGACGGTTCGGTCGAACTTTCGCAACCCGATATGTCTTTTGTCGGTATCAAAAACGTAGTGGTAAAGTACGGCGGTAAGCAAACCACGTTCAAAATTACCGTTTCAAACGAAAAATTTGACGTAACGTTCAAATTCAACGACGGCGAGACTCCGGATCGGGTCGTTCCCGTGGAAAAGGGCAAGGCTGTCGAAGAGCCTACCGACCCCGAGCGCGACGGCTTTGAGTTCGAAGGCTGGTTCAGCGACGAATCCATGACGTTGAAGTATAATTTCAAAGCGCTCGTCGTTGAGCCTCTGATCTTATATGCCCGTTGGCTTGACGTATCCAAAAACGCGCATAAGTTCACCTTTGATTTCAACCATCCCGAGCTCAAAACTCCGTCGGTCACTCTGATGATCGAAGAGGGAGAGGCCGCAGTGCCGCTTGCTCAGGAGCCGGAAAGATACGGCTATGAATTCGACGGGTGGTACACTCTTGCGGACGGCGGCGAAGTCTATACTTTCTCCGAAGTTCTGACGGGCGATTGCACGGTTTATGCTCACTGGACGCGCACGCTTCTCGGCGAACACGATTATGTTTTCGAGGCGGAAAATACCAGTCTGAAAGGGAAGAGCGGACCTTCTACGTCGGGCATGGCGTATGACGGCGG
>CANQCB010000104.1 GCA_947589145.1 uncultured Clostridia bacterium | reverse complement strand
ATATGCTGCTCTCCTCCGATCCCGAACAGGTGGAGCGATTCAAAGCGGCGAACCGCATTTCTCCCGAGGGCAACCGCGAATACTTCGACGACACGACAGCGGCGGATATACCCGAAAAACAGAGCGAGAGCACGGACTTTTTGAAGTCGCGAATGCCCATAAAACACGCGATAAAGATGGGCGCGGTCAGCTTAAAATCGCGACCCTTCCGCTTGATACTCACCATTCTTTCGTCGGTGCTTGCCTTCGCATTGTTCGGCTTTGTCTCGACAGTAGCGCTTTATGACGTTAATTACACCGTAGCAAGCGCGCTCGAAGGCACGGCTTACGACTCGGTGGTGCTGGAAAAGTTCTACCAAGTCAAGCAAGATATTTACAACGAATCGCTGAATTATAAATACGAAATGCAGGTAGAGCACCTTGAGAGCGATATAAGAGAGGCGATCGAAGAGAGTGAGCTTGATACGCTCAGCGACGGCGGGCTGGAGTTCGCCGGCGTATACGGGCCGAAAGGTTCGGCGCAATACGGCGTTTCGCGTAGTATAAACATAGAAAACCTCAACTATCAGAACAGGTCGCCATATTATTCTTTCGTCTCCTTCAAAGGCTTTTGCGACGCGGGAGAGGAGTATCTTTTCAAAGTGTTCGGGCAGGGCGCACGCCTGGCGGGCCGATACCCCACCGCTCCGCGCGAACTCGCCGTGTCCGAGTATACGTACAAGATGATTGCCGCAAACCAATTGCTCGAAACGGAAGGAGAAACGACCGTCATGGTAGAAATCGAGTCATACGACGACCTTTTGGGACAAACGCTGGTCGTTGACGGCGACGAGTACACCGTGACGGGAATTTATCGCACGGGGTCTATCGACGAGCGCTTTGACTTGTTAAAAAATATCCAGGGCTCTCCGACCGATAAAAAGGAGAGCGACCTGCTCGACGAGTTTCTCGAGGTATACAGTTACAGTTTCCACACAATGGCTTATGTGTCGGATAGCTTCCGCGCCTCATTCGACGCCGAGAGCGCGTCGGCTCCCATGAACACTTCGTCAGCGAACGCACTCTTTACTTTTGCGGATGTATACGACACAAACGACGGTCATGACAACGTATATTTCGAATGTCTCTTGTCGGAGTGGACGGATTACTTCGCCGATTATATAACGGCGTATGACATGACGGGGCAAAAACGGGACAGCGACGCAATTAAAAATATGGCAGATGACGAGATCTGGTTCCCGCTTGGTCAATTTGTCAACCGTCTGCGCCATTTGGCTGAGGCAAAACCGAGCGACGACGATACACCGTACAAATTGTCGCACACCGATTTTCTTGAGGCTTATACAAAACTTGAAATTATCACGACTCCCAATTTAGATGTGGATCTTGACGATTACGCACTCACCGACGAGGATATGAAGGTACTGCTCCGCGCGTTAAACGATGATTGGGACAAATGGGTAAAAGGCAGCGAGGGCGAGTATGGCAAGATTGGCGACGGCGACAAGTTCTACTACAAGGGCGGCAGTCTGAAAATCGCGGGCGTATATTTCATGCCCGAAAGGCCCGGCAGTGGCGATAGCGGTCGCTATATCGTTACAAGGAACTTTGTTGTGACCAACGCTTCGTCTTACAGCATATACAATGAGGTACAAAGTACCAAGTACGTTTCGAGCGGAAGGGGCGTATATGCCGCCATGATCTCGCCGTTGACGACGAGCAGAGGCATGCTTAATCACGTGCTCGGATACGACAAACCCGCTTCCGACGACTCCCTGTTCATGATGTCGGGCAACGCCACATTCAGCAACGCGCAATCAAAAGGAGAAATGTTCGCGGAGTATTTATGGATCTACCTGCTCGCCGCGCTGGGAATGGGTATAATCGCGGGGCTGTTCCTGTTTAATTATATATCCGTGTCAATAATGGATAAGCAGCGCGAAGTCGGCATTTTGCGGGCATTGGGAGCAAAGGGCACGGACGTATTCAAGATTTTCGTGTCCGAGAGTATCATTCTCGCGCTGATATGTGCGCTGGTCGCAATGGTGCTGGCGATAATAGCCTGCGTAGTCGGCAACTACTTGTTCGCGACAAGTGCGCTCGCTATACAAGTGTTCCACTTCGGCTTCCTCAATGCCTTGATACTGTTCGGGCTTGCTATACTCGTCGCCGCTTTGGCAACGATTTTGCCCGTCTACTTCGCCGCAAAGAAAAAACCCGTCGACAGTATCCGATCGTTATAATGAGGATTTTTATCGATATAACAATTACCGCTTTACCGTAGATCACTACTCGGGTTGCAAACAAGAAATGCGATATATTATCCGATGAGCGGGGATTGTTAAAGAAAACTACCCTCTTACGGAAACAACATAAAAACCATATAAAGGAAATGGATCATGAGCAAGAAAATTGTTATTTTGAACGGTAGCCCGAGAAAGAGCGGAAACACGAGCGCGCTTATTAAAGCGTTTAAGAGCGGCGCGGAGGAAAGCGGAAACACCGTCACGGAGTTCTTTTTGTAATCGATGAATATTCGCGATTGTCTCGGCTGCTATGGGGGCGGAAAGAATGCCGAAAGTCCGTGCGTACAAAAGGACGATATGGCGAAAATCTACCCCGTATATAAGGAAGCGGATATCGTCGTTCTCGCCTCTCCCCTGTATTATTGGACTTTCAGCGGTCAGCTTAAAACCTGTTTCGACCGACTTTTCGCCGTCGCCGAGTGTAACCCCGATTACAGCAACCCCGTGAAAGAAACGGTGCTGCTCATGGCCGCCGAAGGTGACGAGTTCGAAGAAAGCCTCTATTGGTACGACCGCTTGGAAAAGCATTTGGGCTGGAAAAGTCTCGGTAAAGTCCTTTGCGGCGGCGTTGCAGGTATAGGCGACATATCGGGCAGAAAGGAACTTACCGAAGCCTATAACTTGGGTAAGTCCATATCATGACATATATTCACCCCGACATGCGCTAAACTGCATACTTCCCTTGCGCGCTTTGCGCGCTTCGGTTTATCCGCATCTGCACGCATCTTTTCGGATATCTGTCACGGAATTTCCCTCGCCACCGTGAGGTAGGCTTCGGGGTCGTTTGCTCCGCAATACAAATTCCGTGCCACCTATCTCGAAAATCTACGCACATCTGCTGCTTTATTCGACACTTTAACTTGGTGTTTTTTCAAGATTTTTATCTTATTGAAAGTATAACGCACTCTGTGTTTACAGAGTGCGTTATGTTATTTAATTTTTTCTTCTTTTTAGCCGGAAAAAGTGGACGGCGGAGAGGTGCGGTCAGGGGCGCGAAAATCAAGGCTTCGCGAGGGCGCATACTTAAAACGTATCTTCTTATGCAAGCCCGAAATGAACCAATTTGTGGAAGGCACAGAGTGCCGCTCAGACGTGCGAGAGAGGTTGTTATATAAAATAAATCTTCTTAAAAGCCGGAAAAAGTGGACGGCGGAGAGGTGCGGTCAGACGGGTGGGAGACGGAGCTTCGCGAGGGAGTTTACTTAAAACGTAAATGACCGAGCA
>CANQCB010000103.1 GCA_947589145.1 uncultured Clostridia bacterium | reverse complement strand
TACGCGGAGCATTGCGCCGAGTTCGGAAGAGTCGTTGAGCGGAGTGCCCGTTCCGTGCGCGTTGATATAGTCGACGTCGCTCGGCTTTATTCCCGAATGTTCGAGGGAGCGTTCCATTGCCGACTGCATGCCTTCGCCCGTCGGGGACGGAGCCGTTATGTGGTGAGCGTCGCAGGATACGCCGCTGCCGAGAATTTCGCAATAAATTTTCGCGCCGCGTTTCTTCGCATGCTCGTAACTTTCCACGATCAATATGCCTGCGCCCTCGCCGAGCGCGATACCCTTTGATTGATTGAAGGGACGGCAGGGCTCGGGGTCAAGCGCGTGAAGAGCGTGGAAACCCGAATACGCAAGGCTCGACATGGGGTCGGAGCCGCCTGCAATCACGACGTCCGCTTTGCCCGTGCGAATGAGATCCGCCGCCATTGCAACGGACATTGTGCCTGCCGCGCAGGCGTTGGCTACGTTATCGATTACGCCGCATGCGCCGAAGTGGTGCGCTACGTTGTTTGCAATCGCCGAAATGGGCATTTTAAGCACGTCCTCGCCGCTCGCCTTTTCGGGATCGGCTACCAAGTCGCGATAAAACTTCTCTATCGTTACCGCGCCGCCGACGCACGATCCGAGCATAACGCCGACGCGCGACGCCTCTTTCTTAACGTCGAGGCCTGCGTCCGCAACCGCTTCTTCCGCCGCTTTGATCGCAAGCGCGCTCGCTCTGTCCTCGCCCGCGGGGGTTACGAACTCGGGATATTCGCCGCCGATGTGCGCGTAGCATTTCTCGTGTTCGACGCTCTTGACTTCCTTTATTCCCACCTTACCGCTCACGGCGTTGTCGAAACATTCGTCCGCGTTGCCGCCGATAGCGCAGGTAAGACCGAGACCTGTAATTACAATTCTGTCCATTACTTCTTTTCCTTATAATCGGGATGATTTATTATGTATGCGCTCAATGTTCTGACATTGGCAAAAACTCCGTCGTTAACGCCCATAAGCGTAACGCCGAACAGTTGATCCATGCCGGCTATGATTTCCAGCGAATCGACGCTGTCGAGCCCGAGCCCGTCGCCGAATAACGCAATGTCATAATCTATATTCTCTTTGGGCAGTCTGAGCGACATGGCGAGATATTCGATGATCTCGTCCGCAACCGCCTTTTGTTTCTCGTCCATCAGTCGAGATTGTCCATTACGTATTTGCTGAGAGTCTCGATCGTCTGGAAATGCTCTCTGTCAACGCCCATCATCGATACGCCGAATTCCTGATCGATTCCCGCTATGATTTCGAGAGAGTCTACGCTGTCGAGACCGATGTCGTCGCCGAAAAGTTTGGCGTCGTCCGTAAGGTCCTCCGCGGGGAGACGAAGGTTCTCCACAAGAATGTTTTTGATTTTGTCTGCGATTTCTCTTTGTTTCGCGTCCATTTCTTTTACTCCTTTTTTATGTTTTATTTATATAGTCATTTATATAGATATCGAATTTTTATATCGCGGTTTGCTCAATATATCGTTTTAATTTTCTTGCCTTCTTTCTCTACCGCTTTCAAAAACTCCTCGTCGTTGGCGCGGTAGTCCTCGATGGTATTGCCCCAGCCCTCGTCCGCCATTGCCGCATACATATCGGGCGGATATAAATTCGCGGTTATCTTCGCCTTGGTTTCGGGAGAAAGCGCGCCGCTTTGCGCATATTCGGCGCCCGCCAAACGGATCTCTTCCAAACGCGCGTCGCAACGGCGCTTTGTTATTGTTTTGCAAAACAGCTCGCCCTCGCCGACGAAGATCTCCTCGTAACCGCCGTCGCCGCAAATCATGTTGAATTGAGCGCGGACGGAATCGTAACTCTTGGCGATCGGATAAAAGCCGCAGTTGGAAATAAGGAGAGTTTTGAAAGTCACTTCGAAGCGAGGGGGATGCCCGCCGTTCACCAAATAATTTTTCTGCCCCGTCATAAACGACGCGACGGTGGGAAGCTGGCGCTCCACAAACGCTTTGAGCCGAGAAGGCAGAGAATAATAAAAAAGCGGAAAACTGTATATTACGACGTCCGAAGCAAACATCTTTATCGATATGCTTCTTACATCGTCGTTGATTACACACTTTCCCGGCGATCCCGTCCAACAACCGAAGCAGCCGAGACAGGGTTCGATTCTTTTATCTTTTAAGGTTATAACTTCGACTTCACAAGGCGTGACCGAGCGATACCCGTCCAGAAACGCCCTTGTCAGTTTCATGGTATTACTCTTGTCGCCCCTCGGACTGCCGTTTATAACGAGAATTTTCAATATTATTTCCGTCCTTTCGATTTATTTAATTTTATAATATCCCCCGTCAAATGTCAATGTTAAAAAATTTTTTAGCAATATTTAAGAGGACAAATTTGATTATAAACAGTCAAACGCGAAATATTTTTATTTATTATCGCGTTTAAGGCATATTTCGATATTTTAGCCGTTTTTATGGCAATATAATAACGATTTGGTGATAAATATGTGATTAAAAAGTGTGCGAAAGGTAAAATCGAAGGAGGTGAGTAGAGATAAAATCGGTCAAATAGTTCAAAATGACAGAATTGTGTTATTATTTGATATTTTATTTATAGAATTTTTGCGGGTCGGAGATTATAATATGATTGTTGATAAGGAAGAGATGATATCAACAAGAACAAGGAGGTAAAACACAATGATTAAATTTTTCAAACTTGTCGTTGCCGCTTTCACCAATAATGCAAATAACCACTATTTCTTTTCCTAAGAAAACGCACGACTTGCGGTTAAAAAACCGAAGAAACACCGCTCTCTGAAAAAGAGAGCATACATAAGAAGCAGGGCCAAAGGGCTCGCTTAAATTTGCCATCATCATTTTCCCCTTTTATTTTCTCTCCGTTCGTGAACGCGATGTTCGCGAGCGGAGAGATTTTTTTAAGAGTTAACTTATTTATATAAATTAAAGGCTATGCTTTATTTGCGCAAACCCCTTTATAGGTATCCGTTGCGCATAACTGCCGATCGTATGGCGGAAAAGCAGGGTTATTTTGAAAAATCCGAAAGAAGCGAAAGAATGTTCTTTTGAAAAAGAACTGAAACATTGTTCTTTTTGTAAAAGAACCAAAACAATGTTCTTTTGTAGAGCCCAAAAGAACCAAAAGTATATGTTCTTTTGCAGAAGAGTTAAATATTGTTCTTTTGTAGAGCCCAAAAGAACCAAAAGACTCCGGGACACTTTCGACTGTGTCCCGAACCCCGCAACGAATTAAAGACTTATTTACTTAGTGTATAATGGGGGTTGGTAAAATAAGGCGAGAGTTTCAACAATGCGGAAAGAGTATGTACAGACAAATCGGGGGTATTGTGAGATAACGACTATAAGATAAGGGCTTATTCTTAATAATTATCCTTATAAATAATACTATCCTTATAAAAAAATAACGTCCTTTTGTAAAGACTGCAATAGTGTTCTTTTGTAGAGCCCAAAAGAACCAAAAGACTCCGGGACACTTTCGACTGTGTCCCGGACCCCGCAACAAATTAAAGACTTATTTACTTGGTGGGTGTTGAGGGTTGGTGGACTATGGCGGGAGTAGCAACAATACGAAAAGAGTATATTCAGACAAGTTGGGAGTATTGTGAGATGACGACTTTGAGATAAGGGCTTATTCTTAATAATTATTCTTATAAATTATTGTATTTATAAATAAATATCCACGTGCATAGCACGTGGTATTTCATTTTCGGGCATAGCCCTAATCTTTACCAGCCGCACACAA
>CANQCB010000102.1 GCA_947589145.1 uncultured Clostridia bacterium | reverse complement strand
GATAGAGCCTTTTATTCGATGGGCAGGAGGGAAAAGTTGGTTTATCCCATATCTGCGCACGTTAATTTCAGATTTGGGAATCAATCATTATCATGAGCCATTTTTGGGCGGTGCCGCGGTCTATTTAGCATTGGATCACAAGAAAAGATCTTATTTGTCTGATTCTAACGAGGAACTCATCAATGCATATATAGAAATCAAAAATCACCCACAGCAAGTAATACAAATTTTAGATACTTACGTTAACACGAAAGAAGAATAATAAAAACATAAGACAGGCATAACTTGGGTGAGATGAAAGCATTTTCATCATCAAAGCGAGGCATTTTTTGACCTCGCTTTTGCGTACCCGAAAACACGAAAAGGAGGTGATTTTTGCAACAAAAAGGGAAGGAAAAGGAAGCAGGTTAAGGCAGGTGCCACAAGGCACCTTGCGAAGCCCCCGAACAGGGGGCGGACAAGTCGGAAACCGACTTTCCTTGCGGGGAGAAAAGAACATTGAGTCCACGCAAGGAAAAGAAAAAACCGCGCTGCCTTTCTCCCAAAATTTCTCGTTCTTCCGTAAACTTTTTTCGCCGAACCTCTTGACAAACAGGAAAAAATATTGTATCGTATGCATACGATTCATATTTTACAGGAGGTTTCTATGATCAGCGACGAAGAAATTTTGCGGAAAGCCAAAACCGAGCGAGAAATGCCCGTTGAGGAAGTTTTACGGTATCAAGAGATTTCACAGCCCGAATATTACGGGAAGTACGGCTCACTTGCCCTTGCCGATCTTCAAAATCATCGGATAGACAAACTTATAGAGATCAACGATCGGTTGGGAAGTGCTGAAAGCGTGGGCGAAGAAGCCCAAATAATTAAAATCCCTGCGTGGACTAACTCATGAAAAATCCGAACAGGATTTTCCATGGGCGTTCCGCAGAAAAATTCATAAAAGGAGGTCTTTTGTGAATGGAGAGAGAACATGGTATCCTTGACGGTGGAACACGCCGTCACACATTAAAAATAAGGAGAATTGACGGAGCAGGAATTAAACAGTATTATTGTAACCATCAAAAACATTCCCGAGGAAGAAAACGCGCTTGCACGGAAGTTATTGCGGGCGACTGCTGAAAACATCTTAAAAGATAGTGCCTCGGGCGCAGAACAGAGAAAAGCGATATTGAGAAATCTTTTCGGATATTCGGCGAAAAGGAGATCATGCAAATGCCGAAAGCATTCAGAAAAGAATTCAGAACGGAGGGTTGCACTGCTCATATCCGAAAGCGTAAGAGCGGGAAAACCCATTGGAACTATGAGGTACGCTATCGCGGACACGGCTACAACATCTCCGCGACTGCTAACAACCTCGAAGAAGCAAAGATGAAGTCTCTTTTCAAACTCAAAGAAGCGGAAAAAACGGGCAGAAAAGCGCCCGAGAAAAAACCGGCGTCCAAAAAGTTGGGCGAGTTCGCGGACTACATCTTTGAAACCTATTACAAACGAAAGGTCACGGCGGAGACGTATAAAAACAATCTCAACCGCTACCGCAACCATATTGAACCGGTTTTCGGGCAGACAGCGATCGAGAAGATCATGCCTGCCGACTGTCAAGCCCTCATCGACGGCATCGAGGAGCAGGGCAAGGGCAAAACAGCCGATGAGGTGTGTTCGATCCTAAGTATGATCTTCCGCCTTGCCGTAAAGCACAGCATTCTCGTGCACGATCCGATGGAACTCGTCATTCACAAACAACATGAGACGCAGCACGGCAAGGCGCTCACGACAGAGGAGGAGAAAATTTTGCTCGAAAAATCGGCGGGAACTCCCTATCAGAAGATGTTCGCCGTCGCGCTCTACACGGGAATGCGCCCGAATGAGTTTGAAACGGCGAGGGTCGAGGGCGATTTTATCGTATCGGTGAACAGCAAGCGAAAGAGCGGGAAAACCGAGTATAAGAAAATTCCGATCATTGCGCCGCTGAAACCCTTTCTCACAGAGGGCGAACTCAAATTTTACGGCACAAACCGACTGCGCGAACGATTCAAGCTGATCTTGCCCGAACACAAGATTTATGATCTGAGGACCACGTTCTATACTCGGTGCTGTGAGTTTGGCGTATCGGACGCGGCAAGGTCGGAGTTTGTCGGACATTCGCTCGGCGCGCTCGGGAATGCCTATACCGATCTCTCGGACGAGTTTCTCTTGAGCGAAGGAGAAAGCTCGACAAATGGAGTTTTATGCCCCAATCTGTGCCTCAAAACCGCGAAAAAACCGAATGATACCCGTAAAAACCAATAAAATATCATAATAAATTGCAACAAAAAGCCCGATTTTGGGCAAAAAATTGCTCAAAATCGGGCTTTTTGGTCGAGGCGACGGGATTTGAACCCAACAAGGTTTTGAAAAACCACAATATATAGTATTCTATAATAATAGAAAACTATATATGTTGTATTTTATGCCCCGTGTCCCAAACTTGCCCCAAACTAAAAAATATTAGAATATCGCCGCCCGAAAAACTTCTCAATATCCTTTTCGATTCGACTTTTCAAGTCGGATTAAATTTACAGTTTCTTCGGACGAACAGCGTTTAGTTCAAGCCTATAACTGGATTGTAGAGCCTGTTTCAATAGTCGGAAACTTGGCGCAAAAGCAAAATATTTCTGTGGAGTGTTATTCTTTTTTATTCCTTAAACTGTAATAGATTGCTTTTGCCATTTCTGCCATGACCCTATCGTAAAACTCTTTGTTTTCAAAGAGTTTCGCAAAGCTATCCATTGATTCGGTATAACAGTCCTCGGCAATTTTCTCAAATTCCTCGGGGAAAATACTGCGCGAAAACATTTCCTCATCGCTGTTTTGGGCGTGCCTGCGTAGTTTTTTGCTATCGTGGAACATTCTGTCGAATATCGTTTCAACAATAACTCTGTCTGCATCGGTAAAATTCCCTTGATACAGCAGATTGATTTTTTCGATAATGTTTTCAAGCAGATCTTTCTTTTCGACATTCCGCCTAACGGAAGTCACGCGCTCGGGTTTTATCGTCGCGCCTACATTTTTGCGAAGCTCAATCGACCCGCTGAACGTTTCTGTAAGTTTACTGTTGACAAGTAAAATTTGATCGTCGAGGTCGATCCGCTCGTGAGGACGCTTGGGCAGAAGTCGAAACAGATACTCGCAAAAAAGGTATGATTTATGCAATTCCGCGTCGAACATTCTTGTGATTTGGGTGATATAGGCATAAAAATGCAAAAAGTTTTTGAGCGCCGAACGGAACTCATCTTGCTTGTCGTCAGTCAAAGTATTATATCCGTTCACAGCCGTCTTTACGCAGCCTGTTATCTTCCCCAAATCCTTTTCCCGTTGACCTTCCTTTTTCCCGTAAAGCGCTGCAAATTTTTCTACATCATCGTCCGACCAAAGAGAAAAACTTACCGCCTTATCATAATAGTTATATACTGCGTTGACATCCAACGCCTCGATAAGTTTGGTATCTTCGTAAAAGGTTTGGAAGGACTTTTGAATGACCTCGGCGGGATTTACAAAATCAAGGATATATGTATCGACTTTTCCTTTGCAGGTGCGATTGAGGCGCGAGAGCGTTTGTACCGCTTTTACGCCGCGCAACGCCTTATCCACGAACATGGTGTGGAGTTTCGGTTCATCGAAACCCGTTTGATATTTGTCTGCAACGACTAAGAGATTATAAGCGTCGCTTGCAAAATAGTCGGGAAGTTGCGATTCGCTGATCGTAAGCTCATCTGTGGAGTTGAGTTTGCTCTCGGTATATGCCGTATCGCCGTCTTTCACTTCTCCCGAAAAAGCCACAAGCGGATGCACGTCGCCGTATCCTTTCTTCCTGCAATACTCTTTGATCAACTGATAATATTTGACGGCGTGCCAACGCGAAGGCGATACCACCATTGCCTTGCCCTTTCCGTCCAATTTGGAGAGTGTGATTTGTTTGAATTGC
>CANQCB010000101.1 GCA_947589145.1 uncultured Clostridia bacterium | reverse complement strand
GAGCGCGTCAGCCATGGGAGCAAGGCAGTTGGTCGTGCAGGAAGCCGCGGATATGATCTTGTCGTCTGCGGTAAGGGTCTTGTGGTTGGTGTTGTAAACGATGGTTTTGAGGTCGTTGCCTGCGGGAGCGGAAATGATGACGTGCTTTGCGCCTGCGTCGATGTGAGCCTGCGCCTTCTCTTTGCTGGTGTAGAAGCCCGAGCATTCGAGAACAACGTCGATTCCGAGATCCTTCCAAGGGCAGTCGATCGCTTTGGGATTGGAGTAGATCGTAATCTCGGTGCCGTCAACGGTGATAGAACCGGGGGTAACGACGGTCTTTTTATCCTCTGCGAGAACGGGCTCTTTGCTCGTTATGGCGTGTTTGCTACCGCCGATACCCGCGTAGTTACCCTGAGAAGAGTCATACTTCAAAAGATGAGCGAGCATCTTGGGAGAGGTAAGGTCGTTGATCGCAACGATCTCGAAGCCTTTTACGCCGAACATCTGGCGGAAGGCAAGTCTGCCGATACGGCCGAAACCGTTAATTGCCACTTTTACGTTTTTGGTTGCCATTTTTGTATATGTTCCTCCATATAAAATTTTACGATTTCCTCGTTTTGACATTTTTTATTATACAGTACTCTCAAACAAAAAGCAAGGGAATTTACGCATTTTCTTTTTGTTTCCGCTTATATCCGCCGTCCGCGCGAAAAGTATCTCCGCAGAGGCGGGATTTCCCTTTTTTATGTAATGCTTTTGCGAAAGTTCACGAAAAATATTGACACCGAATTTTGTTAATGTTATAATAACTGTCGGTATTCGATACTATAAACTATTTTTATGGAGGACAGATATTCCTATGAAAAAAATGACTATCGACGGAAATACGGCGGCGTCGCACGTCGCGTATGCATTCTCCGAAGTAGCCGCAATCTACCCTATCACTCCTTCATCCCCTATGGCGGAAGCCGCCGACGAGTGGGCGACCAAAGGTCAGCTCAATATGTTCGGTCAACCCCTCCGTATCGCGGAAATGGAGTCCGAGGGCGGCGCGGCAGGCGCGGTCCACGGTTCACTGCTTGCGGGTGCGCTCACCACTACATATACGGCTTCTCAGGGCTTGCTCCTCATGATCCCGAATATGTTCAAGATCGCCGGTGAACTTCTTCCCTGCGTTTTCCACGTTTCGGCACGCGCTCTCGCCGCTTCTTCGCTCAATATTTTCGGCGATCATTCGGACGTTATGGCATGCCGTCAAACCGGTTTCGCAATGCTTTGCTCGAACAGCGTTCAGGAGGTTATGGACCTCGCGCTCGTAGCTCACCTTTCCACTCTTAAATCAAAAGTTCCCTTCCTTCATTTCTTCGACGGCTTCCGTACAAGCCACGAGGTAAGCAAGATCGACGCCATCGAGTATGACGAAATGAAGTCGCTCGTCAATATGGACGAGATACGCGAATTCAAAAACCGCGCTCTCAACCCCGAGCACCCCGTACAGAAAGGTACGGCTCAAAACCCCGATATCTACTTCCAGGAAAGAGAGGCTGTCAATAAGTATTACGACGCCGTTCCCGAGATCGTCAAGGAAAAGATGGAGGCCGTTTCCAAACTCACTGGCAGAAAATACGAACTCTATCAATATTACGGCGCGCCCGACGCAGACCGCGTTATCGTGCTCATGGGCAGCGGCGCGGAATGCGTGCAGGAGACTATCGACTACCTCGCCGCGAAAGGCGAGAAAGTGGGCGTGATCAAGGTTCGCCTTTTCCGTCCCTTCTCTATCAAAGATTTCGTTTCCGCCATTCCCGCTTCCTGCAAGAAGATCGCCGTTCTCGACAGAACGAAAGAGCCCGGCAGCCTCGGCGAGCCGCTCTATCTCGACGTTTGCTCGGCTGTCGCGGAAGCAGGCAGAAAGGTCAAGGTCGTCGGCGGCCGTTACGCGCTCGGCAGCAAAGAGTTTACCCCTTCCATGGTCAACGCCATTTATAAGGAACTCAAAAAGGCTTCCCCGAAAAATCACTTCACTATCGGTATCGACGACGACGTAACTCACACGTCCATTCCTTATCCCGAGTTCGTCAACGCCGCTCCCAAGTCCACCGTTCGCTGCAAGTTCTACGGCTTCGGCGGTGACGGTACGGTCGGCGCGAACAAAAACAGCATTAAGATCATCGGCGACCACACCGACAAATACGCGCAGGGTTATTTCGAATACGACTCCAAGAAATCCGGCGGCTTCACGCTTTCGCACCTGCGTTTCGGCGACGAGCCCATTCATTCCGAATACCTCATCGACGAGGCGGACTTCGTCGCTTGCCACAAGCCCGCATACGTTACCATGTACGATATGATATCCACGCTCAAAGACGGCGGCACTTTCCTGCTCAACTGCAAGTGGTCGGATAAGGAACTCGACAAAGAGCTTCCCGCGTCCATGAAGAAACTCCTTGCCAAGAAGCACATAAAGATGTACGCTATCGACGCGCTGGCTACCGCTAAGAAAGCCGGCAGTCCGAAGAGTCAGAACATGGTGCTTCAAGCGGCGTTCTTCAAAATCGCGAACATTATTCCTTACGAAAAAGCCGAAGAATATATGAAAAAGGCCGTAGAAAAGACCTACGGCAAGAAAGGTCCCGAGGTAGTCAAGGCTAACTGCGACGCTATCGACATGGCGATAAGCGAACTCCGCGAAGTCAAGATCCCCTCTTCTTGGGGTTCGGCTCGCTCGGGCGCGGTTGCGGACATTCCCGAGGACGCAAAAGCAAGCAAATATTACAACGAGTTTATCGCCGTCTGCAACGCGCAGGAAGGCAACAAACTCCCCGTTTCCAAAATCAGCCCCGACGGACACGTGCCTACGGGTACGACGAAGTTCGAAAAACGCGGCACGGCGGCAGTCGTTCCCATGTGGCAAAAGGATAAGTGCATACAGTGTAACCAATGCGCTTACGTCTGCCCTCACGCCTGCATTCGTCCCGTACTTCTGAACGCCGAGGAAGCAAGCGCCGCTCCGTCGACCTTCGACACCAAACCGGCTACGGGATTTGCGGGTATGCAATTCCGTATCCAAGTGTCGCCGCTCGACTGCACGGGCTGCTCGTCCTGCGCTAACGTCTGCCCCGCCAAGGAAAAGGCTCTCGTTATGGTAGACGTCGAAAAGGCCGTTGCGGCAGACAAAGATAATTGGAACTTCGCAATGACGGTTTCCGACAAGAAGGTCGCTCCCACCAACCCGAAGAACAGCCAATTCAGTCAGCCTCTCTTCGAGTTCTCGGGCGCATGCGCCGGCTGCGGAGAAACGCCGTACGTCAAGCTCGTTACACAGCTCTTCGGCGACCGCATGATCGTCGCCAACGCAACGGGTTGCTCGTCCATATACGGCGGTTCCGCTCCCGTTTGCCCTTATACCGTAAACGCAAAGGGCGAAGGTCCCGCTTGGGCCAACTCCCTGTTCGAGGACAACGCGGAGTTCGGTTACGGAATGTATCTCGCATATAAGACCCGCCGCGATAAGCTCGCCGCTGACATGAAGAAAGCGATCGACCTCGGCTGCCCGACCTGCCTCAAAGATTCTTTCGAGGAATGGGGCGCAAATATGAAGAACGTGGAAATCACCAAGAAGTGCGCCGAGGAAATCAAGGCCGCTCTTCCCGAGGCTATCAAGGCGGCAAGCGGCGAACTTAAATCCGTTCTCGAAACTATCTATGCCGACAGCGATTGCATCGTCAAGAAGTCGTTCTGGATCATCGGCGGCGACGGTTGGGCTTACGATATCGGTTACGGCGGACTCGACCACGTGCTCGCGCAGAACGAGGACGTCAACGTGCTCGTCCTCGATACCGAGGTTTATTCCAACACCGGCGGTCAGTCGTCCAAGGCTACCCCGACCGGCTCGGTTGCCAAGTTCGCGGCAGGCGGCAAGCGCACCAAGAAGAAGGACCTCGGCATGATGGCAATGAGTTACGGCTACGTCTACGTCGCG
>CANQCB010000100.1 GCA_947589145.1 uncultured Clostridia bacterium | reverse complement strand
AAGATATCCACTTCCCCGTCCGTGTCCTGCCAGATCTCGGGACCCGTCGTTCGGCGGTGAATTTCGGGGTTGGCGGGATTGACGAATTGCCCGGGAATAAAACTGTTCGGCGTTTCTTTCGCGAGTTCGTCGGCTTTTGCGATCGCGCCTTTCATGCCCTTTGCCCCGTCGGTCAGAACGAGTTCCGCGCCATAGGCTTTGAGAAGATTGCGGCGTTCCACGCTCATGGTCTCGGGCATGGTCAGGATAATTTTGTAACCTTTTGCCGCGGCGACGGCTGCAAGACCTATGCCCGTGTTACCGCTCGTCGGTTCGATTATGGTCGAGTCGGGTTTAAGCAGTCCTTTCTTCTCCGCGTCCTCGATCATCGCTTTCGCTATTCTGTCTTTTACGCTCCCTGCGGGGTTGAAGTATTCCAACTTCGCTATGATTTTAGCGGAAAGGTCGTTTTCCTTTTCGTAATTCGTAAGCTCCACAAGCGGAGTGCCGCCGATCAAGTCGGTGATTTTTTTATATACTTTCATACAGTCTCCTTTGCGGTTATACCGCCGAGGCAGGTCAATTCTTATAAAACCTACCTATTTGATAAGAATTATAGCAGGGACGTATCGGATTGTCAAGCAAATTCAATATAATTTTTTCAAGAATTTTACGGTTTATAAAATTAAAAGAGCGGACAACTGTCCGCCCTTTTATGTTTGCATAGATACGAGGCGTTTTGCGACAAAGTACGTCGCAAGGCGCAACGCCGAGGTTCACCGATTTATCTACGCTCGGCAAAGCGTAAGCCTATAAACGGGATTCGATCATGGGTTAAGTTTTGCCGATTCAAGCGCTTTTCGAAACTCCGTATTCTTCACACTTTCCGGCAATAAGTTTCGTCATATTTTCTATGCGCTCATTTATCCACTTTTTGAGATATTGTACGGAACCCTCGTGCGTGCCGGGTGTGGCTTCGGGAGTCTGCTGACCTTCTTGCCCGTTTAAGCACTCTTTCCACGTTCCAAAGTTCCTGTCAAATGCCGCCTTATAGTTGGTAGAAAAATCGTCTATCATTTGTATAACGCCCGTGAACGCGCCCGCATCTTGGAGCATATCCCACTTGGCTTGCACGCTTGCCCAGAACCAATCTTGGTCCACAAGCAATGCCAGCCAAGGGTTTGGATCAACTCGTCCGCTATTATGCCAAAGCGAGCCCGTGCTCTGGAATTTGTCGGTTTCCCGAATGGCGTTACCCACGGCGGAATCGAAGTCCCAAGGCGCCGTGAACGTCAACTTCTTGCTGCCCGTCTCGCTCATGTCGAGGGACATAAGGAAGCTCGACCAACTGATATCCATATCGAGAAGGAGTTCCTGTTCGATAAACATATCGACAAAGGAGCGGATATCTATAACGTTCTCGATCGCCTTACGCGCGGTCTTTATGCTTTCGTCCCTGTATTTTTCACCCGTTTCGCGATTAAGAGCATAGAACGGCTGACCTGTCAAATCGTTCGACTTACTAACGGCGTCGCGGACTATGTCCCAAATCGATTGTACGCATTTCTGCAAGTATGCGCGCTGTTCCGGATAATATATGTCGCTGCTGATTGTGTATCCGTTCTGACCGAAGCCCATATCGTTGTTTATAGTGAAAGTCTCATCAGGCTTTTCATTTATATAATAACCGTCATACTCGAAGAAATAACCGGTGTGTACGTCTTTAAGCTCGGCTTCGGACTTACCAACATTCTTATCGTCCGCGGGATCGAGCGGCTCTGCTATATTCACGCGATCGGTCTTGACTTCCTGCTGTTCGGCAAGGACGTAAAGTCCGTTGTATTTGTTGTTAAGATATACTTCAACATAGCGGTAGTCGGTGCAATAATATCCGTCACTTTCGAGTATGGTGTTGCCGAAGTAGTCCGCAACGGAGTTACGCATCATCGAGCTGTCTTTATACTCCGCAAGAAGCACCCAATTCTTGAATTCCTGTTTACCGTTGCCCAACCCGCACATTTTTTGCTTTTCATTGAACTTAATGCGTATGGGGCGTTTGGGGTACGTCGAAGAATAGTTTCCGCGGATCTTTACCTTGGCATTATATTCCGAATCGTCACCATCGTTTTCAAGCGTAAGGTTATTTTCGGGGGTTGTCGCGTCCGTTACGGTAACGTTCGCTTTGACATAGTCCCATTCCGCAACGTCTTTGCTCAACCCCTTATTATTCCCAAGGAAAAGACTCTGATCGTCAAGCGCCATTCCGCCTTTGGTATTGATATAAATCTGAGGAAGTCCTTCGTCGAAGTATTCATGCAACTTGATCTCTTGGAAATCGGTTATAGGCGCGGGAGAACTCTGTTCAAAGGACACGTCTCCTGCCGTACTTGATATTTGGACAGTTGCAATTCCGTAGTACGGAGCGTCTGGACTACTCATTATCTTATACCTGTTACCGTTATAAGCCATAGCTCCGACAAAGCCGTCGCTCAAACGCGATTTTACCGTAACGTTATTTTTAGCCGCTTGCCCGTTTACTTTTATATCTCCGCCTTCTTTTTCAACAAAGAAATGCGGGTATAAGATATTATCAGTCACGGTCGCCGAAGATATGTCGGCAGCAAGCTCGAAGGTGTTGTCGGAAAGATCCACCGTCGCGGAAATAATAACATCTCTATAATACATCCCTCTGCCTCTGCTTTCGAAATCGAGGTAGAGTTTCTTTATTTCCTCTTCCGAGAAATATCCTTTGGTCTCGCCGCCTATTATATACAAAGGCTTGCCGTCCGCGCTTTGTTTAAGCCCGACATATTTGGCGACAATGTCCTTTTGTTCGGTAGCGACCGATACCGTCACGTCATTGTTGACAGTGATCGTGCACTTGCCGCCGACCGCGGAGACGTTCTGCCCGCTGACCGTCGCGCCCGTGACGTAAAGGTTATCCTTATTGCTCACCACCGTCAATACCGTGCCCTTTTTAACCACTTCGGGCAGCTCGTCCATTCCCTCCACTGCGAAGTCGGGTTCGCCCTCGAACTCCCAGGTGATCGCGCAAGGCTCGTCGTACGGCTCGGTTACGCGCTCGGTCGTGACGACGATGGTCGAATCCTCGTCTATCTGCACGACGCATTTTCCCGAGTCTACCGACTTCTGTCCGCCGTTTACCTTCACTTCGATAAGGTCGGCGTAGTATGCGGGCTTGATCGTCAATACCGTGCCCTCGTCCACCTTGTCGGGCAATGTGTCATACCCTTCCACCGTGAACTCGGGAGAGTCGGTTTCATACTCCCAAGTCAAGGCGCACTCCACGGGAGGATGCTCGGGAGTTACGGGGTCGCACGCCGCAAAGACGAAAGACAACGTCATCACTGCGGCAAGCAAGATGGTCGTAAACAACGTAAAAAGTTTTCTTTTTTTCATTTATCCCTCCCCTTCCGAAAAAACCGTCTTTCGGAAGCATACTCTTTCAGTATATATTAAGATTAACATAAGCGGCGTTTATAATCAATAGACCAAACGCCGTAACGGTATATAAATATTCTGAATATGTATTTTATTGTTTGCGAAACGCCTTTATTCGTCGTCCCAAAGCGAATTTCGGTCGGTATTGAATATGGCGCGCTTTATATTCCTCGCCGCAATGTGCCCGGAGTCGTTATCGAGTTTTTTTATGAGTTCCTTCATATACTCGCGGTTGGTGACGTGGTTTGCCGGGCATGGGTTATGCACGATGGGAATATTCTCGTCCTTGCACAGCGCCGATATGTCCTTTTCGTCGACGTACACAAACGGACGAATGAGGGTTATGCCGCTGTGCGACATATAACTCACGGGTTTGAAGGTGCTCAGGCGACCCTCGTAAAGCAACGACATTAAGAGGGTTTCGGCTACGTCGTCGGCATGGTGGCCGAGGGCGAGTTTGTTGTATCCCTCGCGGCAGAGAACGCCGTTCAGCGCGCCGCGGCGCATTTTGGCGCACATGGAGCAGGGGTTCTTTTCCTTACGCTCGTTGAAAATTATGTCGTAGAGTTCGGTTTTCTCGATTATATAAGGGACGT
>CANQCB010000099.1 GCA_947589145.1 uncultured Clostridia bacterium | reverse complement strand
ATACTCCGGTTGCTTCCGAAACGCACAGCCACATGTACAGCACAGGTTCAAAATGGTACGACTTCGAGTTTGAGTATTATAACGACATTACCCTCAACGAGGGCGTGAACAAGATCGTATTCGAGTGCACCAACGCCTCATATAAACTCAACTTCAAAGGTATCAAACTCACGGGCGTGTTACAAGACGAAACAGTCGAGCTTGCATCACAGAGCGAGTACAACCCCGAATAAGGACTCGTCGCTACCCCGAATAGTGCGCCCCATGTGGTAAGTTCGGTCAACCGCCCGCCGACCAAGGCGGGGAAGGCAACCGCCGCACTATTGATAAGGTAGCCCGTGCGTGGAAACGCTTGCTTAATTTTCGGTACATCTTCATAAGCCTTCGGGCTATCCTGTATCGGAATTTTATACATCATTTCCTCCCCCTAAAAAAGCAACGCCTCCGCTTTCGCGGAGGCGTTGCTTTTTTTATTTTTCGACCCCAAGCGTTAAGTTTATGCCGCTAAAATGCAAGTTTGCGACAAAATTTCGGATTTATATTGAATTACCATGTCAAAATATGTTATATTGCTACAAGTAACAAATTGAATGCGGGGGGGGGTAGTCGTATGAACATCGTCATAGTGGAGGACGATGCCGACGCAGCTGCAAGGCTCAAAAACTTTCTAACCGAATATAGCAAAGAGGAGCGTATTGCCTTTGAGATCTCGTGTTGTGCGGACGGCGAAACCTTTCTCAAAAAATATCGCAAAGAGCGCGCGGGGATAGTGTTTCTCGATATCGAACTGCCGAACATAGACGGTATGTCGGTTGCGCGGCAGATTCGCGAGATAGACGCGTCGGTGGTAATTATATTCGTAACCAAGATGGTGCAATTTGCCGCCAAGGGTTACGAAGTGAACGCGCTCGACTTCCTCGTCAAACCCGTCGCGTATGCCGACTTCCGCATGAAAATGCGGAGGGCGGTCAATATCGCGCTGTCGAGCGAGGTAAAGACCATTCTCGTTCCCGCAGACAGCGGCTTTTATCGCGTCTCGTCGGACAAGATAGTGTTCGTCGAAGTGCTCGGGCATAAGATCCGCTATCAGCTCGTTGACGGGGCGGTGGAAGTGCGCGGAACGCTGTCGCAGGTGGAGAAATCGCTGGAAGGGCACGGCTTTTTGCGCTGTAATAATTGCTATCTGATAAACTCCAAATACGTTGACGCCGTGCACGGCTACGACCTCATAATAAACGGGTACGAACTCAAAATATCCCATCCTCGCCGAAAGGAATTTATGCGGCAGCTTATGGACTTATACTCGGGTGACGTGAAGCTCAAACAGGGGGACGACTGACATGGATATGACGATGGTGCTGACTTGGTATATTTGCGTTCTGCCCACCTTCTTTTTACAACTGATCGCGAGTGAAATAATTTTCGCGTTTCACATAAAGCGCCGCCCTCTGTTTGTATGGCGGGTTATAGGCGCGGTGCTTATCAGCGCGGGTGTGCTCTATCTGATGAGCTACCTCTTTGTTTTAGTGACGGATCCCGTGCTCTCCGCATTGCTGTATGTGACGGTGTTCTTTATGACCGTCCTGATAATGTGGTTCTGCCTCGACGCGTCCTTTTTGACTCTGCTGTTCTGCGCGATAGCGGCGTACTCCACGCAAAACCTTGCATACCGCATGTTCAGTATCGTTGAGTTGACGGGCTTGGTATTTTGGATGTCGCAATACATGAACTATTGGGCGGCATATCTGCCGCTGTACTACGCGACTTATGTGATTGTCGCCGTGGTTATATATTTCGTCTTTACCCGAAGAATGAGGAGGGAAAACGCCGCCGAGATCCACGGCGCAAAAATACTTGCCATATCCGCGGCAAGCCTGCTCGTTACCGTCTTTCTCTCCACTTGGGCGAATATGTGGGCATGGCAGAGCTACTACCTCGACCTCATCGTGTGCATATTCTCCTGCATGAGCTGTACCTTTATCCTGTGCCTGCAATCGGGCATGCTGCGTACCGTCGGTTATCGCCACGACATAGACGTGCTTAAAACGTTGCTCGAACAGGATCGAAAGCAATACGAGATGTCCAAGGAGAGCATACGCATAATCAACGTCAAGTGTCACGACCTGCGTTTCCGCCTGAAAGCGGCAATGAGCGACGGTAGGCCCTCTGCCGACGAACTGCGGGAAGTGGAAGAGGCGATCGACATATACGACAGCAGGATATGCACCGGCTGCATTCCCCTCGACACCGTACTGACCGAGAGCAGTTTGTTCTGTAAGGCGCACGGAATACGCCTGACCTGCATCGCCGACGCCGATAAACTCTCTTTCATCACTCCCACCGACATATATTCGCTGTTCGGTAACATTATCTCCAACGCAGTCGAGGCGGCGGGAAGGGTAGACGACAAGGAGAGACGTCTCATAACGTTCTATATCCGCAGCGTCGGTAAAATGCTGTTTGTGACTTCGGAAAACTACTTCGTCGGCGACCTGCATTTCGAGGACGGTCTCCCTACCACCGTCAAAGAGGATAAAGCAAATCACGGCTACGGCATGCAAAGTATCCGCATGCTTGTCAAAAAATACGGCGGCGACATGGATATATCCGTAGAGGGGGATTTGTTCAGGCTGAAAGTGTTGTTCCCTTTATCTGAAAAAGCGGCATAACGGAAGTCACAATAGCACCGTTGATGGGCGCGAGCCGAGAACGTTATTGCTCAGTCACATACCTCTTTAAGTATGCTCCTTCGCATAACAACCTCTCTCGCACCCCTGAACGGCACTCTGTGACTTCCATTATTTCCGACTAAAAAGAAGGTTAAATTATATGATAAAGCACTCTGTGAACGCACAGAGTGCTTTGTGTTTTTAATAGGATAAGATCTATATAACAATATCGGCTTTTTGGGGCGATATTGTTATTTTTTTGTTATGTCGATAGCCAAAAAAGTAATTGAGCGACCTTTTTCAAACCTCTTGGGTAAGGGGCGGAAAAGGGCAGTTTATAAAAAGTTTATGAAAGGTTGGGACAAAATCGCGAAGAATGTGACAAAAATATTGCTTTCTTTTTTTAATTTGTTAATCTGTAAAAAAAAATTCCACGGCTGATAAAGGCGGCGGAAAAAATAAATGGAGGGGATTTTATGAAAAAGAAAGTTTTGGCATTCTTTCTTGTCGGGGTTATGGTCGTCGGCGCTTTTTTTGCGTTTGTCGGCTGTGGCGAAACCTCGCCTGAAAGTCTCGAAGTCCAAAGCGCCTACGCGGTAGTTCAAGGCTACGAATGGGGACCCGCCGTTCCCAAGATCGTACTCGGTTTTGCCGACAACGTGTCGGGCGTCGATAAGGATACGTTCACCGTATCTTACACTCAACAGTGGGCGGGCAAAGCAAACCGCACGATTACCGACGCGTATAACTGCGACGGGGACGGCGCAAAGGTAACGGGCGCGTCCAAGTACATAGCGATCGAAATGTCCGTCAAGTACAACGAGGCAAGTCCTTTCGGCTATGACATGATGACCGCTCGTAACAGTTGGGCTAATATCAACTACGATATCACGGTTAAGGATGGCAAGAGCGTCACCGTCGGCAGCAAGACTTACGGCGCAGGTCTTACCTACAAAGCGACGGGCATGGATAAGAAAGTTCCGCAAACCGCAAGTTGGCAGAAAGATACCGTGACCGAGGGAGAATACACGCTTACCCGCGCAAGCTGGACACCCGAAGGCGCTGCAACCGACAGCGGCAAGAACCCGCTCGTCATCTGGCTCCACGGCGCGGGCGAGGGCGGCACCGACATCGACATCGACCTTTTGGGCAACGAAGTCACCGCACAAACGTTCAGAGCTACTTTGCAAAAGACGGTCTTGCGGGCGCATACGTCCTTGCCGTACAGACCCCCACAATGTGGATGGATAACGGCAGCGGCGAGTATAACAACACGGGCAGTGGAAGGCAGGAATCTTGCTACACCGCCGCGCTTTGGAAGGCTATAACTTCCTACGTCGACGGTAATTCGGACGTAGATACAGACAGAATATATCTCGGCGGGTGCTCCAACGGCGGTTACATGACCATGAACATGGCGTT
>CANQCB010000098.1 GCA_947589145.1 uncultured Clostridia bacterium | reverse complement strand
ACTGTGGGGGTATAGCTCAGTTGGTAGAGCACCTGCCCTGCAAGCAGGGGGTCAAGAGTTCGAATCTCTTTACCTCCACCACATGAAATCACATAGCCCTGCAAAGGGCTATAAATATATAACAAAATACGATAAAGGATTGTAGCTCAGTCGGTCAGAGCGCCCCCTGCTCAGCCGAGGCGGCACAGCCGCCGAACGCCACGAGCGTAGCGAGTATAAGGTGGGGTCGGCATTCAAATTAAATCAAATAAATAAAGGATTGTAGCTCAGTCGGTTAGAGCACCACCCTGATAAGGTGGGGGTCGGTGGTTCGAGTCCACTCAATCCTACCAAGAGAGAAGTTCCGCATATCTTGCGGGACTTCTTTTCCGTCTGTAAAGCGGAGTCGGTCAACCAAACAAATAATTAAAGGATCGTAGCTCAGTCGGTCAGAGCACCCCCCTGTTCAGCCGAGGCGGCGCAGCCGACGAACGCCACGAGCGCAGCGAGTATAAGGTGGGGGTCGGTGGTTCGAGTCCACTCAATCCTACCAAGAGAGAAGTTCCGCAATTTTGCGGGACTTCTTTTCGGTCTGTTCGGCAAATCATTAAAGGATTGTAGCTCAGCCGGTCAGAGCAGCCCCTGCTCAGCCGAGGAGGCGCAGCCGACAACGCCACGAGCGCAGCGAGTATAAGGTGGGGTCGGTGGTTAAAGTCCACTCAATCCTACCAAAAAGCAGAGGACGGATTTTTATCCGTCCTCTGCTTTTTGGTTATAGTTTGTCGTTTGAACCGTAAGGTTCGAAGATTAAATATCAAGATGCGTCGCCTACACACTCTCCTCACTCTGATAAACGATCTCACAGCCCGAGGCGCCGTCTTTCCCCGCACTGCCCGCTTTGCCGGAGGAATATCCCCAAGTGCCGCTGCCACCATTTCCGGCGACTCCGCCTTTTCCACCGACAACGGATACATTGCTATCGGCGGACCTAACGACGACTTTTGCAAGATTATCGCCCAAAATTCCGTTGCCGCCGTTGCCGCCATTGCCGCCCTTTCCGCCGTTGCCGAATGAATTGGCATTGCTGCCCCTTCCGCCGTTACCGCCTTCGCCGCCTTGGATCTCGAGTATTTTCGCACTGACGTCTATGGTACAATTCCCGTTCACAATGAACGCACTTGCTCCATCTGCTCCCGTTTTTCCCGAATTTCCGTTACCCGCCAAACCGGCTTCATTTCCCGTTGCTCCATTTGCAGCCTTTGATGTGACAAGAAAACTACATTTTTCACCCGCGACGGTGATATTTACGTTAATATTTCTCGTGTCGGAGACAAAAATACTATTATTAGATTCAATCAAAACGTTCTCAAAATAGATATCGAGATCTGATGTACGGGATTCTATGAGAATTTTGAGATCCGCATAAGGATCACCCTTTGTATCACCGATGATGCGAAGTGAAGTAATGCGCTGTGGGATCGAGATAGTGTAACCGTCGCAACGATAAGTTCCTCCGCGCAGATTAAATTCCAAGCGATTGTGCGCTCCATTGTATGCAAGCGTCTTTCCGTTCTCGAGACAGTCATTTTTGAAGAGGTCAAAATTCGGATAGGAGCCATATACGGCATCCGATTCTCCCTCATTGGGGCGATCTTCGAAAAATTGGGTTTCACGATATCCGCATCTGGAACAAAGACGATATTGCTTTTCCTCTTCTACTTTCCACTCGCCAAATACATGACCGAGCGCGGGAATAACTTCCTGCGGCGTAATAACCTCGTCACAATACGGGCAATAAGTCCCCGCAGTCAGCCCGTCAACCGTACAGGTTGGTTCTACCGCCGCTATCTCCGTTACGGTGTGGGAATGAGTGTCGCAACCCGTAAATACTACGGATGCAATCCCAACCACAAGAATTATTGCAATCAAACAAAATTTTTTCATATAGCACCCCTTTGAAATTTTTAATTTTACGCTTATTATAGTCCTAATTTTTGGGACTGTCAAGTTGTTTGTCCTAATTTTTGGTATTTATTATATAATCATGAAAAGCAAATTTACAACGAGACTCACCGAACTCATTACAGAAAGCGGAAAAACGCAAAATAGCATCTGTCGGGAGCTGCGTATCCCGAAGCAGAAATTATCGAATTGGAAAACGGGCTACACGGAGCCATGTATTGAAGATATTATCATGCTCGCGATCTATTTTGACGTTAGTACGGATTATCTCTTTGGTATTGTTGACGAAACGGGCGCACGGATTTTGCAATGATTTTTATCCGCTATTCCGCTTCGCTCGCACCTTCTTTATGACGTAGCATGACGACGCGTAGTGTAAATCCCAAATTCTACGCCGCTGCATGTTCACCTTCTATCCGTCAATAAGCAGCGTTTGCGGATATATGAATGAGTCGCTAATTTCGTCGATGCAACAGTATTTATAAGTGAACGGCAAGAGAGAAGTTCCGCAATTTTGCGGGACTTCTTTTCGGTCTGTTATGTCCGACGATAACCTTCCGACACATAATAACCGCTCTTCTCCCTATATGATAATAAGAAAAGGGGCGAGAATGGGCGCGAAAAGCGTCTTTACAGAAATTATAATGTATAGTCAGCTCACATTTTGTGAAAATCTTGTTGCATTATCGGCGGGAATATGTTAGAATAAAATGCGGTGGCGCGGCTATCCATAACGCGCCGTCCGATTCTGTCGCCGAAAAGGCATAAGGCTAATAAAATCAGGAGGATTACTATGGATCAAAAGACCAACTTTTGTGGGTCGTGCGAGCAGCTGAAAAAACTCAAAGCTGTCATCGAGGAATCGAGATCCACACCCGGCTGTCTGCTGCACGTTTTGCAAGAAGCGCAAGCAATTTACGGCTACTTGCCCATCGAAGTACAGACGGTTATCGCCGAAGGACTCGGGGTTTCTCTTTCCGAAGTATACGGCGTCGCAACTTTCTACTCGCAGTTTTCACTGCAACCCAAGGGCAAATATCGCATCAGCGTTTGCTTGGGAACGGCGTGCTACGTCAAAGGTTCGGACAAGATACTCGAAGAACTTGAAAAAGAGCTCGGTATCAAATGCGGCGAATGCACTCCCGACGGACTGTTCTCTATCGACAGCTGCCGTTGCGTGGGAGCATGCGGCCTTGCGCCCGTCATGATGATCAACGACGAGGTGTACGGCAAGCTCACCAAGGATATGGTGAAGGGCATTCTTGACGGATATAGGGAGGCGGAAAAATGACACCTAAACAGTTAGACAGTATCCGTGCGGCGAAGAAAGAACTCATCGAGGTCCGCCGTATCGTTAAACAGGAAGCCGAAAAACTCGCGAAAAAGACGGGCTACCGCAAACAGGTCCTCGTTTGCGGCGGTACGGGTTGTACGTCTTCGCATTCCATGAAAGTTATCGAACAATTGGAGCAGTCTCTCGACGAACTCGGTATCGACGACGTGCTTGTCGTTAAGACTGGTTGCTTCGGTCTCTGCTCTCTCGGTCCTATCATGATAGTATATCCCGAGGGCGCGTTCTATGCGCAAATGACTCCAGAACACGTCAAGACAGTTGCGGAAAAGCACCTCGTCAAAGGCGGTCAGATCGTCAAAGAGTTGCTCTATCAGGGAACTGTGACGGAAAGCGGAGATATTATCCCCTTCGCGGAGACTCCTTTCTATAAGAAACAAATGCGTATAGCGCTCCGTAACTGCGGCGTTATCGCGCCCGAGGACATCGAGGAAGCAATCGCCGCCGGCGACTATGCGGCTCTCGAAAAGGTCCTCTCTTCCATGACGCCCGACGACGTTATCAACGAAATGCTCGCTTCGGGACTGCGCGGCAGAGGCGGCGCGGGATTCCCGACGGGAAGAAAGTGGTCGTTCGCAAAGGCGTCCCAAGGCGATATCAAATACGTCTGCTGTAACGCGGACGAGGGCGACCCCGGCGCGTTCATGGACCGTTCGGTTCTCGAAGGCGACCCTCATTGCGTACTCGAAGCAATGGCAATCGCGGGTTACGCGATCGGCTCCAATCAAGGATATATTTACGTCCGTGCCGAATACCCCATCGCCGTCAACCGTTTGAAGATCGCTATCGATCAGGCGCACAAATACGGCTTGCTCGGCAAGAACATTCTCGGCTACGGCTTCGACTTCGATATCGAAATCCGTCTCGGCGCGGGCGCGTTTGTCTGCGGCGAAGAAACGGCGCTTATGACGAGTATCGAGGGACACCGCGGCGAGCCTCGTCCCCGTCCTCCTTTCCCCGCCGTCAAGGGTCTGTTCGGCAAACCCACCATTCTCAACAACGTCGAGACGTGGGCGAACGTCAACCCCATAATCCTCAACGGCGCGAAGTGG
>CANQCB010000097.1 GCA_947589145.1 uncultured Clostridia bacterium | reverse complement strand
AGGCTGAGCATGATAATACCGGCGATTGCCATGAACCGCCCGAAGCTGCCGCCGAATTCCTTAAATACGATTTTTCCGTGCTTTCTCATATTACCGATGGAGATTTACCAAACGAGATTATCCACAGGCTCGGGATGCTCGTTGATCTGTTCGGATACGACCTTGCCGTTGCGTATTCCGAACACCCTGTCCGCCATTTTCGTCAGTTCCTGGTTGTGCGTGATGATTATGACCGTCTTGCCCGTATTGCGGCAAATGTCGTGGAGCAGTTTAAGTACGCTCTTACCCGTCTCGAAGTCGAGCGCGCCCGTAGGCTCGTCGCACAGCAAGATCTTCGGGTTCTTGGCGATTGCGCGGGCAATGGATACGCGCTGCTGTTCGCCGCCCGAGAGCTGTGCGGGGAAGTTGTTCATGCGGTCGGACAGCCCGACCTGACCGAGGGTTTCCTTCGCGTCGAGGGGATCGCGGCATATTTCGTTAGCCAGCTCGACATTCTCGAGCGCGGTCAGGTTTTGCACGAGGTTATAGAACTGGAACACGAACCCGACGTCGTAACGGCGGTAGCGCGTAAGCTCTTTCGCGCTCATTTTGCCTATGTCCGCGCCGTCGAGTATGACTTCGCCGCCGTCGCAGGTATCCATACCGCCGAGTATGTTCAGCACGGTGGTTTTGCCCGCGCCGCTGGGTCCGACTATAACGCAGAACTCGCCCTTTTCAATGGAAAGCGTCACGCCGTCCGCGGCGTGTATCTCGTTGTTTCCCATTTTGTACGTCTTTCTGACGTCTTTTAATTCGACATATGCCATAATTATCCGATCCCGTAATATCGTAATTACTTTGATAAAATATTATAACCTATTTTTACGGTTTCGTCAATACAAAAGTGCAAAATTCGCATTACTCTCCGCTCGATTGCGTGAATACGCAGAATCAACGCATATTTTGTCGTAAAAAGTAATTTTTTTTACAAAACTTATTGCGAAAAAACAAAAAACATGTTACAATAAGACAAGTCAAAACATAAACATACAAGGAGAGATGAATATGAATGGTTTCGCAGATTGGTTTTTTGCAAACATGGCATGGTTTATTCCCGTTGTTGCGGTAGTTGTCATCGCAATAATCGTGGCAATAGTCGTCCCCATTGTCGTACATAACCATAAAAAGAAGAAAGCGCAACAGGCGCAACAGGCAAACGCTCAGCCCGAGCCCGAACCCGCGGCAACGTCCGTTGCGCAGGCCGAGCCCGAAAAAGAGTTGGTATACAGGGGTGAGATAATCGAGGATAAGCCCGAACCCGAGCCCGAACCCGAACCGGAGCCTGCTCCCGAACCCGAGCCTGCACCCGAGCCGGAACCTGCTCCCGAGCCCGAACCCGAACCCGAACCCGAACCCGAACCTGCTCCCGAGCCCGAGCCGAAAAAGGAAACGAAAGCAGAGCCCGAGAAATCGACGGTAGAAAAGACCGCGGCGGAAAAAGCGCTTGAAAAAGCGCGTGAAACGAGAAAACTTTCCGCAAAGACAGGGGAGTCGAAAGCGACGGTAAAGACGGCGGAGAAAAAGCCCGCGGAGAAGCCTGCCGAAAAGAAACGCGTCGGAAAGTGGACGATCGAACTCAAAGCAGAGGGCGAGTATGTCGCAAAGCTTTCAGCGATCAACGGCGAAGTAATGCTCACCAGCGAGGTGTACACGGACGTCAACGGTGCGATCAAAGGCATTGCGACCATAATCAAAAACGTCGAAGTCGGCAAATTTATTATCTATCGCGACAAGAACAGCAACTACTATTACAAGCTCAAATCGACGGGCAACCGACTTCTTTGCGTCGGCGAGATATATCAGTCGAAAGACCAATGCGAACGCGCCGTACAATCGGTTAAGCGCATAGCCGCAGACGCCACGATAGTGAAAGAGCCCGTAGAGGGTATGTATATCGATTATACGCCTATACCTACGGACGAGATCGAACTTCCCAAGGGCGCGACGGGCAAGTGGAAGGTTGAACAGGGCGAGAACGGTTTCTGCGCTCAGCTCATTGCGTCGAACGGTCAGCTCATGCTTTGCACCGAAGAACTTTCCACCAAAAAGAGCGCGACCGACTCGATCGCAACGGTAAAGGAATACGCGCTCCAAGGCAACTTCCGCATAGATCGCGACAAATTCGGTCGTTACTATTGGAAATTGCGCAACAATCAAAAGAGCATAGTCTGCATAGGCGAAGCATACGACTCTCTCGACTCCTGCATCAAGTCTCTCGAATCCGTCCGCCGTTTTGCTTCGTCCGCGGTAATAGAAAAATAATTTTCGCGGCTTAGCTATTCTTGCGGACGTGACGGAACGACCGTCCGTTGCGGCGGAAATTTTACCGAAAAAAACTCACTCGTTGACAATAGACGGGTGAGTTTTTGTCATTCGCGCGCACACGGGCTCGGTTTACTTCGCCGAAAACTTGAACTTCCGAAAACTTTGTGGTATAATCGGAATATGGACGAAAGATACGAACGCACGATCGGACTGATAGGCGAGGACGCCGTGAAAAAACTCATGGGGAAACGAGTCGCCGTTTTCGGCTTGGGCGGAGTGGGCGGCCATGTCGCCGAGGCTCTTGCGCGGTCGGGAGTGGGCGCGCTCGACGTCATAGACGGGGATACCGTCGCGCCGTCCAACCTCAACCGCCAGCTTTTTGCGACGGTGAATACGGTTGGCATGCTCAAAACTCGGGCGGCGAGGGAGAGGTTAAACGCCGTCGCGCCCGACCTGACCGTGACCGAGTACCCGATATTCTTCGGCGCAACCACGCCCCTCGACTTCAAAGCATTCGACTACGTGATAGACGCGGTGGACACCGTTTCGGCAAAAATCGAAATAATAAAGCGCGCTCGGGCGGCAAACGTTCCCGTCATCAGCAGTATGGGCGCGGGCAATAAACTCGACCCCACCGCCTTCAAAGTCGCGGACATATATCAAACTCGCGTCTGCCCCCTCGCGCGCATAATGCGCAAACTTTGCCGCGAAAACGGCATTGAGTCGTTAAAGGTCGTATATTCCGAAGAAGAACCGAAAACCGCCTCCCGCACCCCTTCCAGCATAGCGTTTGTGCCGTCGGTCGCCGGGCTTATCATTGCAGGTGAGGTTGTAAAAGATCTTGTAATATCGTAGGGAAGCCACATAGCACCGCTGATACGCGCGAACCGAGAACATTCCCCTCGGTCACTTACCGTTTTAGTAAGCTCCCGTCGGGGAATAACCTCTCCCGCACGTCTGAGCGGCACTCTGTGCCTTCCTTTATTTCTGGCTAAAAAGAAGATAAAATTAAATGTATAACGCACTCTGTAAACACAGAGTGCGTTATACATTTAATCGGTTGAGTTAAAGTTGAGCTAATTGGTGATTGGCATATAATGTCAGATTTTTATCGTTTCGCCTTGTAATTTCCCCGTACTATGCTGTTGGGGAGGTGGGCTTTGTCGGCTCCGATTTAGGCGATTTGCCGCGTAAAGCCCTCATCGCGTTGAGGATAGCCAACAGGCACACTCCTACGTCCGCGATAACCGCGATCCAAAGAGGGAAATAGGGAAGCACGATAGTCAATACCATGACGGCGGCCTTGATGATCAGCGAGCCGATAATATTCTCCATGGCGACGGCGATGACCTTTTTCGCATGTTTACGTTCGGCAATGACCGACGACAGGTCGTCCTTCATGACGACGGCGTCGCTTGCCTCGATAGCGGCGTCGCTGCCCAGTCCGCCCATGGCGCAACCGACGTCGGCAAGCGCAAGCACGGGCGCGTCGTTGATACCGTCTCCGCAAAAAATGACCTTTTCGCCGCGCGCTTTGAGTTCCTCGACCTTTGCGACTTTGTCCTCGGGGAGCAACTCGGCATAAAACTCGTCGATACCCACTTCTTTCGCGACGGCTTCCGCGACTTCGTATTTATCTCCGGTAAGCATAACCGTACGAAGTCCCAACCGCTTGCATTCGGCAACGGCGGCGTAACTGTTCTCTTTGACGGTATCCGCTATGATAATATGCCCGATATACGCGCCGTCCGCCGCCGCATATAGCGTGGTGAAAGGCGAGGAAATCTCATCGTGCGCAACGCCGTTTTCCGTCAGGAACTCGCTTTTTCCCACGAGTATCGTCTTTCCGTCCGCAACGCCTCGCACGCCTTTGCCCGCGATATTTTCCGCGCCCTCGCACTTGCCCCGAGCCTTGACGTATTCGGTGATACCGAGCGCTATGGGGTGGGTGAAATTACTTTCGACCGCGGCGACGAGACGCAATCCCTCTTCGCTTATATCCGTCTCCGTTACCGAGAATTTACCCGTCGTAATAGTCCCCGTCTTATCGAAAGCAATGACCGTTGCGCCGGCCTAGGGGG
>CANQCB010000096.1 GCA_947589145.1 uncultured Clostridia bacterium | reverse complement strand
GTTCGGCTTGGAGTCGGTCGTGCCGGAGGAGTTGTTGTCGTTCGGCCGCACGCCGTTATCCGTCATTTGTTCGGGCTCCCTTGTTTTGCTTGAACCCGAAGTGAGGACGGCGGCTATCGTTTCGGGATCGGCGTCGCCGTACTCCTTGCCGCCCGAGGCGTAGTTATGCCCGCGATATCTCGTCATTTTGCCGTCGGCGGACAGGTCGAATCGAATGTCGCCGAAAAGGTCGGTGCGTTCGATACGAAGCGCGCCGAATTGCATATCCATAAGGCGGCGGAGGGTTTCGGCGTGCGGGTGTCCGTAGTCGTTGGTCGAGTCGTTGCAGCTGAATATCGTATAAGTATTCGCGCGCCGTTCCACGCTCGAACACATTATGCGAAGATAATCTTCCGATGACGAAGTGCCGCTGCCGTGGTGCCCGAGTTTGATGATATCCGCGTCGAAAGAATTGCGGAACCGATCGTATCTCTCGTCCGAGCCGCCGCGGACTTTTTCGACGAACTGTTCTTCGTTCTGAGCTTCCGCGTCGCCCGACAGCACAATGTTACGCCCAGCGTAAGACAGCACCATTATGGGCGAATAGTCGTTAGCGTCCGAAAAAGGCGGCTCGACGGGGGAATAAAAGTCGAAAGTATACGTAAAACTCTCGCCGTTCACCGTCGCCGCGCCCTCGATATGGTTTATCTCGTCGTTCATCGGGTCGATAACATACACGTTTTCGGCGTTGTTGTAGCAATAATCCAGCGCGTTTTTATATGTCGCCGAGCCTTTCTTTTTGTTGTTCGCCACGTTCGAAACGTCGTACGGGAATCCCTCTTTCCCCGTTTTGCTCAAAGCCGGGTCGTCGTAGCCCGAAGCGTTGCAGATCTGCGACGGGCGATACGCCGTGCCGATTTCCCTGCCTTCGAGTACGTAGGGAATGCCGCCGATATGGTCGTAGTCGGAGTGCGTCATAATGACGTAATCCAACTTTTCCGCATTCGCCGTCTCATCAAGATAGGTTATGATTTTGCCGTAACTCGCGGCTTTTTCTTGCAAATCGGCGCCTGCGTCTATCAACATATTCTTTCCGTCGGGAAATTGTATCAGGCAAGAGTCCGCCTGTCCGCACTCGATAAAATGTATGCGAAGTTCTCCTTCCTCCCCGCCGTCGGCAAACGCGCGCCCATTCCCCGCAAAACCAATGCCGACGAGCGCCGCAAATGCCAATATGACAGATATGATACCGATTACCGCCTTTACTGAAAACTTTTTTGCCATTCAACTTTTTCCATTTTATAAAAGTAGATTTATTATATAAAAGTAAATTATGAAAGTAAATTTTCTTGTTGATTTTTTTCTTCCCTAACCCCGTAGAGGATATGCCGCATACTCTCGAAACGCCCCGGCCGTTACGCCGCAATACTCCCGATATGCCAAAAATATACTCTTTCCACCGCTCACACCCCGAGCACCGTGCCGGTCTAACTTGTTCGCCCTGCCAAAAACATACTCTTTCCGTCCCGCCAAGCCGTTATCTCTCAATACTCCCGACTTGTCTGAACATACTCTTTCCGCCATGCCAATACTCCCACCATAGTCCACCAACCCCCAATATCCACCAAGTAAATAAGCCCTTAATTCGTTGCGGGGTCCGGGACACAGTCGAAAGTGTCCCGGAGTCTTTTGGTTCTTTTGGGCTCTACAAAAGAACATTGTTTTTACTTAATAAGGAAAATAACCCTGTCTATATGCCACATACGCGCGAATATCAGCGCAACGGATACCCATAAAGGGGTTTGCATAAATAATAAAGCGACCCCTTATTTTTGTTCTTTCCCGCTCAACACTTTGTTCGCCATATTCAGATAAGTAGTCGTCGGCAGAATGCGGCGCAAGAAGTTAAGGAATTTATATTTGCCGCCGATAATATACATTGCCTTACGCCCCTTAATGCACTTTTTGTACATTTTGGCGGCGGCTTTTTCGACGGACATACGTTTGCTTTCGCGCGAAGCGCCCTTTTTTATTGCCGTATCCACGCGCTTGCCGTACTTTTCGTTGGTCTGAACGTCGATATATTTATTCGCGGTAAAGTTCGTGCGGATCTCGCCCGGGCAAAACGTTATTACCTTGATCCCCGTTTGCGAAAGTTCCATGCGGAGAGATTCGCCGAGCATGAGAACGGCAGCCTTCACGCTGCAATACACCGAGTGAAACGGCGTCGGCGTCAAGCCGCATATCGAACTCATAAAAATTATTCGTCCGCCCTTTCCCATGTGTTTGAGGCAAGCGCGCGTGAGGTAAAGCGAGCCGTAATAAGATACTTCCAGCACCGCGCGCACCTTGTCCATGGGAACAAGTTCCGTCGCGCCCGAAATACCACAGCCCGCGTTGTTTATGACGACGTCTATTCGCCCGTACTTCGCCGCGATCTCCTCAACCGCCTCGTTGACGCGCGCCTCATTCGTTACGTCGCACTTGTAATCGTCGCCGCCGTTCTCGCACGACCGAGAGAGATTGCACACGGTGTACCCGTCCGCTCTGTACCGCTCCGCAAGCGCCTTTCCTATCCCCGACGTCGCTCCCGATATTATTACTACCATTTTATCTCCTTTGGGAAAAATTTTCCTTACTCCCGACCTGCCCAAAACTTCCTCTTTCCGCCCTGCCATTTTTCAAGTACCATTCAGTCCCAACTCGTCCGCCCTGCCATTTTTCAAGTACCATTCAGTCCCAACTCGTCCGCCCTGCCACTACGTTCGACATGCGAAGCGGATATACCCCGAACATGCCCTCGAAATGCGGGGTGGATATATTGTGTTCGTTAGAATGCCAAGTCGTTATCTCACAATACTCCCAACTTGTCTGTACATACTCTTTCCGCACAGTTGCTACTCCCGCCATAGTCCACCAACTCCCAACATATACCAAGTAAATAAGTCTTTAATTCGTTGCGGGGTCCGGGACACAGTCGAAAGTGTCCCGGAGTCTTTTGGTTCTTTTGGGCTCTACAAAAGAACAATATTTTTAGTTCTTCCACAAAAGAACAATATCCTTATGATCATAAAAGCGCCTTATCCGCGCAACGGATACCAATAAAGGGGTTTGCATAAATAATAAAGCGACCCCTTATTTTTTTTCTCTTCCTCCCAGCAATTTATCCGTCAATTTAAGATATGTCGTCGTGGGCAAAAGCTTGTACCCGAGATAAAGAATCTTGTATATTCCGCCTATGACGTACATTGCCTTGCGCCCCTTGACGCATTTTTTATATATTTTTTTGGAAATTTTATCGAGAGACATTCGGTGTTCCTCTCTGTCGGAAACTTTTTTGAGCGCGTTTTCCACGCGTTTGCCGTACCTCTCGTTGGTCTGAACGTCGGCGTACTTATTGGCGGAAAAATTGGTTTTAATTTCGCCCGGGCAGAAGGATATTACCTTGATCCCCGTTTGCGAAAGCTCCATGCGGAGAGCCTCGCCGAGCATGAGTTCGGCGGCTTTTGCGCTGCAATACACCGAGCGAAACGGTATCGCGGTTATGCCCGAAATCGAACTCATAAAAATTATGCGACCGCCCTTTCCCATGTGTTTGAGACAAGCGCGCGTGAGGTAAAGCGAGCCGAAATATGATACGTCCATGGCCTTTTTTATTTGCTCCGTCGGCACCAATTCCGTCGCGCCGGAAATCCCCGAACCCGCGTTGTTTATGACTATGTCGATCTGTCCATACTTCGCCGCGATTTCCTCGACCGCCTCGTTGACGCGCGCCTCATCCGTTACGTCGCACTTGTAATCGTCGCCGCCGTTCTCGCACGACCGAGAGAGATTGCACACGGTGTGTCCGTCCGCCCTGTACCGCTCCGCAAGCGCCTTTCCTATCCCCGACGTCGCTCCCGATATTATTACTACCATTTTATCTCCTTTGGAATATTTTCCTTACTCCCTACCTGTCTGAACATACTCTTTCCGTATTGCCATTTTTCAAGTACCGTTCAGTCCCAACTCGTCAATCTGCCAAAACTTCCTCTTTCTGCCGCTCACACTCCAGCCGCCATGCCCAAAAACATACTCTTTCGCCCCACTAAGCCGTTATCTCACAATACCCCCGACTTGTCTGAAACTTCCTCTTTCCGCACTGTTGCTACTCCCGCCATAGTCCACCAACCCTCAATCACTCACCAAGTAAATAAGTCTTTAATTTGTTGCGGGGTCCGGGACACAGTCGAAAGTGTCCCGGAGTCTTTTGGTTCTTTTGGGCTCTACAAAAGAACACTTTTATTCCGTCTTTTCAAAAAGACATTACGATTATACCATAACCCCGAGTGATTGTAAAGTCTTTGCCGAAAATCCCTTGCCTCTCCGCTTATAAGCTAAGCGGATAACGCAATAAATATCCACGTGCATAGCACGTGGTATTTCATTTTCGGGCATAGCCCTAATCTTTACCAGCCGCACACAAGTG
>CANQCB010000095.1 GCA_947589145.1 uncultured Clostridia bacterium | reverse complement strand
TGTGCAGGTGTGGCTGCCCGCGCCGATCACGAGGTCTCCCGCGCCGACCAAACCTTTTTCGGGAAGGAGGGCGTGTTCGATACCCATTTCTCCGACGTCGAAGAAGTTCTCGACGCCCTGTGCGCGCGCAAAGTTGCGGCAGCACTTGCATTGCTCCGCGCTCTTTATATCCTTGTTGGGCACGAAGTGGTCCATGACAAGCGCGACTTTGCTCTTGTCGAAAACCTTACCGCCGCCGTGCGCCTCTATTTCGCGTATTGCGACGGGGGTGGTTATATCGTTGCCGAGCACGAGGTCGAGGTTGGCGGTAATAAGTTGTCCCGCTTCAACCCTGTCCAAGCTTGCGTGCGCGGCGAGAATTTTTTGTG
Source organism: uncultured Clostridia bacterium (assembly GCA_947589145.1). Taxonomy (GTDB): domain Bacteria; phylum Bacillota; class Clostridia; order Christensenellales; family Pumilibacteraceae; genus Protoclostridium. The sequence continues at coordinate 4,315 of CANQCB010000095.1, read as the reverse complement.
AAAGCGTCATTGCCATATGTCTTTCCTCAGAATTTTTTGGTCATAACCGCACCCTTGTCGGCGCTCGTAACGAGGTGGGAATAGCGGAGCAAATAGCCCGTCGGGTTGGAGTCCTTGATCTTTAACTTCTTCAAGCGGTTGTTGATTTCCTTTGCGGGCACTTCGAGTTCGAGTTTGCCTTTGGGAATGTCTATCTTAATCTTGTCGCCGTCCTGAATAATGGCGATCTTGCCGCCCTCCGCCGCTTCGGGAGCGACGTGACCGATAGCCGCGCCGCGCGTTGCGCCCGAGAACCGTCCGTCGGTGATGAGCGCGACGCTCGAATCCAGCCCCATTCCGACGAGCGCGGAGGTAGGGGAGAGCATTTCGCGCATGCCGGGGCCGCCCTTGGGTCCTTCGTAGCGAATGACTACGACGTTGCCGGGCTTGATCTTTCCGCCCATAATGGCGGCGACCGCCTCTTCTTCGCTGTTATAGCACTTTGCCGTGCCCGTGAACGTCTGCATTGCGGCGCAGACGGCGGAACGTTTGACGACCGCGCCGTTCTCGGCAATATTGCCCTTGAGGAAGGCAAGCCCGCCCGTTTTGGAAATTGGAGCGTCGGCGGTATGTATGATTTGCGGATCTTTGATTTCCGCGCCCTCGTACTCTTCCGCGAGCGTTTTGCCCGAGATCGTGCGCACGTTGCCGTTGATGAGATTTTTCGAGGCGAGTTGATTGAGCACCGCCATAATGCCGCCCGCCTTGCCGAGCGCGTCCATATCGTACTCGGTTGCGGGAGAGAGTTTGCACAGATTGGGCGTTACGTCCGAAGCCTTTGCGAACATGTCGTAAGTCAATTCGATGCCGCACTCGTTCGCGATCGCGAGTAAGTGAAGCACGCTGTTGGTGGAAGCGCCGATTGCGTTGTCGCAAGCGATCGCGTTGAGAAATGCCTCTTTGGTGAGTATCATTTTGGGGGTAATGTCGTCTGCAACTGCCTGCATTACGACCTTGCCCGCCTGCTTTGCGAGACGGATCCTGTCCGCGCTCGTAGCGAGCACCGTACCGTTGCCGGGGAGCGCTATGCCGAGCGCTTCGAGCAGACAGTTCATGGAGTTGGCGGTATACATGCCGCAGCACGAACCGCAGCCGGGGCAGCACTTGTTTTCCATTTCTTTGAGTTCGGACAAACTCATCTTGCCCGCGCCGACCGCGCCGACCGCTTCGAACATCGTGGAAAGCGAGGCTTTTTTGCCGTTCACCACTCCCGACTCCATAGGTCCGCCCGAAACGACGACGGTGGGGATATTGACGCGGATAGCGCCCATGAGCATACCGGGCACGATCTTGTCGCAGTTCGGCACGAGGACGGCGCCGTCGAACGCGTGACCGATCAGCATGGATTCCACACTGTCGGCAATGAGTTCGCGCGAGGGCAGAGAATATTTCATGCCCGCGTGACCCATCGCGATACCGTCGCACACTCCGATAGAGGGAATGACGAAAGGCGTACCGCCTGCTGCATAAACGCCGGCTTTGACGGCGTCGGTGATCCTGTCAAGGTGGAGATGCCCGGGCACGATTTCGCTTTTTGCGGAAATAACCGCAATGAGCGGCTTGGAAAGTTCCTCGTCCGACATTCCCAGCGCTTTGTAAAGAGAGCGCTGCGGCGCTTTGTCGAGTGCTTGCGTGAGATTTTTACCCATAATATACCTTCTTCTTGTAAAGTTTTCTTTGAAAGTCGGCTTTTGAAGGCGGCTTTGTTCGAAATTATTATATCCCAACGCCGCGATTATGTCAACGATTTATTCGATCGAGAAGTCCGTTTGAGCGCAATTCCGAACAAAATCCGCGATCGAGGAAAAAATTCGAAAAATACTCGTAAAATTACTAAACTTTGGCGCGGAATAGTGATATAATAACGTCGGCGGTGCTTATGGATAACATAATCGAACTCGAAAACGTAACGAAAACTTACGGCGAAATTACGGCGGCGGATAACGTTTCGCTTGCCGTAAAACGCGGTGAGTTCGTCACGATACTCGGGCCGAGCGGCTGCGGCAAAACCACGTTGCTCCGCATGATCGCAGGGTTCGAAGCGCCGACGAGCGGAAAGATTTTCATCGAGGGACGGGATATGACGGACGTGCCGCCCGACCGACGACCGGTGAAAACCGTGCACCAGAAATACGCGCTTTTCCCCCACCTGACACCGTTCGATAACATAGCGTTCGGGCTGAAACTTCTCAAAGTCCCGAACGGCGAAAAGATCCGCAACGGAACGGTCAAGTCGCTTTTCCGCAAACTTTCCAAAGCCGAGATAAGGGAAAAAACCGAGCGCGCGTTGGACGTCGTGGGACTGTCACGGTTCGCCGACAGCAACGTCGTCACGCTTTCGGGAGGGCAGCAACAGCGCGTCGCGATCGCCAGAGCGATAGTTCTCGAACCCAAAGTATTATTACTCGACGAGCCTTTGAGCGCGCTCGACCTTAATTTAAGAAAGGAAATGCAGCTCGAACTCAAACGTCTGCACGGACAACTCGGCATAACTTTCGTCTGCGTAACTCACGACCGCGAGGAAGCGTTTACCATGTCCGACGAGATCGTCGTCATGAAGGACGGCGTTATTCGCCAGACGGGCGCGCCGAAAGATGTGTATGATAAGCCGATTGACGCGTTCGTGGCGGACTTCGTGGGCGAGGCGAGCATACTCACGGGGATAATGACGGGGGAGCGCGAGGTGAGCTGTCTCGGCAGAAAGTTGGAATGCGACGGCGGCTCGGCGGGCAAAGAGGTTGACGTAGTCATTCGCCCCGAACAAGTTCGCGTCGTCGACGGCTCGCCCGACGGCACGGTTATAAGCTCGACGTACAAGGGAACTTACTACGAAACGAAGATAGACATAGGCGGAGCGACGCTCATCGCACGCTGCGACGTGGGCAGACTGCCGGGAGCGAAGGTGCGGGCGGAAATAGACGGCGTCGTGCACGTAATGGAAAAATGAACGGAAATTTCGAATACGACGGAATAGTAATAGGTGCCGGGCACGCGGGAATAGAGGCGGCGTTGGCTATGGCACGGACGGGAATGAACACGCTGGTGTTGTCGGTATCGTTGGACAATATCGGCTGGTTGGCGTGCAATCCGTCCATAGGCGGCACGGCGAAAGGTCACCTCGTCAGAGAGGTTGACGCGCTCGGCGGTGAAATGGGCGTTGCCGCGGACAAGTGTCTGACTAATCTTCGCATGCTCAATTCGTCCAAAGGCCCCGCCGTCAGAAGCCTCCGCGCTCAGGTGGATAAATACAAGTACCACGCTTACATGAAATCCGTGCTCGAAAACGAGAAGAATATAACGCTCCGTCAAGGCGAGGCGAAAAACATAATCGTGGAGAACGGCAGGGTGACGGGCGTGGAATCGGTCATGGGGCTGACGTACCGCGCCAAAACCGTCATAATCTGCTCGGGCGTGTATCTCGGCGCAAATATAATCGTCGGTAACGTCATACTCTCGCAAGGTCCTTCGGGATTTCCGGGGGCTAACTACCTCACAAAGAGCCTGATAGAGCACGGCGTGGAAATGCGTCGGTTCAAAACGGGCACTCCGGCGCGGGTGCATAAAGACTCCGTCGATCTCTCCGCGTTGGAAGTGCAGACGGGCGAGGAAGGGCTTTACTCTTTCTCCGTGCTGTCTGAAAAGGTCAAGGCGACCAAAGAGGTGTGTTACCTCGGCTACACTAACGAAAAAACGCACGAGGTAATAAGGAAAAATCTCAATCTCGCGCCCAAATACAACGGCACGATAAAGGGCACGGGTCCGCGGTACTGCCCGAGCATAGAAGATAAGATCGTCAAGTTTCCCGATAAAACGCGGCACTCGTTCTTTCTCGAACCCGAGGGCGACGGCACAAAAGAAATGTACGTTCAGGGCATATCCACGGGTCTGCCCGCCTCGGTGCAACTCGAAATGTACCGCACCATTCGCGGCTTCGAAAACGTTCATATCATGCGCGACGCGTATGCGATCGAATACGACTGCATAAACTCTCTCGACCTGCTCCCCACGCTCGAATACAAAAAGATAAAGGGCTTGTATTTCGCAGGTCAGGTCAACGGTACTTCGGGCTATGAAGAAGCCGCCGCTCAGGGCATAGTCGCGGGTCTCAACGCCTCGCTCGCTGTCAGGGGCGAACCGCCTTTGATACTCAAACGGGACAACTCCTATATAGGCGTGATGATAGACGACCTCGTGACGATCGGGACGGACGAGCCCTACCGCATGATGACGGGAAGAGCGGAGTACCGCATGAGCCTTCGTCAGGATAACGCCGACG
>CANQCB010000094.1 GCA_947589145.1 uncultured Clostridia bacterium | reverse complement strand
CATACGACGCATAACATACAAAATTCTCCACAAGGGTGGTGTGGGGAAAACCTCACTCGCACGGCTGTGCCGTGCGGGTCCGCTCTCCTCCGACGGCAGGAGGAGGGTTTAATTGCCGTCCGCGCTTTGCTTTGCCTCGCTTCCGCGCGGTGATACAGTTGCTCTTTTTGCAAGGCGGTGCATCGCGCGGCGACTGCCCGCGCAAAGCTCTCGTTAGCGCGCGAGGGACGGCAGTGCGCCCGCAGGAACGTCGGCTCGTCGCGCAGATATAAGAAACTCCCGGCAACGTATTATACAAAAAAATTCTCCTTTCTCCCACCTCCCGCGCGGCAGGCGACAAAAAACGCCCTCCGCTGCACGCCGCACCGTCCTCTCTTTCTCGCACGGGAACAAAAAAATCTCCGCACGGCTGTGCCGTGCGGTTCCGCTCTCCTCCAACGGCAGGAGGAGGGTTTAATTGCCTTGCGCGTTTTGCTTTGCCTCGCTTCCGCGCGGTGATGCAGTTGCTCTTTTTGCAAGGCGGTGCATCGCGCGGCGACTGCCCGCGCAAAGCTCTCGTTACTGCGCGAGGGTAGGCAGTGCGCCCGCAAGAGCGTCAGCTCGTCACGCAAAGGAGGAAAACCATACAACGACACTTACAAAGAAAATACCCTTCCACTTTGCGTGCAGGTGGGCGGAAAAAATTCACTCGCGCGGCTCCTCACCGCGGCGGCACAAAACAGCAAAACGCAAAAAAAACGCCCGACGCGGGGGCGTCGGGCGTTTTGGGGTTCCATGTTGCGGGCGGCGGGAGCCGCCGGCAACGCGGTTGAGGGGTCGGTGAATTATTTCACTTGTACTTTTTCGGTCGTTACAGAGCCGTCGTTGTAAATCGTCTTCACGATGTTCACGCCCTGTTTCAGAGCCGGTATTTCGGCACCGCTTATCGAGTAGATGTGTTTAGCCACTACTTCTTTAGCTGCCGATACTTCGTCGACGGCAGAAGCTGCTTTAATCGTGTAGTAGTAGAACACGCCTCCGCTCAGACTCTGGTTGTCGGCATCGGTTACGCAGTCGGCAGGAAGGTAGAGACCGTACGTTTTACCTTCAACTTTCGGTGCGCCTTCGGGCAGCGTTATGGTAAGTACGTTACCGCTGACGCTTGTCTGACAGAGTTTCGACGAAGGACCGCTCGTCCATTCTACCTTACCCGCACCTTCGAGGATGTCGTGGTTGAAGTACACCGTAAACGTATTCAAGTCGGCTGCCTCCATTTCCACTGCGCTGCTTTCAGCAGAACCGCCCATCGGGGTTATCGAGTCGATTGCCAACGGCGGCAGGTCGATACCTTCTTTGTAAACGATGAAGTCGTAGATACAATACTCTTTCGATTTCGAGGTCAGGCGTACATACAGCTCTTCGTCGCCCAAGTAGCGAATGGTGTCGGTACCCATAGAACCTTTTGCGGCGTGTACCGTACCGATTTTCATTTCACGTGCCGAAGTAGCGGACTCGCCATTGGTAAGGCATACATCGATATCGACATCGGCATTATAAGAGCCTCCCGTGCCGCCGCCGGCTACATTCACTACGACCGTGAACGGACCTTTCAGCAACGAGTCGGGACCCAATGCCACTTTCGCGGTGTTGCCGGTGATGTAGATAGCTCCGCCCGTAGCAACGTAATTGCTGTCGGCATCTACCAAGGCTCCGACACCTTTTGCGTTACTGTTATATTGCAGCATAATACGGTGAGTATTATTGCTTTCCAAATCCGACCAAAATGCCCAGTTGTTGAATGTGCGCCATTCGGATACCTTGTTCGATTTCGGGAAGATCTGAGCACGCGGACGACCCTTGTCGTCGTCATAATATACGCCCTTGGCGAATTCTTCATCGGGAATATATTTGTCGGCCTCGCTCTTCGTGGTGGGAGAAGTAGAGCCGCCGGAGCCCTTTATCCAACCGTCTGCACCGTCGGATACCCAGCGGTACCAGCCCCATGAATAGTCTCCGTTAGCTGCTAATACCTGACTCGGGTCGTCGGCGTTGAAGGTCGATTGGTACAGCGTCTTGGCAAACATCGGCACTTCACCCGTAACGGTCAACGTCTCCGTAGCAACCGGCGATGTTACGAATCCTTCGGCTGCGGCAATAGCCTTCACGGTATATTCGCCTGCCAGATAAGTTACCTTGCCGGTATATACCAATGCATTTGTCTCCGTCGGCTCTTCGCCGTTGGTCGTATAGTAAAGGGTTGCGTACTCTGCCGAGTTCGTAGCCTCAATCGTGAAGCCGTTGCCCTCGAGGGTAATCTTCGGTGCAGTAAATTTGTATTTATCGGCTTCGGGGTCGAGAACGACACAGAGCGCCGAGTCGGAGTCGCCATAACGATCGACATTGCCCACGATAGCGCTCACTTTCACCTCATCGTAGCCCGGTATTTCGAACGGTTCGTTATATACCGTCGATGCGGTGGTAGGCAGCGTGCCGTCGAGCGTATAGTAGATGGTAGCGCCTTCGGGCGTTCCATCAGCAGCAGTGATGGTTACGCTGTAAACGCAGCCGGGCTTGTCGGTCTTTTTAGCCTCAATCGTCGGTTTGGGAATTACCGGAAGAGTCGGATTCGTCCACTTAGCCTCCTTGAGGGTATCGGAATTTGCATGCAGGTAAGCCTCGGCATAAGCCCATACGACGGTGGTCTTCCATACCGTGTCGAGTTTGTCGGCATCGTATTTCTTATACGTCGTGCCGTCGAAGCTGTAATAAATCGTCGTAGGCGTCTCTTCTCCGTCTACCAACGTCTTAATCTCGTCGAACGACAACACATAATCAGCCTCCGTGCCTGCAGCCAGCGTCCATGTGGTATCGGGCATCTCGACTTTCGGCAGCAATTTGTTTTCAAACGTCGTATCTATCGTTACTTCGCCGAAATAATAGTCGGCGGTAGCCACGAGTTTCACCGACGAAGGTTTCCATATCGTATCGGGTTTGTCGAAATCGTAATCTTTCGTCTCCGAGCCGAGGGTGATTTTCACATTCGGCATCGTCTTCTCCGCCATCGACATATCCTTATATACGGAATCCATCGACAGCTTCACGACATAGCGCAGCGTATCTTCCATCGTCGCGCCGCCATCGGCCGGCGATTTCACTTGCGCGAATTCCAGCTTGGTCGTTTTATCCTTGTCCAAATCGCCGATCATCGACATGACGTATTGCGCTTTGGCAGTGTCGAGATACATCACGGCATTCCGATAGAGCTTGGCAGCGTCGGCAGTAAGCTGTATCGTGGAGTCGGAGTTGACAATCAGGTCGTTGTCGTAACCGATAAACAGATAAGGAATGCTGTCGCCGGCTTCCGTTTTCGTCCATGCTTCACCTACCACGTTCAGTTTGCCCGACGTACCGAGCACCGTATGGACAGGAGCCGACGCATTAGTTGTAAATCCCTGCATCACTTGACCCTCTTTCTTGCCATTATCTGCATAGTCGCCTTTTTTTGTAAGATGATCTTTATAATCGGCTTGGAATACGAAAATGGTATCACTCTCTATACCGGAGAAGATAGGGTGTGTTGCATTGTATCTGTCGGGAACGACAAAATTGCTGGATACGTTAGCGTCGGGATTTGCGCCTGCGCCCCAACCGTTTTTGTAGCAGAATGCTTTGGTAACATTCATAAACGGTTTTTTACCGGCAAACGCAAAGATGGATTTGCCTTGCTCTGAGGAACTGGAGGCATTACCGCCGAGCAATACCACATCGTAGACCTCGAACTCGGCAGGGTCTAATGCTTTGGTTGCATCTTTTACCACCAATTCGGCATTGAAATTCCACGTATCCTCCTGCAGAGCGTCCAATACGGGGTGCGGGTGCTTGCCCTCGGCAGTGTTTTCGACAGCAGCCACATAAGCCACATTCACACGTTGATGTTCTACAAAGTGACCCGTAATCTTGATATTGCGGATACCGACTTGTTTACCGTTGGCAATTTCGGAACCGGGACCCACTTTGAATTGGAATTTCACAGCCTGTTGTTCGCCCAATCCGTCCGTAACGGTAACTTGCCACGGTGCATTCGTGTCCGTGTTGTTAGCGTTGTCGCGCAAAATATCACCGGTCTGCTTGCTGTCGTAATATTTTACACCGTCGTGTATCGGTCTGTAACGGATAATGTTTTTCTTGTTGGCATCCGTTCCGAACTTCATGGCTTCGAAATACACCTCATCGGCCACGAAAGCATACCCGTTCTTAGCCTCTACGGTGAAAGTAAACGCCGACGCATCGCCATCGCCCTTCGCTGCAGGGTCTATGCCGACAAAATCGTACTCGGTAACACCCACCGCTCCAACCTTCTCATAGTTTTCACTCTTCACTGATTTCTTCGAAATAGTGGCAGTTGTCGGAGCCGTAACCGACGTACCGGCGATTTTCGCTGTCTCGGCATCGGCGCCCTCGATGGTCGCGTCGACAAAGCCGGTGAACTCTGCATTCGCAGAGAACGTAATGGTAACGTCATTTTCGTGCGCATTCGCCCACGATGTTGCACCGAACATCAAAGCGACCGACGCAAGAAGCGTACCAATCTTTGTAATCTTTCTTTTCATGATAGAAAATTTTGGTTAATAATAAGTTGTTTAGTTTATTTGTTATTTAGCTGATTCTTATAATTTCTTCCTTTATTTTGTCTTTTATCCCCATAAAGCCACCCGCCGTGCAACACCTCATCATGAAGCCACCCACCGGTGCAGAGAATATAGAGAATAGAGCTGTTGGGCTATCTCCACCCGTGCGGCACC
>CANQCB010000093.1 GCA_947589145.1 uncultured Clostridia bacterium | reverse complement strand
GCGGTGTTGGCGTTTTCGTTGATAGCGCTGGCATTGCTGACGGTTTTCAGTACAAATCAAGTGGGTCAAGCCGAAGACTTATATACGTCTGTCGACACCGAACAGCTTCTCAAACAAACAATCGAGAATGCGGGTTCTGCCAAGACGCTGATAAAGTTGACGCAGGATATCCTACTGCAAGATAGTCGAGATGGATTACGCATCAATCAAGGCCAGGATATCACAATCGATTTAAACGGCTTTACCCTTTCACGCCAAGGCTGGGTAATTGCCAACTTTTGGGGAACGCTTACGTTGGAAGATAGTTCAACCAAACAAACCGGTACAGTTGAATCGCTTGACGGCAGTAACACCCTGGCTGTTATTTTCAATTACGGCGATTTGACGACGAGCGTTAATCTCCATGGTGTAGATGCCTCATACGTAATTGATAATGAATTGACCCTTAAATCAAATGAGTACATCTGCAATCCTTCCTTGACCATACTCAAAGGTACAGTCAAGCAAGAAGGTGATGATACACTTATCAGTTCTAAAGACGGTGATGTTACGATTAAAGGCGGTAAGTTTGTAGCCGGCGGCTATCAAAGCGGTTATGCCGATTTTATTAAGGTAAGTTCGGCAGAACTACAGCCTGATTTCTACCCGTGGGATGATTTTACAGAAGACAATACGCTTACTGCGCAGGGACAGGAGAAAGTTGACGCCGCTCTCGCAGAGCTTCAACCTGCAATGGATGCTATAAGGCCGCACCGTCAAAGCAAAGTAACAGTTGAAGACGGTGATTTTATGGCTTTCGGCTCCGAGAGCGACGTATTTACCGTGGAATCCAAAATATATGAATGTACGGGATTTAATATAGGACGATATTTTACCGGTTGGCAGATGACCAAAACGGGTCCCTACAATGCAGAAGTTACGGTAAGCGGCGGCACATGGGGTCATGATATAAGCGCTTATCTTGCTTCGGGCACTTGGCTCGTGGAAAATCCCGAAGCTCAAGGTACATATATTGTTGAGCAGGCAAAAGAGAGCGGAGCCGCAGTAGAGGCGAATGGTAGCTATTTTACAACTTTCAGCGCCGCCTGGTCGGCAGCAGTAGTCCGCGCGTCGGCAGGAAAAAGTACTACTCTTAAATTAAAACAGAATTGCGAGATGACGACGATGAACTTCCCCTCAGCAGAGGACGATTCAACGATCACGCTTGACTTGAACGGGTTTATGCTCTCCGTTACCCAAAGTTCGGTAAGTAGTTATCATATTAACGGATATAATAATGATTTAGGACATGTAAAACTGGTCGTTTGCGATGGGAGCGAAACGCAGAACGGCGAGCTCAACTTAATCTATCTGGACAACGCACAGAAGGGCGGCATATATATCGCGCGTTATTCAAAATTTGTTTTGGAAAGCGGAACTATCCGCAGAACAGGCGGCCCTCTTAAGGCTGTCGGAGCGTATGGGAGTGAAGGCGAAGAATACGAGAAAAAAGCGTACAGGGCGATGTTCACGCTTTGTCCTATCGGCGCCACAGCCGGTGCCAATCTTAGTTCTTACTATGAAGACGATATGGTTGTCATCAAGAGCGGAAACATTATTTCCGAACTCAATGGGGAAGAAGAATGGGCCGAAGATCGCAAAATGTCTTTTGTCTGCTTCCAATACGGATATAACGGTTACTCCACTTATCAAAAGACGCAATACTGCTTGCTAATCGAACCGGATACCGAATATGGTAAAACTGAAGACAAATATTTCTCCTCTTTTACAACGCAACAGGACGACAGCATGACCTTGGCAACTCAAAAGAGAAAGAAAATTGTCAGATTCGATCTCGAAGCAATCAATAGCTATCTTGACGGCGTGGGCAAGGGTTGCCGCTTCTCGTGGGATCTTAAAGTTCTTGCGCCCGATTTCGTTTGGACGCCCACCGGCAACGGTTACATCGTTACCAAACAACGTGAAGGGGAAAATTATTCTGTCGGCGGGACAGGGTGCGCAACGTTTGCAGAAGCTCTTGAGGCGGCACAACCGGGCGACACGATCCTGGTGCTCAATCCCGATCTCACCGTAAGTGATCAAGACTTAATTCTCGATGGCATTACTCTTGATCTCAATCTCTATATCAAACAAACCATTACGTTTACTAACGGGATTACATTGAAAAACGGTGCAACGATTAAAAACGGCGTTGTAGCCGGCGGCGGCATAACTATAGTGGGCGCACCTGCAGCCGAAGGGAAATCTGCTTATTTTGAAAATGTCGATTTGCAGTGCGATCTTACGGTTGAAACCCAAGCGGAGCTTGTCATCTACGGAGGAAAATATTCGGGAAAAATTACGGTAAACGGCGGCAATTTGCTTATTAACGGCGGTTGGTTTATGGGCAGCCAAGCCGAAGCGATTGAACCCTGTCTCGGGTTTGCACTCGGCTTGTACAAGGGAATTGACGCTACATACGACGATAATACACTTTATGAGATAAAGATTGCCCCCAGTCTTGCGGCGCAGGAATGGTATAATAAGTATAGAGACAGCGGGACGTTTGAGATTCACTCGGCAGAAGGTTCGGTAGACGAATGGACTTATTTCTCTACTTATGTAAACAGCGGTTTGGACTCTTTCAAAGGGAAGACAGTGAAATTAGCGGATGATCTCGATTTCGGCGGGGCTCCGGCGGGAGTATCGTTATTTGCCGCGCGCGAGGCGGTAAAGCTTTTCCTTCCCGCAGGCAACCTTACCAATGTCTTCTCCGGATCATTTGACGGTACAAAGGCAGACGGTGAAAGTTATACGATCAGCGGTATTGTCGCACAGGAAATGATGGTCGGCCTGTTCGGCGCAACCAGGGAGACAATAAGAGTTACCAACGTTCACCTCAAAGATTGCGTGTTCACCGTGGGCAACGGCTACCTTGACGAATTCAACAAAGGTGCGGGACATCTTGCCAGCGGTGCAATCGTAGGCGACAGCTATAACAGTGCCGAATTGAGCGGTATAACGCTTGAAGGGGTTGTGATTGCCGAAAATATCCGAGGCTATAAGATTTTCAGCGGCGGCATGATTGGCCACAGCTGGTCGCCCATTACCATTAAAGACAGTAATGCAAGCAATGTTACGGTTGAAACCAGTTGGAAGTCGGGCGGACTTCTCGGCTTTACCGAAGGTTCACTTACCGTTTCCAATACCACGGTTGCCGACGTTACGTTCGAGGGCGATCCGATATTCCCGTCAGGCGTCATTGCAGGCAATGTAACGGGCCGAACAATTACTCTTGAAAATGTTAAGGCGACAGCTCCGGACGATTGTCTGGTCGGCGCAGGGCAATACTATGAGTCCGGCTATACACAATTGGAAATCAAGGGCTCCGAAACGAATCTCAATGTTGATAGGTTTGGCGGTTCGGTAACACCCACGATCAAACTCTCACAAGGTGATTTCAGCATAGAGACAAACGACGCTATTCCACGCGAATGGTTTGATTTTTCCGCGCTTGGCGGCGGCGGTATAATAGAAAAGGACGATCAGGGCAAACACACTTATACGGTTGTGGATTATCTCGTTGCAATTTGGAGAGACGGTGATTTCTTGCAGAAACATTACAATACGCTTGCCGAGGCTATTACTGACGCGCAAAACGGCGACGAATTGCATGTTTACGGCAAAGTGACGGAAGGATTTAATCTCGGTGAAGAAGATACAAGACAATTTATGATTGTTTTGAACGGTTTCTCGATCGACGGCGGCAGCGGAGCAGGTATCAGCCTTGTTTGTCGGAACACGGGCAATGTCAAAATCACCAATCCTGACGGCAATATCAATGTAACGGGAAAAGTAACGTTTGACGGCGTTGAGGCAGTAACAACAGTGGAAAACAACGGCACCCTTGAAATTACGTATTGCCATACCAACGATATTATCAACAACGGTACATTGACCGTTCAGGCAAATTCTAAAGTATATGGAAATATAATCAACAACGGTACAATCACCATTGAAGCCGGATTGATATGTGGCAATATCGAAATGGGCGCGGACGCCTCTCTTACGATCAGCGGCGGTACGTTCACCGGTCCCGAGATTGTAGCGGATTCTCTGATTCTCAGCGATTATATCGTTGTCAATAGCGTTGCTGTTCTCGGAGAAGAATGCGAAGTCATCGTAAAGAAATATGCTGAGATAGCGGAAGGCGACCTCATAGTTGCAGGTTCTTCCAACACAGAGTTCAAGCCGAGCGAGATTGCTCCCGGTTACTGCTATGTGGAAGAAGAAGGTGTATACTATGTTCGCAGTATAGACGTATATTTCGAGACATTGCTAAGTGAATTGCAGGCACACAAACAGCAGTTGTTGGATACGTATCTCTATTCGGATGGAGCCAAGAGCAAATTGGATGACATTTACAATTCCACCAAGGAAGAATTGGAAGGACGTAAATCCGAGTTGACGATGCAATTGTCTAGTCAGATAATGCATTCAGCCGAGGCGGATATGGACGCGGTACTGACACTTAATGCCGAAAACGAAGCCAATGCGCAAGCTCTCGAACAATTGAAGAAGGAAGCTGCAAGCAATTTGCAATTGTATGCTGCAAGCAAGGGAGTATCTCTTACCGACAAATCCGTAACAGACGGACTTGAAGCGATAGAGAAAGCTACAAGCGAAAGCGAAGTAACAAGCGCATTGACGTCTGCACAAAGCAAAATAGATTCGGTTAAAGCGGCACAAGACAGAGCCGAGCAAGAGCAAGGACAAAAGACTGAGGCAGCACAAGCATTGAAAGA
>CANQCB010000092.1 GCA_947589145.1 uncultured Clostridia bacterium | reverse complement strand
AGAAGGGTATTTCGGCACATTCGGCGGAGTAATGGCAGTGCAAGTTCACGACGTAGTTATCAGGGAACCGGGTGTGATATATTTTGACGATGTAGAAGTACACGATTATATCATAGACGGAGTATTTATAGACCGTTACGGCAGTCGCCTTCAAAGTCTGAACTTTTATCACTATCAATATCCTTATTACGCTTACTTCGACCCCCAATATATGGTACAAGATGAGCATGCGGGGCGTCTTACCTCTTTGGATGAGGCGTATTATGACGGATACCTTACAAAGGACGACTTGCAGCAAATAAGCGAGAATATCAAGTCGTGGCATGAGAAAATTTCTCAGTCGCAAGCCGAGTCATCCTAATACTCGGATTGGAGGTATTTATGAAAAAGATCAAATTGATTGGAATAATCATAACCATAACCTTAACGCTTGTGCTTACTTTGCCGTTTGCCGCGTGCACGCCCTCTCTTGTGCCTCAGGAGCCCGTAGAAGGGGTATCTTCCGCGCAAGTTGACGATATAAGGTTGGCATATATGAAAGAGGATAGCTTTGGTTATAAGTCGGCAGATATAGTTACAGTCGGCAAATATTTGGGTACGGTTTACGACTCTAATATAGGATTTTCAATAATAATAGTTGCCATAAATCACTATGTGGCTCATAACGATATATATCTGAAAGGGGGCATATGCGTTGCGTATTTCGACCCCGAAGGAGATCATGCCGGACAGCATGATCTTGAAGGAAGAATACAAGACGTATATAGTCAGATGTATTTATCCGACGAAGTTCATACCGAGATAAACAAAATCGTATATGAAGCCGAAATAGGGCAAAACGCTTAACCGAGGCAGTGAATTTATATAAGGGGGTGTGTTATGAAAAAGATTAAAATATTCGGAATGGCTGTTGCCATAACCTTAACACTTGTCCTTGTCTTTTCGTTTACTGCCTGTACTCCTTCACTTGAACCGCAAGACCCCGTGGAAGGGTTGTCGTCTGAAAAGGTCGATGAAATAAGGATAGCTTACATACAACGAAGAGAAGATAGCGGAGTTCACTATAAGCGCGGAAGAGATAGCATTGTAGTCGAAAGTTATTATGGAACATATGACGGTTTGGTTATACTTTTCCTGTATCCCTCTTACGCAGGATATTATCATCTTATGGTTGTAAAGGAGTGTATAGTAGACGGAATTTACATAGGCTCGTATACTGATCCGGGAACATATATAGCTTATTTTGATCCCGACATAGTCGATGATAAAACCCTTGCGGGAACGTTTATATTTCTTGATGACGCATATAACGACGGATATCTGACGCATGACGACTTAATAAGCATAAGTCAAAAAGTATCAGGGCAAAACGCTTAACCGCGACAAACTCACTTCGATAGCATTTGTTCGCAAAGACGGCCCGAACGAGATTGTTCGGGTCGTTCTTTTGCGCGAAAAAGCGCGCCTGCCGTGATAGACAAGCGCGCGGAAAATGAAACCCACGCGAGCCGTCGCATTGCCGATATTAACCCGCCAAAGGCAGGTGGGCAGGTAGTCCGTACCGTCTGTCTTCCACTGCCGAGGGATACTCAATTTCCCCCGAAAATCGAGGCCTGACATAATGCACGAGAACGATACCATAAGCCCTTTTGATTTTTGAGGTTAAATAGTGAGCAATTGACGAGAACCGCAGGTATTTATCTTGTATGCTTATTATATTCCAAATATCCGTCCTATGCAATATGTTTCGGAAAAATTTTTTCGGTAAAAATTTTTCAAATAAGTATTGACAAGAGCCGAATTTTGTGATATGGCGAGAAAAATGAAAAACAAAGTCGATTTTCGAATATCCGCAAATTCGGATTTACATTTTCCCCGACTTATGATAGAATAAGGGAATGAAACTCATACCCGTAGGCACGAAAGACAAACCGTCGGCGAGCGGCGTCGGGAATTGTTTCATAGTGGATTCCGGCAAGGAAAAGGCGGTAATAGATCTCGGGAGCGGCGCGCTTTCCGCATTGCAAAGATACGCGTCGCCGCGCGACGTATCCGTATACATAATAACGCGCATGAGTTATTCCCGTTGTACGGACGTTTACGCGCTGTCTATGTTCGGCAGACAGGTAGTATACGCGCCTTGCACTCCGTCCGAACGTTTTTCGCTCTTAAAGGCGGAGATATTGGATACGCGCGTAATAAACTCCGCGCTCCGTTTCTTCCTTGGGAGTATGTCTTTTGAGTTTTTAAGAAGCGCGGAAGCGGAGTGTTATGCCGTCAAAATTTCCGAGGGCAAAAACGCGTTTGTTTACGCTTCCGACTGTCGCGGCGAGAGAATTAAAACGTTTTGCAAAGGCGCGGTCGTACTGTGCGCCACGGACGACGACGCGAGGGAATTGGGCGGCAAAGCAAATATAATCACGCGCCCCGTTACGAAAGAGAAGCAATTTACGGTTGCTCGGGAAGGAACTCCGATAAATTTATGGTAGGAAATCTGTTAATATCATATCTCATGCAAATGCTGTTCACGGTAGGCTCCGTGACGCTTTTCGGACTGCTGATATACCTTACAAACAGGGGCATATACAGGTTATCGGGGAACAATCAGGCGGTGAGTTATGCGACGGGGCTTATCGGCACGCCCATACACGAATGCTCGCACGCGCTTATGTGCCTGCTTTTTCGGCACAAAATCACGGAAATCAGCTTTTATCGCATATCCGACGACGGGGTCATGGGATATGTGAAACATACGTACAATCCGCGCAATTTTTATCAGCAGATTGGCAACTTCTTCATCGGCACCGCGCCTGTGATCCTCGGGAGCGGCGTTATTTTGTTGCTGTTTATGTGCTTAGCCAACGACTCGTTTACGGCAATGTGGAGCGAAATAAGCGTGGCGGCGACGAGCGAAAACACCGCGCTCTCCATGCTTGCGGCATTCGGTAAAATGTTTCCCATAGTTTTCGCTCCGAGTAACTTCGCAAACGGTTTGTGGTATTTGTTCTTCGTGCTCGCCATTTGCATTGCTTTGCATCTCACTCTTTCTCCCGACGACATAAAAAGCGCGGTGCCCGGCTTGATTTTCATCGCGATCTTGCTTTTTGCAATCGACCTTGTTTTTATGTTCATAGAGGGTTTTACGAGTGCGACGTTGCTCACCGACGCGACTTCCGTAATCGTGGAAGGCGGCGCGTTCCTGTCGTGCTTTATGATGCTGTCGCTTACTCTTTCGGTTGCGCTGCTCGCCGTTTTGGGAGTAATTTATTTGATCGTAAGGTTAGTGCGCCGTTGATTTCGCATACAAACCGCGATTTTTTCATATATATGCAAGTATGAAAGAGTCCGGAAGAGCGCACGGCTTGCTTTTCAAAGCGAGCGTCGCCGTAATCATAATCTGTATTGTGACCGCCCTTGTATGCGGCGGCATAATTTTATTGAATCAGCTCGGTTTTTTCAAATCGACTTCGGCAGTCGCGGAATATCATACGGTCGGCAAAATGTATAATACTCTGCGCGCGGCTACCGATCAGGCGGCGGTCGAGCGCGCGCAAGGCAGGGCGGGTTGCGTGTTTTCCTGTGACGACGGCTTTTTCGTCGTATACGCGCTTTATTCGTCGGAAAGCGACGCGCGGTCGGTTGCGGAAAAGTTGAATTGCGAAACGCGGACGGTCTCAGTCGGCAGGGTCAACTTTGAGGAAAACGCGGAAAATTGCGCAAAAGCAATGGATACGCTCCGTGAGCTTGTGACCGAAACGGAAAAAATATGGCGAGATCTGGACGAATACAAAACGAGCGAAAGCCTCTCCGTAAAGACTTTGAAAAATTATGTCACTGTCATTTCGGGGTATATGGGGTTGGAAAACGGCGTCGGTGAACTTTGCGGAAGAGTTTGCGAATATCTGACGGAAGCGGCAGAGGGCGGAAGCGTAAACGTGTCGGCGGGCGCAAAATACGTTTCCGCGGCGACGGCGATATCTCTTTCCGAATATTGCCGCGCGATGCAATAAACATATTGACAAATGAACGCAAAAGGTATATAATTCGGATATTAAAACGAAAGTCAGCGGAAGAAAAGATGTATAAAATAACGAAAAAGAAAGAACTTAATCCGACGGTAACATTTATGTCGATAGAAGCGCCGCTTGTCGCAAAGAAAGCGGAGCCGGGACAGTTTATCATACTCCGCGTCAACGACGACGGCGAGCGTATCCCGCTTACGATTGCGGGTTACGATCGGGAAAAAGGTACGGTAGACATAATTTTCCAGATAGTGGGCGCAACCACTGCCAAACTCAACGCCAAGAAAGAGGGCGAATACATAACCGACTTTGTCGGGCCTCTCGGCAACGCGACCGAGACGGAGGGAATGAAAAAAGTCGCGATAGTCGGCGGCGGCGTCGGCTGCGCGATTGCATATCCCGTGGCGAAAAAACTCCACGAGCAAGGCGCGGAAGTAACCTCGATAATAGGCTTCCGCAACCGTGACCTCGTCATTCTCGAAGAGGAATTTTCGGCTGCGTCGGACAGACTTATAAAGATGAGCGACGACGGCAGTTGGGGGAAACAGGGCGTAGTCACCGCACCACTCAAAGAATTGCTCGATAACGGCGAAAGGTTCGACGCGGTAATCGCTATCGGGCCGGTAATTATGATGAAATTCGTCATGCTTACCACCAAGCCTTACGGACAGAAAACCGTCGTTTCCATGAACCCGATAATGATAGACGGCACGGGAATGTGCGGCGGTTGCCGACTGACCGTCGTTGATAACGAGGGCAAGCGTTCGACCAAGTTCGCGTGCGTGGACGGACCCGATTTCGACGCATTCACCGTCGATTTCGACGAGGCCATGTCCCGCGGAAGAATGTACGCCGACTTCGAGCAGAGAGCGAGAGAAGCGACGTGCAACCTGCTTAAAAAAGGGGAGGTGTGATATGC
>CANQCB010000091.1 GCA_947589145.1 uncultured Clostridia bacterium | reverse complement strand
TCCGTCGGTTTGTTTTCGCGATATGGGTGAATGCCGCGCGCCCGCCATACCGTTTCCACCGCGCCGCACTCGGTCTTTCCGCTTCGATTGCCGCCGAATACCCAACGGTTGCGTTTTTGGCATTTATGAAATGCAAGTTGCTTTTTGTGAACGAGCGGCGGCTCGTTATAGTGATCTATTCTGTTATTGCGCCTCGCCTCTTCGAGTTTCCTTTCCACCGAAATAAGTCGGGCGACAATCTCCTTTTCGTCAATATTCATACCCATTTCCGTAATTTGTTCAATATTCTCTTGCAAGGTCGTGTTATAATGGCGCAATGAAAATGTTGTTGATTTTTCAGGCTTTGATTTGCACCGTCCCGATGTTTTCCGCAAACTCTGCCGTTTACTCCGAATTGCCTGCCGTGCAATATATGCGAATAACCGAAAGCGTACCGTTCTATGCCGAAGAGAACGGCGATCTCCTTTTTTACCTGCCGCCCACTTACTACGTCGCGCTCGAAGAAGAGGGCGACGAATACGATACGGTGACTTATGAGGATCTGCACGGATTTATTCGCCACGGCAGTTGCGAAAAGGTTTCGTTCGAACCCGATACCAAATATGCGGAGTCGGGCACGGTCACGCTTCAAAAAGACGTCGAAGCAGTCAAGTTTTATTCCGACGCGCATTGTCTCAACAAAATCGCCGAGTACGCCGCGGGCGACCGTTTGTTTCTTTACGGCGCTGCCGAGGAAGGCGCGTATTATTGCCGCCTGCATAAGTCTTACGGAGTGATCTACGGCTATATCGGCGGAAACGGCGTAACCGTCACCCTGCCGGAAGAAAACGACGAACCCGCCGTCGCGCCTACCGACCCCGACGCTCCCGATCCCGAACAGCCGAGCAACCCGTCCGACCCCGACGAAAACGTTTACGAGACGCACCTCGCAGCGCCCGTTCGGATAATTCTTATTGTAAGTCTCGCCGTGCCGGCTTTCCTGCTCGTCTTTCTGCTCACGCGAAAGAAAAAGAAATGATCTCGCCTGCCGTTCGTCCGCGCGTCGTTTGCGGCGACTTTTACGGTTTGAGTTCGCCGTAAAGACAGAGCGCCTCTTTGAATTCGTCGGGATCGAGTCCCGATTTTTTCATGGCAAAAACGACGTTTTCGCATTTTTTTGCCGCGCGCTCGATCATGGCGCGAACGGTATTTCGGCATACGCCGAGCTCGTCGGAAATACTTTCCTCTTGCATACCGCCGACTTTGTCTTTCAATACGGTGAGTTCGCTCTCGGTCATACTCGACGACAACCGTCTGTACGCTTCCGCAATGTCGATAAGTTGACGTTTGGTCTCTATCAGCGCCAAGATCCGATCTATTACCCAAACGGTCTCTCCGCTCATGCTGCTCGCAAGCCGCTCTATTCTCGCTTGTAATTTCTCCTCCGCTCTTTCCAGCCTCGGATATGCTTTCAGTATCGCAACGGCATATTCGTTCATACTCTCGCCTTCCTGTTTATCGAACATTTGTTTTATATATCGGCAATATAACACCCATTTGTGGACAACTGTCTGTCCACATATAGGCAACGTGTGCAGACTTTTTGCAAAAATTTTTTCAAATATAACCTGCATTTCGGGCAAACAAAAAAACGCCTCGGGATTTTTCCCGAGACGTTTTTATTCGATTATCGTAATTTAAGCCGCGACGGAGTAAGTAAGATACGTTCTGGAACTATCGCTTTTTACTTCCCACGCTTTGCCGTCATGAGTGTACTTTGCGCCCGTAGTGTAGAAGTTATCGGCCGGAAGAAGATTGTAATATGAGCCGCCTTTATTGTCGCCGTTCTTTTCGTAACGAACGTTGAGATAGTTAGTGTGCGGTTCGCTCCCGTCCTTTCTCTTTATATCGGCGAGTACTACTTCCGCCTTGAAAGTTTTGTCGGTCGGGTTAATAGTCGCGTCGAACGGAACGTCTGTCTGAGTTCCGGTGGTATTATTGATGTGGAACGTAAGCGTTTCTATGCTGATGCCGCAAGTACCTTCGACTACGAATTTGCCGTCGGCGAAGTACATATTGCTTACGCTTATCGAATAATCGGGCTGTGGTGTGGGCGAATAAGTTATCGCAACGCAACCGCTGTTAACGCGCAATTTGAAATCGTTGCCGCCGTAACTGTGAGTTTGCGTAAGATCCAACGAGCCTTGCGGGATATTTACGATAGCCGAGGAATCGTTGACTCTGTAACGAAGGTTGAACGGGTCGCTCGTCGTTCCGCCCTTTTCGACGAGCGCGGTAAGCGACAACGTCGCCGTAAACGAGTTATCCGTTATTTCCGCCTCAACGAAATTATCTTCCGTTGCGGGGTGATAAGTATTTATAAGGTAAATATACAGCGCGGTCACGTTCTCGATATTTCCGGTTACCACGAAGTTGTCTCCCTCGAAGGAAATCGACGTCGCCGTTACGACCGCGTCGCTGGGTGTGGGCGAATAGTAAATCGCAACGCAACCATTGTTAACGCCTAAACTGAAATCGTTGCCACCGTAACTGTGAGTTTGCGTAAGATCCAACGAACCTTGCGGGATATTTACGACGAGCGCGGAGTCGTTGACTCTGTAACGAAGGTTGAAGGGGTGATTCGTCGTTCCGCCCTTTTCAACGAGCGCGGTAAGCGACAACGTCGCCGTAAACGAGTTATCCGTTATTTCCGCCTCAACGAAATTATCTTCCGTTGCGGGGTGATAAGTATTTATAAGGTAAATATACAGCGCGGTCACGTTCTCGATAGTTCCTTCTACCACGAAGTTGTCCCCCTCGAAGGAAATCGACGTCGCCGTTACGACCGCGTCGCTCGGAGCAGGCTTGTAATAAATGGCAACGCAGCCCGAACCGCTGTTTACTTGAAGGCTGAAACTGTATTCGCGGTAGGTGCAGGTCGCCGAAAGATCCAGCGAGCCTTGCGCAACATTTTTCATTTCCGCGTCGACGCTGTCTACTTTATATCTGAGGTTAAACGGCGTGTTGTTTTTGCCGTATGCGAGCAGCGTATCGAGGGAAACCTCTGCGGTAAACGAGCCTTGGTCGATTGTCGCGGTTACGTAATTGTCCGAACTGCCTGTAACGTTGGTATTGTTCGTATAGACGTAAAGCGACGTGATATTTGACACGCTGCCGCTGAAAACGAAGTTCCCGTTTTCAAAACCCACGGACATGGGGATCAGAACGGGGTCGTCGGGGTCGCCGTCAACCCACTTCGCGGACATCGTTACGTCGCGAGCCGGCATGGTGAAGGTCGCTCCGCCTCCGTAAACGGTTGTGCCGTCAGTCCACCCCGCAAACGTATGCCCTTCGAAAGCGAACGTGTCAGACGCCGCGAGGGTCACTTCTTCGCCTTCGTCGTAATATTGCGTTTCCGGAATTTCACCTTCTGCGAGATATGCGCCTTTGGCGTAAGTCAGCGCATATCCGTCATCAGACGGACCCGGGGGGGGGTCGCAAGCCGCTAATATCGCGGAAAAAGGCAAAATCGACGCAATAACAAGTATTACCAATAATATTTTTCCATATTTCAATTTCATGTTACACCTCCATATCAGACCATAGTCAGATTATAGACGAGGAATTGTTCGAAATAAGGCATCCACCAATTCAAGTATCCTGCCTTGCGAGGGTGAACGGGATCGCTCGTGCACCAACGATAATACTCGTCGGAAACCTGATTGTTGAAATCTTCGTCATTGAACAAATCTATTACGTCAACGTCAACGCCGAGTCCCTGCCACTTTTCCACTGCGCCGTAAACGTCGTCAATGAGTTTTGCATAATCAGAGCCTTTGGGATTGCCGTTGACGCGAGTTTCGTCCGAACCGTTATCCCCGAAATACGCACCCGAATAGAAGTAAATCGGGCAACCCCACGTCTCGCTGACGTAGGATATTATATACTCCACTCCGCCCAAAGTCGTCGCGAGATCGAAGTCGTCGGGGTCTGTGTACGAATTGTCGAGCACATAGCCGCGCTTGTCAAGACGATAGGGATTATTCGTGGAATCGTTGGTAGATATCTGGCAAATAAATGCGTCGATCTGTTCTTCTTTATTGAATACGGTGCTGTTGGTAAGACGCGAGGTGTAAGACTTTATTCCAGTATCAGGAGACTTTCCGTCGGAGAAAATAGTCGTGCCCGAAACGGCGTCCTTTTTGCATATCGCACCCGTTTTTGCGCCGAGGAAATCCGCCATGGATTCCTCATCAGACGCCGCGCCGAAAGTTACCGACGAACCGAGCCAATATATCGTCATACCCGCAAGCGGACTGTCCTCGACTTGCTCGACGTTTGCGACCGAGAACTCTGCGTCGTTGGCGTTCTTGCCCGACGTCGCGTCGCTCTCGTTTATCGTATATTCGATTTCCGGCGGCTCAGGCGGCTTGGGCGGCTTGGGGTCTCCGCAAGCGCAGAGCCACACCGTAAGCGCGCACACTGCCGTCAATAGTACGGCAATAGTTGCTTTTATTTTCGTTTTCATTTTCATCATCCTCCTGAATTCCATATTACCACATTTTTTCTCATTTGTAAATACCCATTTTGTAAATCCGAATACCGCCTGAAACTCATCATCTACCCGCCCTGCCAAAGCGGATATTAAATGGATATATCTCAATACCCTATTCCTGCCAAAACTTCCTCTCCCCCCCCCAAGTCGTTATCTCACAATACTCCCAACCTGTCTGAACATACTCTTTCCGCACCGTTCACACACCAAGTGCCTACCGTTCCAACTCCCCCGCTTTACCAAAAACATACTCTTTTCGTATTGTTGCTACTCCCGCCATAGTCCACCAACAAACATAATATATAAAGCAAATAAGCCCTTAATTTGTTGCGGGGTCCGGGACACAGTCGAAAGTGTCCCGGAGTCTTTTGGTTCTTTTGGGCTCTACAAAAGAACAATATTTAACTCTTCTACAAAAGAACACTTTTATTCGGTCTTTTCAAAAAGACGTATTTTGTATTTATCAGGATAATTATTAAGCATATCCTTTATCTTCTATCCTCTTCCTCGT
>CANQCB010000090.1 GCA_947589145.1 uncultured Clostridia bacterium | reverse complement strand
TCGCGAAAGTCACTTTGCCGCCGAGGAGTTCGTTAAGTCGGTCCGCAACGGGTTTAAGCGTGAGTTTCTTGGGCTCGCTCGAAAGCGCCTTGTCGATGATCGCCTGCTTTGCCGCCGCTTGTTCTTCGGCAGGAAGCGCCTCGACCTTCGCTTTGTCCTTTTTGTTGAGTTTTACCTCAGCCGAGAATATGGAGTGAGGCTTGCCCATGTGCGAGCAAAGCACGACTTTTGCGCCCTGCTCCATCAGATAACGAATGGTGGGAAGCGCGCCCATAATTCTGTTCTCGTCGGTAATCTTTCCGTCCTTCATAGGCACGTTAAAATCGCAGCGAACGAGGACTTTCTTGCCCTTGACGTCAACGTCTTTTACGGTCAGTTTGTTCATTTTTCTCTCCTTATGATTTATTACAGATTGTCTATTATATCTTTGAGATATTTATAGCCGTTTTTGAGTTCTTCGGTATAAGTGAAATTGCTCGGATACACCTCGATTATTACCGCAGGGTCGAGTTTGCGCTTGTCGATCTCACGCAGCAGTTTTTCGAAATTGAGCTTGCCCATGCCCGGCAAAACCGTGGAATCGTCTTTGCCGATATCGGCGACGTGCAAGGTCGCAAGCTTGCCTTCCGCGGCGTCTACGTAGCGCATTACGTCATAACCAGCATAGTACGCGTGTTTGACGTCCACGGTCGCCCAAAGCGACGGCGCGCTTTTAAGCAACGCTCTTATCGCGTCGGGCGTGGAAAAGTGGCAATAATGCACGTTTTCCACGGCGAGATGAAGCCCGTAAGTGCCGGCTATCCCCGCGAGTTGTTCAAAACGGTCGGCAAACGTGCTTACGTCCACCATTGACGGCGATTTTTTCAGCGCGGAAGGGCCGTGAAAGGTATAAAATTTCGCGCCGAGGGTGTTGCCCGCATAGCAAACCTTGTGGAAAAACTGGTCGGCGTCGTCCCGTACCCTGCGCGACTGGCTGAAAAGCAGTCCCTCGAAAGTCGAAGAAAGCGCGTGGACGGAATGAACGGTCAGGTCGCCCGTAAGCCGTTCTTTGAGCGCGGAAACAAAGCCCTTCTCATACTCCGAATATGAGGAGAGAAAGACCTCAGTGAGCGGAACTCCCATTTCGCGCAAGGCGTTGAAACAGTTTTCCGTCGGCACTTTCGTGAAAAAAGACGCTGTGGATATACCGAGTTTCATGAATTCTTTTTATTGCGGTTTTATCGTTGCGCGTCGAAAGCGACGCCTCGGCGCGCCGAAAGGTATCAGATAAAGTATTCGCTCTTTTTCTTGGCGGCTTGCACTTCGGCAAGTTTTTCTTCGTATCCCTTTCTGCCGAGCATTGCGAAGGTCGCTTTTTTGCCCTCTTCCACGCCGGGTTGGTTGAAAGTATCAATGTTGAGATACGCCCCCGCGAACGCCGTTTCGTACATGTAATAAGCCAAAAGCTGTCCGACGGTGTTTTCGTTTACTTCGGGAAGGGTCACGGTGAAGTTCATTCTGCCCGCCTTTCTGAGCGCGTATTCCGTCGCAACGCGTTCATGATTGAGCAGTTCGCCCATGGTGTGACCTTTGAGGAAGTCGCAAGCGTCGATATCCTTATCGTCGGGGATCTCGACGTCGTTACGGAATTTTTCCACGGCGAGAACGGTGATGACCTTATCGAAAGGTCCTTCGGTATAAAGCTGCACCTGAGAGTGCTGGTCGGTTACGCCGAGAGACTTCGCGGGGGTCTGACCGCAGTGTACGGTTTTCCCGTCCTTGTCCTTTGCCTTGCCGAGGGATTCCGCCCAGATCTGGCAATAGAAGTCGGACATGTATTTGAGGCTGTCGGCATACGGCATCATGACGCTTATGTTCGCGCCCTTTTCCATAGCCGCGCATTGAAGATACGCCGTCATGAGCGCGGGATTTTTCTTTACGTCCTTTACCCTGCATATCTCGCTCATCTCTTTCGCGCCGGCAAGGAGTTTTTTTATATCGATACCCATTGCGGCAAACGGTACGAGTCCGACGTTGGAGAACACCGAGAAACGACCGCCAACGCCTGCTCCTATGCCGTAAGTCACAAAACCCTCTTTCTGCGCAACGTTGTAAAGCGTGCCTTTGCCGATGGTCGTGGTGACGACGAAGTGCTTTTTAGCCTCTTCCTTTCCCACCGCTTTTTTCATGAGGCTGTAAAGAACGAGGAATTGCGCAAGCGTTTCGCTCGTCTCTCCGCTCTTGGTGATGACGTTGAAGTAAGTGGTTTTGAGATCGAGAAGTTCGAGGAGTTCGTGCATTCTCTCGGGGTCGATATTGTCCTCTATGTAGAGTTTGGGAAGCCCCGCCGCTTTGAGCGCGGACGCGGGAAGTTCGTTGAGGCGCATATTGAGGAGCGCCTGAACGACGGATATGGGGCCGAGCGCGCTACCGCCGATACCGAGTACGACGAAAGCGGAGGCTTTGGAACGGATATCGTTCATTCTCGCGATCATGCTGTCGAGGTCGGAGTAATTCATATAAGGGAGTTCGCTCCACTCCTGCCAGCCCTTGCCGCAGTTTTCGAGAACGTTCTCGTATGCCGCGTCTATTCTTGCGGCGTTGGCCTCGATCGTCGCCGCGTCGATACCGTGCTCGCCGATGACGTCTGCCATCATGTTGTTGTAATCGAATTTGAGTTTCATTTTTTATGATCTCCTGTAAAGGTTGTTCCCTTGATTTTTACGGGGTTCAGGCGTTCGCCTCGATAATGCCGTAGTTGCCGTCTTTGCGCTTGTAGATGACGTTGACTTTCTTCGTCGACTTGTTGAGGAATACGTAGAAACTGTGTCCGACGAGTTCGAGTTCCGCCATAGCCTCGATTTCGTCCATAGCCGTGAGTTCGAAGGACTTCGTGCGGACGATCTCGCTCGTCTTTTTCTCCTCTTTCTTCACGTTCTCGGCAAGCTCGTTTCTGCGGAATTTCTTGGACTTGCTTTCGAGAATGGTATGGTGCTTCTTAATTTGCTTTTCGAGTTTGGGTATGGCGATGTCGATCAGGTCGTACATGGTCTGCCCCACCTCGCCCGTGACTTCGGAACGGAGTACGGTGCTGCCGAGGAATATCGTCAATTCCATGGTTTCGATATCGTTCGACTTGCGCATCATTACCTTTACGGTAACGTCATCGTCGAAGTATTTGTCAAGACGCTGAATTTTCTTGTCTATAACTTCTTTGAGTTGGTCTTTTGCTTTGTAGTTTTTGGTTTGATAATCAATAAGCATAAAAAATCCCCCTTTTCGGTTGTACAGACAGTATAACACTCCGAGGGGGACTATGTCAATAATTTTACAAAATCGGTAAAGAATATTTGGGAGTTATATTTCGACAAGGGGTCAATTTTCGGAAAATCCTATCCACTTATATTCGGCGGAGGCGGGAAGCGCGCTTTGGTCGAAAGCCCCTGCCCAATCGTCGTTGCCGACGACGTTCCACACGTTTGCCATGATCTGAAAGGGGTGCGACGGAAGATTTTCGGTGGCGCGGTATACCGCCGTGCCGTCAACGTACCAAGTTATGCCGTCCGCTTTCCAATCGAAGGCGTATTCGTGGAAATCGGCGGAAGCGTCGAAGCCGAGGTCGAAGAGGAACTCGTGCCCGCCGACGCCGTCGGTGTAATAGTTGAATTGCACCGTCGTCATGTCCTTGCCGAGGAACTCGATATCGATCTCGTCCCAAACGGGCTCTCCCGTATAGCCGAAGAACGAGGAAATGACGCCGGAACAGTCCGCCGCTTTCATGCACACCGAATAAAAGCCGTACCCCGAAAGGTTTTCGGTGCGATATTCGGCGCCCGCAAATCCGCCGCCGCTCCGCATAACGCTCATGGACATAACGCCGTCTTCGACTTTCGCCGCGCCGTTACTCCAAGTGCAGCCGAACTGTCCGCCGTTGGAATAACCGTTTTGCCAATGAAAGTCGGGATTGCCGCCGCTTGCGAAATTGACGATTATTTCGGATCCTTTGGTCAGGCGGTTGGGCACACCCGCCGCGGAGGCGTCGGGAGTGAAAGTCGACGGGTCGGAAGGCTCGGACGGGTTCGACGGGTTCGACGGATCGGACGGGTCGGACGGTTCTGACGGGTCGGACGGATTCGACGGATTCGACGGGTCGGACGGGTCCGAAGGTTCGGGCGAGCATGCCGCGAACGAAACGATCGCAAACGCAAGCAAGAGCGTCAAAATAAAGTTCAATATGTAAATTCGTCTCATATTTTACTCCGTTTTTCATATATGGGCGTTACCGTCGGTAAAGGCGAGGTCTTACCTGCCCCGGTACGCTTTGAGGATATCACAGGCGCGGGCGTCGGTCAATAAGCGTTACTTATTTTGCATATCCATTACGCAAACGACATAAAAACAAAGGCAGCGCCCTTATAGGAACGCCGCCTTTGATGGAAAAAAATGAAGAAGAAATTAAGTCTTTATCAAGTTGAGTCGAATATCGAGTTCGATATCAACGCAAATGAGCAACGTTTAATTCCCGCTCATTTTATGAAGCGATCACTCTGCATCAACGTTTTCGACCAAGATCGCTACGCAACCCCAGTTATGAGCCTGTTCGGAAATTTGTTCGTTATAGAGAGTATACTTCTTCGTGCCGACAGTTATGGTCTGACCATGCTCAGCCTGCTCCGTCGTGAGTTTAAGGTCGCGGTAGTGGTTATCGTTGTATCCACCCTCGGTCGATTCCTTTTCGACAAAGTGGCAAGAGTAAGCGGGCGAGTCCGCGCCGACGATGGGTTTAAGACGAGTAATGTCGTATTGGATCGTGAACGCGCCGCTCTCTACTTTCGAAGAAACAACGGTGAAGCGGAAGAGCGCCCAACCGCCGCCACTTTCCTGCGCGTCGAACCAGCATGCTTTAAGCCATTCGTTTGCCGCGTTGTCGTCACCCTCGAAATACGTAGCAGTGTCGATAGTACCGGTGATCTCGAACAATGCTTTGCCGTCGAGATCTTCCGTGCCTGCAACAATCCGTGCACCGGTAGGGGTTATTGCGCCTACGGGCTTAACTTCTGCGGGAACTTCGGGAAGCGTAGGAGCGTCGGGATCTACATAACTTGCGAGTTTTTCAGGATTGTCTTGGAACTTCTTGGTGGCTTCGCCGAGATCCTTGTATTGGATATCGTATACGCTGAGCGTTACGTCACCCGCGAGTTTA
>CANQCB010000089.1 GCA_947589145.1 uncultured Clostridia bacterium | reverse complement strand
CGGTTAACCTTTTTTCAACCCCGCCACTATGGCGGGGTTTTCATTTTACAAAAATAAATTCTCCTAAGCGGAGAATTTACATATTTTGCGTCTCCCGATGGGAGAATTTGATTTTTCACAGTCTTATCACAAAAGTATACCGTATTTTTCACGCCGATATCACTGAATTTTGATGTTTTATTTGATTTCTACGATTTTATTTCCGACAAGGTCGCAACTCGTCAAAATATATTTAACGCCGTCTATTATGACCTCGCGGTTCACCCTGCTGCCGTTGCCATGAAGATGTCCGTATACAACCGCGTTCGGGTTATACTCCGAAATGACGTCGGTAAAGGCGGACGGTCGGAAGGTGCTGTTAAACGGCGGATAATGCGACATGACAAAAAGCATGTCCCCCTCTTCTCTCAATTTTTTTGCGGAGTCCAAAGACATTCTGAGGCGCAATACTTCCCTGTCGTATATCCTTTTATCCTCGGCGGTTTGCGTTTTCCCTATTTCGGGGGTTGTCCACAGGCGCGAACCGCATATTACGCAATTACCTATTTTCAAAGCGTCGTTCTGTACGGCGTAAGTTTTGGGCGGAAGGGCGGCGCGCACGGCGGATATCGACTTCCACCAATAGTCGTGATTGCCGCGTATGATCACTTTATGCCCGTTAAGGCGATCAAGATATGCAATGTCGCTCTTTGCGTCATCGAGGTTCATAGCCCACGATAAGTCGCCTGCAATAAGCACGATATCGTCGTCGGCAACGACCTTCCAACTCTCTTCTATGCTTTCCAGATAATTATCCCAAACGGGACCGAATATGTTCATCGGCTTCGGATTGTTCACTGAAAGATGAAAATCACTTATTGCATATACTTTCATATTTTCATTATAACAAAATATCAAGCCAAATGCAACAGGTTTTTTCGAGCATAACGCTTTCCGCATATTTTAAGTATCGAAAAGCGCACGGCATACCAAGCTGTCGGTCTCGTTTGCGTTCGGGTACATTACGTCGCAAGCCTGCAATACTACGTCCGTCGGCATTATGACTTTGATTATCGTGAGCAAACAGCCGCGCACTTCCGCCGCGGCTTCGGTTATCTCGCCGATCCGAGAGAGAAATTGCGTTTCCACCTCGAAAAAATAGGAAGCATTCGGCAATCGAAGCAAAATATCCGCGCCGTTTGCAATCGCCGACCGAGCTGTTCCCCTTACTCCGTTTGCATTTGTATAGTTTACTATGACGGGAAAATCATAAGTGAGTGCGACGCGATATCTCCCGTCCGACAGTTGCGTGATTGCCTGCGACGTTATCGTCGCGTTTCCGCCGTACGACGAGTTTACGTAAGTGAGCGGCTGAACTACCGCGGACGGCATAAAATCCGAAAGAATGAGAGTGCGATCGATATGTTCTTCCAACTTTGCGCCGTCGTAAATTCTGTTTATGCGAGCGGCTATTCTATTGCAATTACATGACATAAAAAACCTCCGATAGTCATTACATACTATTCGAAGGTTGGTTTTTATGTTACGCGCGGCTGCTTACACGCCGCTTGTCTCGATTATTTGGTCTATCCTTTTGATGATCTCGTCACGCCCCTGCCCCGTTTCGGCGGACGTGAGAATTATATTATCCACGCCCACTTTCAGCGCCCCCGCGATCGTTCGACGCGCTCTGTCCTGTTGCGCGCGCGAAAGTTTGTCCGCCTTGGTTGCCGCAATGGTGAAAGGTCTGCCCGCGTTGTAGAGGTAGGATATCATCTGTTTGTCGAGTGCGTTCGGCTCGTGACGGATATCTACCAACGCGAATGTGTGTATCAGTTTTTCCGTCTCGGTAAAATAGCCGTCGGTGAGTCTGCTCCACTTTTCTATCTCCGCTTTCGAGGCTTTCGCATAGCCATAACCCGGGAGATCCACCAAAATAAATTCGCCGTCGTTTATATCAAAGAGGTTCAGAAGTCGCGTTCTGCCCGGAGTGGACGAAGTTTTCGCAAGTTTTTTTCTTCCCGTGAGCATATTTATGAAAGACGACTTCCCCACGTTAGACCGCCCCGCTATGCATATCTCGGGGCAGTCGTAGTTTGCGCTTTCCGTCTTGTATGTTTTCAGGTCGGCAAGCGATTTTATAAACTTCGCGGATCTTATCATCTGAGTGCGTTCGTAAATACTTCTTCTATCTCCGACACGGGTATTATCTTCATATTGTCTTTGACTTCGGTCGGAATTTCGTCAAGGTCTTTCAGGTTGCCCTTGGGGATTATAAGGCGTTTTTTGCCGTATCTGAGCGCGGCAAGAGATTTCTCTTTCCGTCCGCCTATTGGAAGAACTTTTCCGCGCAACGTAATTTCTCCCGTCATGGCTACGTCCGACGCAACCGCTCTGTTCGTCATCGCGGACAAAATTGCGGTCGCCATCGTTATGCCTGCGCTCGGACCGTCCTTCGGCGTTGCGCCCTCGGGTACGTGAATATGTATATCGCAGTCGTTGAAAGCGCGCAAGTCTATGTTATACCGATCCGCTCTCGCCCGAACGAGAGAAAGCGCCGTCTGCGCGGATTCTTTCATGACGTCGCCGAGATTTCCCGTGAGGCGGACGTCGCCTTTGCCGCCATGCAGGAGCGTCGCTTCGACTTCGAGAGTCGTACCGCCCACGTACGTCCAGGCAAGTCCCGTCACCGCGCCGACTTCGTCCTTTCCGTCGCAAACTTCCTCCGAATATTTTTCCTTTCCGAGATATTTTTTGAGATTATTCTCGGTTATGTTAAACTTGCGCGATTTAGCTCCGCCGACGAGTTTAACCGCAACCTTGCGAATGACCGACCCTATTTCGCGTTCGAGGTTGCGCACGCCGCTCTCCCGCGTGTAGCGACGAATTATACGAAGGAGCGCCTCGTCGGTGAACGATATCCTCGCCTTGTCTACTCCGTTTGCCTCGCACTGTTTGGCAATCAGGTATCTCTTGGCTATTTGCAGTTTTTCGTCGTATGTATAACCGGAAATTTCAATGACTTCCATTCGGTCGAGAAGCGGAGGGTCGATAGTCTCGACGGAGTTGGCGGTCGTTATAAACATAACCTTTGACAGGTCGTACGGCATTTCGAGATAATGGTCTTTGAAATGATCGTTTTGATTTACGTCAAGCACTTCGAGAAGTGCGCTCGACGGATCGCCGCGGAAGTCCGCAGACATCTTGTCTATTTCGTCAAGCAAAAATACGGGGTCGATTACGCCGACGTCGCGCATTCCCGAAAGTATTCTGCCGGGAAGCGAGCCGATATAGGTGCGCCTATGCCCTCTTATCTCCGCTTCGTCTCTCACGCCGCCGAGCGACATGGTGACGAATTTGCGACGAGCGGCACGGGCGATGGACTTAACCACCGAGGTTTTACCTACGCCGGGAGGTCCGACGAGGCAAAGCACGGGCGCTTTCATATCCTTTTTGAGCGCGTGAACGGCAAGAAATTCCACAATGCGTTCCTTGACTTTTTCCAGCCCGTAGTGATCTTCGTCAAGCACCTGCCGCGCATATTCTATGTCTATCTCGCTGTCCGTTTTTTCCGTCCAAGGCAGGTCGAGAATAAGGTCGAGATACCCTCTCGATACCGCGCTTTCGGGGGACGCGGAAGGCATTTTGCTCAATTTCGCAAGCTCTTTTTCCGCCTTTTCTTTTGCGTATTCGGGCAAGCCTTTGCTCTCTATCTTTTCGCGATAAGTTTCGCGTTCTTCTTCGTCGTCGCCCAATTCCCCGTGAAGGACTTTGATTTGTTCGCGCAAGTAGTATTCGCGTTGATTTTTATCTATACTCCTGCGAACCTTACTTTCGATTTCTTTTTGATATGCGGCGATATTGATGCGGCGTTCGATTCTGCCGATGATCTCCTCTATTTGCTCGCTTAATCGCGGCATTTCGAGTATTGCCTGCTTTTCACCGACATTATCGCAAAGTGTTTGCGCCATATCGCCTATGAAAGATTCGAGGTTGCTCAAATCGGGTTCTTTGTCGAAAAGTTTCGGGAACGATTGCATTCCGCGTTTCACAGACGCTTTAAGCGCCGCTACTTCGGCAAGAAGATACACTTCGTCGTCCTTCTCCCCATAAGGATTCAAAGTAACCTCCACGGGGTCGTCGGACACGAATTTGTCAATTTCCATGCGCGTCAAGCCCTGCGCGATCACGCTTAACCCGCCGTTCATATTTTTCATAAGCTGCTTTATTCTCGCAACCGTTCCTACCCTTATATCGCTTTTCAGTGCGTTTTTGTTTATGAAAAAAACGTCGCTGTTGATTTCGACCGCGCGCATGAGGGCGCTCACCGCGGACGCGTCCGACAAACCGAAAGAATTTATGCAACTCGGGAACACTACCGTTCCTTCGCATTTTACCATAAAGTACCGAGGTTTGAGTTCGATGGGCTCGTTATAATTTTCCGTAATTTTATTCTCGTCCATAGCAAGCGTATTATAGCACACGTTAAGTCAAAATGCAATAGGAAAATTCAAGCAATTTCTCAAATAAATCGCGGTATAAAAAAACGCACTCCGAAAAGTGCGTTTTTATCTTTGCAATGTAACCGTAAATTATGCGACTTTGTGAGTAATTACGGGATCGCCCTTTCCCTCTATGAAATCTTTCGTAATCTTTATCTTTTCGATCGACTTATCCGAAGGGCTCGTATACATCAAATTCATCATTGCCGTTTCGATTATGGTGCGAAGCCCCCTCGCGCCGGTGTTGAGCGCTATCGCTTTGTCCGCTACCGATTCCATCGCGCCCTTTTCGAATTCCAACTTTATTCCATCGATTTCGAAAAGCTTCTCGTATTGACGAATAAGCGCGTCTTTCGGCTCGGTCAAAATGGATACGAGGGCCGCGCGGTCGAGTGCATTGAGACTTACGGTCACGGGTACGCGCCCGACAAACTCGGGAATAAGCCCGAATTTAATGAGATCTTGCGGCTGTATTTCTTTAAGCACCTCGCTGAGTTGCATTTCGCGTTTACTTTTTACCGTCGCGCCGAATCCTATGGAACTGCTGTCTTTTCTACGTTCGACTATCTTATCGAGCCCGACAAACGCACCGCCGAAAATAAAGAGAATATTCGTTGTGTCGATCTGTATGCATTCCTGCTGAGGGTGCTTTCTTCCGCCCTGAGGGGGTACGTTTGCAACCGTGCTTTCTATTATTTTGAGAAG
>CANQCB010000088.1 GCA_947589145.1 uncultured Clostridia bacterium | reverse complement strand
CGACCCCGAAGCCTACCTCACGGTGGCGAGGGAAATTCCGTGACAGATATCCGAAAAGATGCGTGCAGATGCGTCTCGCCGTAGCGCGCAAAGCGCGCAAGGAAAAGGTATCAGCGGTGCTATACGACCTAAACCAAGCAACAGGAAACCACAGAGTGCCACTCAGGGGCGCGAAAATCAAGGCTTCGCGAGGGCGCATACATAAAACGTATGTAACCGAGCAGAAGCGAACGTCGGTGCACCCGTATCACCGTGCCTATACGCCGTCCTCGCAGAACTTCCGCTATTGCGCCGTCCCAATAAATGAGAATGCTCCGAGGGAAACCCTCGGAGCATTCGCTTGTTATCGGATATTTATCGATAACGTCGAAGTCTGTTGACTTGTTGACTATCTTGCGACAGCCGAATTATTAAGCCGCTGCGGTTTTTACCATGAAGAATACTCTGGTGCCGCCCCAGTTTACGCTATGCGTCTCAAAGCCGTAGGTCTTGCCATCATGCGTAGCAGAAGCGACGTCGGTGGGTTCGAAGTCCTTGTCACTTTCGCCGATAACGATATGCGTCCACCATGCGCCCTCGGGCAGGTCGGTAATATCTGCGGTAAAGGTGAATGTGTTTCCCTCTACCGAAGCCGTGACGTTATCTGCGGATACGTCGTATCTTGCCGCGGGTACGGTATACTCGGTATCGGTTATCTGTCCTTCGCCTACTTTGTCAAAGTAAAGAGAAATTGTCTCCTTGATGTTCTCGGTTGTAATGTTCTCACAAGTACCGGTGAGCGTAAGCTTAACTTTGCCGCCCTCTTCGGTTACGGTTGTGGTAGTCACCGTAGCCTCGGGATCGGTTGCATTGGCAACCTTGATATTTGCAAGGCCGTAGCATTCGTCCGCGTTGGCACCGGATTTGGTAGAATCGTATCTCAAAGTATATTTTTTGCCGTTACATACAACCGACTTATTGATCGCGTCGATGGCCGGCTTGAAGTCGACATTGCCGGGTTTTGCTCCGTTTTCCTTCTTTTTGAGGTGCAACATACCTGGGTTAGCGCCCACCGACCAGTCCGTAACGTCTGCGCTGATGGTGAACGTCTTTGCGTCAACGTCAACTGTAACGGTGTGGAAGTTAATGCCGAGAGGAGTTCCCCAACCCTGATCGTAGATCTGGAAGTCGAGATAATACTCTTCTTGAAGTTTGGTTTCGAGAATGGCTTTTACTTCTCCCTTTTGTCCCTCGTCAGTTATGGTGTAACCTGTAACAGAGTAATCGAAGGTGCCGCCGCCGACCGTCAGAATTACCTTGGATTCATCAACAACCGCAATGTCAATGGTATTCTGATCCGTCTCGATTGCGCTGCTCGTAAGAGTAACGGTATAATCGCTCGTTATGTCAAGTACGACATTGCCCGCAGTATCGGCGTTCTTGAGGGTGTAGGTCGCGCGACCTACCACAACGTTGTTGCCGCTGAAGCCGTCTATCGTAACGTTATCATCGTTCAAAGTAATCGGATACTCGCCGATGTCGAGACCGGTTACGTTCGCTTTTGCTTCGAACGTGTTGCCCGCTTTAAGCGTTACATCTGCGTTTACGGTACCGACTTTTACGCCGAGTTTGTTCAAAATAAGATCGCTTACATAACCGGTGATGTCTGCGTCTTCCTTCTTCAAGGTGTAGCTACCGCCGACGGTAACGACTGCCTTGCTATCTTCTTCCGCAACCGTGGCAGACGTAACCGTAGCGGTTACTTCTGCGCCCTCGTCGGTGAAGGTGTCGAGTTCGACGGAGTCATCGGAGCCGGGTCCGACGATAAGGGTATCGACGTTAGCGGCGAAATTGTAACTCTCCTGCGCCGTGATACCGTGATTCTTTATTTTGAGCTCTACAACGTTTCTGCCCTCGACGAAGGAGACGTTCTCGAAGGAGACGGTATCCCAGTATACCCAGAGACCCTGGCAGCCGGAGCCGTCTTCGGTCTTGCCGCCTTTGAGGACCTTGCTGTCGTCGACGGTCTGCGTAACGCCGTTTACGGAGATTTCGCAAAGTTTGTTGAACTGTACGTCACCCATGATCTTAGGCGACCATCCGCTATCTGCATAGAGATACGCGGACGAGAGACGGAATGCAATCGAACCCGTCGTCGTAGCCTTGGAAGAATCGAATACGAAGGAGATCGTATCGCCTTGACCGTTCTGTCCGAGGTAGTACTCATCGCCGCCCGAGCCTTCGCCGCTCGCAACGAATTGCGCTGCAATATCCTCATAGTTCCACTCTGCGATATCTTCGTTAGTGCCCGCTTCGAATGCCGCTACCGCATTGGTGAATTCTTCGCTCGCGCCCGTCGTAACGCCCTTGTCATCGGTTGTACCGGCATAAGCGAGAATGGCTTCCTCGTTTGCTTCGTCGTTAAGCCACTTGACGATTTCGGTGTACAGCTTGCTGATTATCTCGCCGCCTGCCATAACTCCGGGCTGGTAAACACTCTGAGTTCCGCCGAGCGCTTCGTAAAGTTCGGTAGGAGTTGCGGCGGTGGTCGCCCAATCGTCGCTCCAACCCGACGTTTCTTTCAGCTTGGATTCCGCGAATGCGGCTTTGAGGTGCGCCCTGTAAAGCGCGGTCGCATAGCCCGCCGAAAGTTCGGTCGTAGCGTCGGTTCTGAGGTTACCGCTATCGTCCGTTGTCTGTTCGATAGGCTCGCCGTTTCTGTAACCGGTCTCAGCCTCGACGTAAATCGCATTCTGCAAGGTGATGGGAATTACAACGTCGAATCCGCCGATCGTTACCGTTACCGACGTATCGCCTTTGGAAAGAGCGCCGGAAGGCGTTATCTTCGAGTTACTCGTCGTAACCGCCACCTGTATAGTCGAACCGTCTTCGAGAGTAGCGTCGAGAATGAGTCCGTTGGGATTGAACGACATTCCTTTGAAGTACTCGGTCTGATGCGTGCTGCTTGTGCTCACCGTAGCCGCCGTAATTTTGTTCGTTACGGTTACCGAAAAGTTCCTCGACTTCGTAACTTCGCCTTCCGTATAAGAAACCTTAACGGTTTCAGAGGCTTGGAAACTTTCGTAAGGCGCTTTCGGCGTAAACGTAAGGGTTCTGTCCGCATTTTCGATTACGTATTGGCTTGCCTCGAGTTCTTTCGAGCTACCGTCCGAATATGTAGCGGTTACTTTCAGCCCCGTCGTATTCAACGTGGATCCTGTCACGTAAACTTTCTGCACGTCGTCGGTGTTAAGAGTTATCGAAGAAAGCTCTACGGGATCACCACCGCCGCACGCGGTGAATGCGAAAACGCTCATCGACAGACCGAAGGCAAGTATTGCCGACAGTAAAACGACAAGAATTTTTCTCGCTTTTGTCATTGTTCATTTTCCTCCATTTTAAGTAAATTTTTTATTTCAAGCGCTAAAAACGCCTAAAACCATGATAATAATGTTATATCTTATTTAATATTTAAGATATACGCGAAGATATACGCGGCGCTCCGAGCAAGATTCCGAGCAAGCGGCGGGGTCGCCTCGGCGACGCGCGACGCGCGGAATTTTTTTATCGAAGGTTCTTTGTATGTTACGAGTAACATACAGAAAAGGGGTACCCCTTTTCTCGGCATTGCCGTCGTTATTTATTTTCCTCACCAAAAAATGCGCATAACGCACTTTTATAAGATGAGGATAGCACTATATTCGGACATTTTCAATATACTTGTTTTTTATTATGATAAAAATATGGACTGCAAACGCAAACAGTCCATATCCATAAGGAATAATTTTACAAGAATCGGTAATAAACTTATGTTTCGGCGCGCCTTTCTCTTTGCCCTTGCGCGGCGGCGAAAAATTTCGGCTTTACACCTCTTGCGGCACGGGTTCCGCGTAAATTTTGGAATAAAAAGAATGCGGCATTACGGTTTTCATAAATTCGAGCACGCTTTCTTTTGAGCATGTCGCGCGGCTTTCCAACCATTCGAGCATAATATCCGTATAAGTCTCGGAGCACACCCTCACCGCAAACTCGTCGGTCGTAGTCGTCTCGCTCGATTTTCGGATATCTTTTAACAAAAATTCCGATATTATTTTTTCGTGATAAAAGCGCACGGAGTTCACGTCGCGCGAGTCGAATGAGTTTATGACGACGCCCGCTATCCTTTCGAACGCGCCGATACAGTTCAATACGAACTCTTCCCAATTCGACGCTTTGGCGATCAATTCGTCATAATAGTTGTTGCGGAAGCAGGAGATAAGCAACTCGTACTTATCTTTATAATACTTATAAAACGTGCTTTTGCACGTCCCGACTACGCGAATGACTTCGTTCACTTTTATTTTGTCAATCGATTTGACGCGCAAAAGATCCAGAAGCGTAGCCTCTACATACTTCTTCATATTCATTTCTTTCAATCCCCTCGGCGCAAGAAATTCCATCTTTTTCCTGCGCCAACCGTATTATAACAAAATGAGAATAATTTTTCAAGCCTTTTTTCAAAAAAATACGAATTATATGCCAAAATAATTTTCAGTCTGCCCGAATCCCCCTCAAAATGCCCAAAACATACCCTTTTCGCATTGCCAATACTCCCACCAATAGTTCACCAACAAACATAATATATAAAGTAAATAAGTCTTTAATATGTTGCGGGGTCCGGGACACAGTCGAAAGTGTCCCGGAGTCTTTTGGTTCTTTTGGGCTCTACAAAAGAACAATATTATTTTCTTCTACAAAAGGACGTATTTTGTATTTATAAGGATAATTATTGAAAATAAGCCGTTATCTTATAGTCGTTATCTCACAATACTCCCAACTTGTCTGAACATACTCTTTTCGCACTGTTGCTACTCACGCCATAGTCCACCAACTCCCAATATTCACCAAGTAAATAAGCCCTTAATTCGTTGCGGGGTCCGGGACACAGTCGAAAGTGTCCCGGAGTCTTTTGGTTCTTTTGGGCTCTACAAAAGAACATTGTTTTGGTTCTTCCACAAAAGAACACTATTTTTAATTCTTCCGCAAAAAATAAAACAATGCCCATTCGATTGTGAACGAACACTGTTTTTCTAAATAAGACTTCTTCTGAAATCTCACAGGGATCCCCGTAAAGGGGGGACACCCCCTGACCCCCATATCTTATTCCTCACGTACCGTTTCGTATATGATCTGCGCCGTAGTTTTATCCCATTCCATCTCATGCGCCACACCGTCTTCTACTATCGAATAGCTGCCGCGGTAGGCAGAATTCAAAGCGTAGTCGCGATATTCGTCAATATATTTGAAATCGGTGGGCGCTTTATCTTCGGGATAGTCCGTCCAAACGGTGCGAAGATTTTTGATCTTCGCCATTATCGTATCATAATCGTCCTCGGCGGGCGAGATCCTGTCGTCGCCGCTTATAACTACATTATACACGCCCCAAGGCATTGCGTGTGTCGGAGTTATTTTATAAGTCCAGCTCGTCCAATGCCAACCATGCGTATCAAACAATTCGAGGGTCTCCTGCCAATCGCTCTCGCTGTCATAGCAGGTGAACTCGCCCATCTGAATGGGTACGCCGAAATCGTGGCTCTCCACCTCGCGGACGAACCCGCGCATATTGGACATGTGCGACTGACTGCTGTCGTAACTCGTGTAGTTGTGGAAGGAGTACATAACGT
>CANQCB010000087.1 GCA_947589145.1 uncultured Clostridia bacterium | reverse complement strand
CCTTGACGCCATAATAGACGCCATAATAGCGATAACCAATACGGTAACCGCAAAAGACTTCGATTATCTCGGTCTACTCGGCGGATTGAGCTTTGCAGACGAAGGAATCAAGATAACGGTAAACGGAAGTCAATTCGGCATATCCGATCTTGACGTAATAATAGGCGGCGACGGAGATTTAGCCGTAACCGTGCCGAAGTACACGATAGGCGGAATTACGATAGAATTGACCGCAACAATAAGTCCTTCCGACGAAGCGGTAGTTGCTCCCGAGAGAGAGGACACCAAGGCGATAAAACTCAATGTCGAGCTTGACCTTACGATAGACGGAAAGGCGGCACACCTCAACGCCGAGGTCAACCTCAACGGCGGAGTTTCCGCAAGCGGCTATCTTACATACCAAGACCTTAAAGTGATAAAGTTCGACGTCATATATAAGGACGGCATTCTTTATGCGACCGTGGACGGCGTTGACATAGCCGTGCGTATAGGAGCCGAGGACGAGACGGATTCCGCCGAAACCGCAGATATTGCGGCAATTCTCGAAAATGCCAAAGGGTATAACGACAGTCTCGACGCCATAATAGACGCCGTAATAGCGATAGCCGACAAGGTAACCGCAAAAGACTTCGATTATCTCAGCCTTTTCGGCGGCTTGGAATTTGACGACGAAGGAATAAAGATAACGGTAAGCGGAAGCCCGTTCGACATGGACGACCTCGTTGTTATAATAGGCGGCGACGGGAACTTAATCGTGACCGTGCCCGAGTACACGATAGGCGGAATTACGGTAGGCACGTCCGTGACGTTAAGTCCTTCGGACATTGCGGTAACCGTGCCCGATAGAGAATATATAACATATTTGCAAATCAGAATAGACGAACTCAACGTGATTTATGCAAAGCTCGATATTTTGAACGGAAAATTCTCCTTCCGTATGGATAATCTTTACGGAGAGTATTCCGACGGCACGATATATATAGCGTATGATAACGAAACGGGATCCGACGTGCTTCTCCGTTGCAATATCGATCAAATGACGGAAATAATAACGCGGCTTCAAAACATAGTCAGCGACGTGCAGGCACGTTATGCCGTCGAGCTCATGTCGGAACTTTCGAGCGACCTCGACGCCACGACTGAAGAGTCGCAAAACACGTTGCGCGACTTTATACGCTCGCTTAAATTTACAACGGGAGACGATCTCAAAGTCGAATTTGCCATAATGGGATTCGAAGGCACGTTGACCGTGCTTCCCGGCGATGATCCGACCTTCGAACTCCTCGTACCTTTCCTCGGAAAGGATATTACGGCAGGACTCAGCGAGGCGGCGAAATCGGCGGAGTACTACGATTTCGACAGCGTAGAAGCGGACAGTTACGTTGACGTCGCGGACATATTCCACGGATACATGGACGAGATCGAGACGCTCGTTTCAGCCAACAGTTGGCATTTTGACATTTGCGCGGAGATCATGTATAACGGCACCAAGTTATACATAGCCGAAGGCTCTTCGATAGATCTGCTTTACTATTCGGACAATAACTTCGACATAAAATTAAATCTCAACATAAATACTTGGGACGAGGCGAGCGGCGCATATATCGATGCGCACCATGCCGTCTTGGGATATGTAGGCAACAGAATATACGTTGATTATTGGAATACGAGTAATAATTCCACCGTCGGCAAAGACAACCATTTGAAAGTGTCCATCAGCCGCGACGCGATAAACGAATGCACGG
Organism: uncultured Clostridia bacterium; assembly: GCA_947589145.1. GTDB lineage: Bacteria > Bacillota > Clostridia > Christensenellales > Pumilibacteraceae > Protoclostridium. The sequence continues at coordinate 3,954 of CANQCB010000087.1, read as the reverse complement.
ATCGGATATCCGAAGTTCTTCGCGTCGTGCCGCAGCTTGAAAAATTGATACAGACGATGAAGGACGGACTTCGCGACGCGTCCGAGAAAATGGAACTCGTGAAGTACTCCACGATAATCCGCAAGATATCCTTCAACGGCGACGAATTGAATTTGGTAATAAACGGCGGCGCAATTATCTCCGCCCTCGGCGATATCGATATAACGGTAACAAAGAGCGAAAACGGCGGTCTTGACCTCAACATAGTTTCGATAACGTTTACGGAAAAAGACGCGGAAGGCAATACCTCTACCGAGATTGCAATAACCGATTTTGCCGCGCATGTCGGAGCGCTGACCGAGGAAGAGGGAATTGAGGCGATCGGAGAATGGTCGCTTGACGGTTATATGGACTTTGACAGCCTTAACGAATTGCTTGCGGCGTTCACTCATACCGCCGATAAACGTTCCTTCCGAATACAAGGCAAGGTCAATGCAAAGCTTTTGGGTTTAGTGCAAGTGGATATTGACATTGATATAGCCGTTGATATCGACGAAGAAGGTTACGTATACGTCACCGCTCGGCTTTACCGAGAAAAACCCGGCTTGATTGCGGGCATAGCGTATGACGACAAAGGCGGTTACAGTTATCTGAACTACAACGGTAAAACCGATAAGATCCGCGTAATAAGAAATTCCTTGGATGATCATACTTTTTGCTCAATATGTCAGAACTACGAGTGTACGAACGACTGGCATATCGGTTTTCACCGCAACAAGACGTTGTTTGACACGGAATTCGGCAGCGGCGCGCCTTCGTATGATACGGGTGAAATCAGTTCGTCGGAGTTTATGGAGCATGCAGCCAATCACATTCTCGAAATGATTAATTTTGAACCTAGTATCGAGAAGAAGATAACCGACTCAATGAGCAAAGAGAGCACGACGGTATACGGAATAGAGGATATCTTTACGGGATACACGTATACGGACGCAGCCGAGGATAAACATTTCGATCTCACTCTGGATTTAGCGCCGATCGACGGCAATCTCGGCGTAATTACCGTCGGAATACATCATGACGAAAGTTTCGAATTGACTTATCTTAACGCGCAAATGAAGTTGCTTTCGGGTATATGCGTTTTGACGATAGACCGTCTCGAATTACAACAGCCCACGGCAGGCGAGGCGATCCAAAAAGTGACCGACCCGACTTATCTCTATTGGTAAAATAAATCATATATAAGCGTAAGCGAAAAATTCCCAAGTTCAAACATAAAACGGACTGTCGTCGACAGCCCGTTTTTATAAATGAAAATATCAAAGACGCTTTGCGAATCTCGGTTTTATCCGTCGCGGCGACAGTTTGCGCATTCGCCGTTGCAGTCGTCGTCTGTCGCGGCGGTTTCGAGCAATGCCGATTCTTCCGCGGGAACTTCTCCGCGCATATTGCGGAAAGCCACGGACATCATGAGTTTGATACGGTTTACCTGATTGACTTCGCTTGCGCCGGGGTCGTAGTCCACCGCAACGATATTCGCAGAGGGATTGAGTTCTTTTAACGCCTTCATAACGCCCTTGCCCGTGACGTGATTGGGCAGGCAGGCGAATGGTTGCACGCAGATTATATTGTTAATACCCTCGTCGAACAGGTCGAGCATTTCGGCGGTGAGGAACCAGCCTTCGCCCGCGATATTGCAAAGGGAAACGACCTTGCTTGCCTTCTTTGCCATGATTCGTATATCGGTGGGGTGACCGAACTTCGTGCCATGCAGCGCCTTGATCATGGGTTTTCGCAGGTGATTGACTATCCGAATGAGCATATTATTTTTGAACTTGCTCATCCGAGTACCGTCGAGATACCTGTTCTTTATCGTCGCGTTATAGAAACCGTACATAAAGAAGTCGAGCATATCGGGGCAAATCGCCTCGCCGCCTTCGGCTTCTATGAGGTCGACGACGTGATTATTTGCGCCGCTGTGATATTTTACGAGTATTTCGCCGACAAGCCCCACGCGCGGTTTAACCTCGTCGGCTACGGGGATCTCGGAGAAATCCTTAACCATTTGCTTGCAATTCTCGGCGAAAGAGGAGTGCTTGCGGCGAGCGAGTTCGTTGCCAAGCAGCACGTTCCACTTATGCCACATTGCCATTGTGCTGCCCTTGATTTTCTCGTAAGGTCTCGTTTTGTAAACCAGCCTCATGAGCAGGTCGCCGTACATGGTCGCGTATATGAATTGGAGCATGATGGGGATATCGATAGGGAAGCCCGAGTGCTTTTCCAACCCGATAAAGTTAAGAGAAATAACGGGCACTTGATCCATACCGATTTCGTGAAGCGCTTTGCGAATAAGCGTTATATAGTTTGAAGCGCGGCAGGGACCGCCTGTTTGCGTAATAATAAGCGCAGTTTTGTTCGGGTCGTGCTTACCGGTGAGCAATTCCTCTATAAGACTTCCGACAGTGATAATAGTGGGATAGCAAGCGTCGTTATTTACATATTTCAAGCCCACGTCGACGGCTGATTTTGTTTCGCGCACGAGGACTACGTTATATCCGCACGCTTCGACGGCGGGCAGATAGAGGGGCATATGGAATTCGGAAATAATGGGCGCGATGATAGTATAGCCGTTCTTTTTCATGTCGGGCGTGAACTCCCTGAACCATTGCCTGTCCTGCGGAGCGGTGTGCGCGATACCTTTTTGCGCCCGCTCTTCCATAACCGACATAAGCGAGCGTAAGCGTATTCGCGCCGCGCCGAGGTTGTTCACCTCGTCGATTTTCAGCACGGTATAAAGTTTGTTCGCGGCGAACATTATTTCCTGAACTTGGTCGGTCGTAATTGCGTCGCAACCGCAGCCGAACGAGTTGAGTTGAACGAGTTCGAGGTTTTCCTTTTCGCGCACGAAAGACGCCGCGGCGTAAAGGCGCGAGTGATACATCCATTGATCGATAACGCGAAGGGGATGATTGGTCTTGCCGAGATGAGAAACGCTGTCCTCCGTAAGAACGGCAAAACCGTAAGAATTGATCATTTCGGGCAAACCGTGATTGACTTCTGGATCTATATGGTAAGGCCGCCCGGCAAGCACAATGCCGAATTTGCCCGTTCTATCCAACATTTTCACGGTTTCTTCGCCCATTTTGCGAATATCCGCTTTGAACTTTTTGTCCTCGGCATATGCCGCGCTGACCGCTTTTTTGATTTCCGACTTGGGAATCGTCGGAAACTCTTCGCATAATCGTTGGAACATACGCTTGGGCGTGGCAATAGGCAAGAAAGGGCAGGCGAATTTAACGTCATCGCCGAATACTTCGCCCATGTTGTTACGAATGACGTCGGGATATGTGGCGACTACGGGGCAGTTATAATGATTGTCCGCCGTTTCGTCCTCGACCTGCTCGTAAGGCATACCGGGATAGAAGATGAACTTAATGCCTTTTTTGACGAGCGCTGCAATATGCCCGTGAACGAGTTTTGCGGGATAGCAAACGGACTCGCTCGGCATAGTGTCGATACCCATGGAATAAATTTCGCGCGAAGAACGCGGCGAAAGCACGACGCGGAAGCCGAGAGAGGTGAAGAACGTGTGCCAGAACGGATAGAGTTCATATATGTTCAGCGCGCGCGGAATACCCACCGTGCCGCGTTTCGCCTCCGATTCGGGCAGAGATTTATAGGAGAACATTCGCTTATACTTCATGTCGAAGAGGTTGGGCAGCGGCTCGGGTTTGGCGATATGAGCGTTTTCTTCTTCCGCCCCTCGTTCGCAGCGATTGTTCGTTATGAATTTACGTCCGTCCGAAAATTCCGTGACCGTCAAAAGACAGTTGTTGCCGCACTTTCCGCACCGACGCGTGAATTTGTTGAAGCCGAAAGTTTCGAGTTCCTCTTTGCCTATAATCGAAGAAACGGTTCCGGGAACGTAGGTATTGCGGCTTATGATCGCACAGCCGTATGCGCCCATAAGACCGG
>CANQCB010000086.1 GCA_947589145.1 uncultured Clostridia bacterium | reverse complement strand
TAACTTCCTACGTCGACGGCAATTCGGACGTAGATACAGACAGAATATATATCGGCGGTTGCTCCAACGGCGGTTACATGACCATGAACATGGCGTTCGAGCACGGCGACTATTTCGCGGCGTTCTACCCCATTTGCGAGGCGTATATGAACGACCGTATAAGCGACGAGATGATAGGGCAGATAAAGGACTATAACATGTGGTTCGTACAGTCATTCGACGATACTACCGTCGCTCCCGACGCAACCACCGTTCCCACCGTTGCGCGTCTTGCGAAAGCGGGTGCGAAGAACGTACACGTCACCATGTTCGAGAACGTTAAGGGCACCGACGATTCGACCGCGACCTACATGGGACACTTCTCTTGGATCTACGTGTTCAACGATCAGGTGAAGAAGGAGATCGCTCTTTCCGAATCGACGGTTGACGACGATATTAAACCCGCAAACTGCACGGTTGACGCAGACCTCTGGACCTGGATCGCTTCGCAGAAGAAAGAAGCCGAGCCCGAACCCGACGTCGAGGGCACGGTATATACATTCGAAGCCGAGAAAGGCGTGATCACCGACGGTAACGCGACCACGCAGGGGCAGGAAGGCCCTGTTGCCGCACCCGTAACGGTGGAGAGCGGCAACGAATACACCGCAGACGGCGTCGGACCTACGGCGACCAACCTCGGCTACTTCTATGCGGACGCAAAAGTCACTTTCACGATCACGGCGAGCGAGGCTTGCGACGCAATATTGAAAGTGCGCGCCGCTTCCGCAGATACCGATCTTTGGAATGTTATATGGTCGGGCGGCACTGCGCATTTCAATCCCGTAGACCTTTCGAAGAACGATCTTCTCAAAGTCTCGGTAAACGGCTCCGACGTTCCGCTTTCGGGCACGCTTCCCGGGCTTGAAATACAAATTGACGATAACAACAAGTGGACGATAATGGGCGATAATGCGAAATACTATCGCAACTTCGGCGAGTCTCGCGCGGTATTGATCCACTTGAATGAGGGCGAGAACACCGTAGAGTTCACGGGCGTGGGAGCGAACGGCGGCGTGAACTTCGATAAATTCACCATCAAAGCGGGCGCAACGCTGACCTTCACGGAAACGGATAACAGCAGTCGCGCACCCCAACAATAATTTGTTGCTTGTCGGCAATGCCGTGCGAAGAGGAGTCGTGATGGGAATCTTTGTTCGGCATTGTCGCGGCATATATTTAACCTTATCAAACTAAATAGAAGGAGAAAAAACAAAAATGAAAAAAGCAGCTAAATTTTTCACGATTGCACTTGCGGTTGCCCTTGTGGCGGTTTTTGTATTCGCTTTCGCAGGTTGCGGCGGCACCGATTATGTGTTCGAGGCTGAAAGCTCCGTTATTGCAGGTGAAGGTAATGTAAGCGGCACGGGCGTAGGGCTTGCAACGGTAGAGACCGGTCCGGGCTACATAGACGGCAAAGCCGTTGAAGAGCTTACCGACGTAGGTAACTTCAATACTGCAGGACAGACCCTTACCTTTACTATCACTTCGGATAAGGCTTGCTCTGCAAAGATTACCCTTCAAGCGGCTTCCGCGGCAATGGGAATGAACGCTAACGGCGACGGACTTGCCCTTGCAGAGATCGATTTCGCTACGCAGACGGCGTATAAACTCACCAACAACGGCACTGAAATCACGCTCAGCGGCAAACTTCCCGGACTCGATCCTCTCGACATGAGCGATCAGGCGGCTTGGCGTAACATGGGCAAGGTAAGCGGCAATGTTGACCTTGTCGCAGGCGAGAACAAAATCGTTCTCGAAATCGTCGGCGCTATAGAAGGGACGTTCAGCTCCGGACTTAACGTTGACAAGATAACGATCAACGCTCCGGCAACGCTCACCTGGACGCCTACGACTAACTGATTTTGATTTGACCTACCCACCCGATATTCTTTCCGCCGCACATCACGGCGGCGGGGGAATATCATTTTTACCCGACGTTATAAGCTCGGCGCAAAACGCGCCAAAAATTATTACCGAATATTTACGGCTCTCGCGCACAGGCGCAACAAACATTTTTATTTTTAATTTTTATCGGAGGACAATATGGCAGACAAGAAAGCCAAGAAAAAAATGAGTGCCAAGGTGTTTACCATCATCATAGGCTCTTTGCTTGCTTTGCTTCTCGCATTCAGTATAGCATTCCCCATTATATCCGCAGTACACTTCGACAGCCTTTTCCGCGACGTGTTCGGCGAAGCAGGGGGCGGCAAGACAAGCGGTTCGACTGTACCCGGTGATGTAGACACAGAATACTACAAGAGCGATTACACGTCTACGGACGCGCTCGAAACGGACGAGCAGGCATACACCCGTAAGGCGGGCGCCGAAGGTTTCGTCCTTCTCTATGAAAGCGAGGACGCAGCGACGGGACTTCCTCTCAAAGCAAATTCCAAAGTCAGCCTCTTCTCGGCGTCGTCCGTGGATCTTTTAGCGGGCGGCACGGGCTCGGGCGTGAGCACGATCTCTTCTGATATGAAGACGGCTCTCACCGAACAGGGCTTCACGGTAAACGAAGCGCTTTGGAAGTTCTACTCGGACAACCACGCAAAATACACTCGCGGCGGCGGTGCGCTTATGTACGGCGGCGCGGAAGATTGGTCAATCAACGAAGCTCCCATAGCCGATATTCCGCAGGACGCAAAGGACGAAGCGACCGGAACGACCCCCGTTTTCTTCTTCTCCCGCACGGGCGGTGAGGGAAGAGACCTCGGCAGATACATGGGTAGCTGGACGGAAAAAGCAGAGGATCAGCCCAAACACTATCTCGAACCCGACTCCGTTGAGCTCGAGGTGCTCTACTACCTTAACACCAACTTCAACGACATAATAATCGTCGTTAACACCAACAACGCTTTCGAGCTTGGTTGGATCAAGGACTACGAGAATATCTCCGCCGTTCTTTGGGCGCCCGGTGCGGGCGGCGACACCTGCCGTTCGATAGCCGACGTTCTCAGCGGCAACATAACCCCGTCCGGTCACCTCGTAGACACCTTCGCTTATGACGCGTTCTCTTCGCCCGCAATGCAGAACATGGGCGACATAATGATGACCAACGGCGGTCAGCAATGGGACAATCAGGCGGCGGCTGTGTTCTATGACGAGGGCATTTACGTCGGTTATAAGTACTACGAGACCCGCTACTTCGACGCCGTTATGGAGCAGGGTAACGCAGGTTCGTATAACTATGACGAAGTCGTACAATATCCCTTCGGATACGGCTTGTCATACACAGACTTCGAATGGTCCGACTTCAACATGGATACCTCTTCCGTTGCAACCGACGGCAACATAACCGTCTCCGTCAACGTTAAGAACACCGGCGACGTTAAGGGTAAGGACGTAGTTCAGCTCTATCTCAACGCGCCTTACACCGAATACGACAAGACCAACCATATCGAGAAAGCCGCAGTCAGCCTCGTCGGCTTCGCAAAGACGGGCGAGCTTGCGGCAGGCGCAGACGAGACGGTTGAAATTACCGTCAACGTTGCCGACTTCGTCTCCTATGACGACGTTGCGGCAAAGACGTACATTCTCGAAGCGGGCGATTACAACCTCACCGCGGCTCAGGACGCTCACGAGGCGGCAAAGAACTTCCTCGCAAAGAGCGGCAAAACCGAAGAGGGCGGCAGCACCGATTTCGTAGGCACGTGGACTTATGAATATACCGACAACGAGGGCGTAGACAAGACCACTTACGCAACGAGTTCGGCAGGCGTAGCGATCACCAATCAATTCGATCACGCCGTAGTCGACGAATTCACTTCCCGCGATAAGTTCCTCTCCCGTAACGATTGGGAAGGCACTTTCCCCAAGGTCCACGGCAATCAGGACGCGAAGAAGAAAAGCGGCTTCTCCGAGCGCAACGGCTATACCTATGAAGTCGAAGTATCCAACGATATCAAGAGCGCTATGCAGGCAAGAGATTCCATGAACCCCATGACCGACGAAGAAGCGGCTGCAAAAGCGGGCGAGTTCGGCAAGCAAGGCGAGTTGTTCCTTATAGACGCGCGCGGCAAAGCGTTTGAGGACGTCAATTGGGACGAATATATCGATCTCATGACCCCCTCCGACATAAAGAGCATGATAAGCACCGCGGGCTACAAGACCAACAACAACGCGTCTATCAACAAGCCCAGAGTCGTCGACTACGACGGACCCAGCGGACTCAACGAGGGCGGCACGACGCACTCTCCTTATTCCATCACATATCCTTGCGCAACCAACATTGCGGCAAGCTGGGATAGAGAGAACTCCCGTCTCCACGGCTACTATGTAGGCGAGGACGGTATCAAAGAAAAGACTACCAAATACGGCAACCACAACTACACGGGTATAATCTCCGGTTGGTACGGACCCGCTATGAATATTCACCGTACTCCTTTCGCAGGAAGAAACTTCGAGTATTACAGCGAGGACGGCTTTATCTCCGGTGAGATGGCTCTCTCGGCTGTCAAAGCAGCGGCAGATAAGGGCGTATACGCATACATCAAGCACTTCGCCCTCAACGATCAGGAAGACCACCGCAGCGCGGTAGCGACCTTCGCTAACGAGCAGTCCATTCGCGAGATCTATCTCAAACCTTTCCAGACCGTTATCGAGAAACGCGGCACGCAGAAGATAATGGTTCAGGAATGCAACGCCGAGACCGGCGCATTCAGCAAAGTTGAGAAGGAGATCCCGACCGTAGCCGCAGTCATGACGGCGTTCAACCGCGTCGGATGCGTATGGGCAGGCGGTAACTACAACCTGATCACCGGCGTGCTCCGCAAAGAGTGGGGATTCAACGGCAGCGTTATCACCGACTATGACAACGGCGGATATATGGACACCATACAGTGCATCAAAGCGGGCGGCGACCTTAAACTCACCACCTTCACGACCTCGCAGTTCGACATGAACAGCAAAGCGACGCAGTACTACGCGCGCGAGGCTATCAAGCACGTACTCTACACCGTAGTCAACTCCAACGCAATGAACGGAATGGCTCACGGCGTTGCGGCGGCTTCGCTTCCTTTCGCTTACTATTGGCTCATCATCATGGCTTGGGAAGTCATTGCCGCAGGTCTGATCGTCTGGGGCGTAATAGCCATTGTCAGACGGTTCCGCAAAGAAAAGAAATAAGCTGCTAAAATAAATTTGCTTCTTTTCCTCCCTTTTGGAAAGGGCTATGGACAAAACGTTTGCTCATAGCCCTTTCCTTTTTTAATAGGAAGATTTTATATAATGATCCGAGCGCGGCATAAAGTGCCGCGTTTTTGCATTGTGACGTTTACGGCATTGCGATTGGGCGGTGGCGCAAATTGTGCATATTCGAGCTACTCTGTTCGCGTTTTTTGTAAAAAATAGACTGTTTTTGAAAAATGCCTGATGATTTTGGCAAAAAATTTTTCCAAAACTATTGACTGGGGGGGGTATATGTTAGTATGCGCTTAGATTGCAATGTATGAGGTGGATATTGCTCTCTAAAAAATCTTAAAAGGGGATTATTATGAAGAGAAAAATTTTCAAATCAGTGTCCGACATAGTCGTGACATGCGTGCTGGGCGCCGTGGCGTTGATATTTATCGCCGTTCTATCGTCGGTAACATACTCGCCTTCCGCGTCTACGGCACTGCGCTGGAAAGCTATTTCGGTTTCACCGGCGGGACGCAGTTGCAATATGACACCAACCAATACTTCGAGCGAAAAGCGCAAAGTATGGACGAAGCGTCCCAGCTTGCACAGCAGATGGGTATCGAAGCGGAGGGCGAAGGCTGCGTGCTCC
>CANQCB010000085.1 GCA_947589145.1 uncultured Clostridia bacterium | reverse complement strand
CCGTTCGTCCTCTCTCTTATGTCTTTGTATACGTCAAATTCTTCCATACGCGTCCTCCTGACTGCTTAATAGTATGCAACGGCAAAAACGAATATGCAAAAATCGCTCTCGATTTTTTCGAGAGCGATCGGCTGAGTAACGAATATTATTTTTCGGCTCTATCGCCTTTGGGCTTCTTGGGGAAAAGTACCGTGCGGTTTTCCGTCCCGGAAAAGAGACGGACTACGTTCTTTCTATGCGCGAACAGCGAAAGCATCACGAGCGCGAAAATGAGCGCAAGCACGGCGGCGACGTATTTCGGTTCGCCGTATATGTTCGTATACCAATTCAGATTATATGTAACCGCGGCAAAAATATTGGGGGTCAATATCATTATGAAGGAACTGAGCGCACCGATTTTGAACACGATGAGGAAAAGCAAACCTATTGCGAACGCGAGAAGCGTTACGACGGGATTGGAAACGAAGGATATCCCGATTATGCAGGCAATGCCCTTTCCGCCGTGGAATTTCATGAATACGGGATACACGCGACCGATTACGACGGAAAGTCCGCAGACGTACAATCCGAGTTTGTCCGACTGACACCAAAATTGACCGAAAGCCCAGCCGTCGCCGCAAAGCCACCACCAGAATATGAGCGAAGGTATCGCCGCGGAAAGCGCGTCCAGCACGAGGCAAGTCGCGCCTATCGCCTTTCCGTATGACCTTATCATATTCATCGTGCCCGGATTGCCGCTTCCGCTCTTTCGGATATCTCCGTGCTTTATCTTGGAAATTATTATAGCAAAATTAAGGTTGCCTATCAGGTAGGATACCGCGGCTATTATGACTATTTTCCATGCCAATACCATAAAATGCTCCTTTGCGGACGGTTTTACGTCGCAATATCGGACTATTTCGAGTTTTCTTCCCTTCCGACGAATTTGAGTTTTATCGGAGTGCCGCTGAGATCGAAAGCGCGGCGCAGACTGTTTTCCATGTATCTTTTATATGAAAAGTGAACGAGTTTCTCGTCGTTTACGAAAACGACGTAAGTCGGCGGATTGGTATCCGCTTGCGTTGCGTAAAGTATTTTTAGGCGTCTGCCGTTATGCGTGGGCGGCTCGGTCATACGGATAGCGTCGCTTATAACATCGTTGAGAACGCCCGTCGTTACGCGGTTACTCGCGTGAGAATATACCGTTTCGGCAAGGTCGAGCAACCTTTCCACGCGTTTGCCCGTGAGCGCGGAAACGTACTCCGCCTGAAAGTAACTCATAAAGGAAAGCTGCTGCGCGAGCATATCCCTGTATTTGTTGACGGTGTGGGCGTCCTTTTCCACCTTGTCCCACTTGTTCATTACGATTACGGACGGCTTGCCCTCGTCGTGAACCATGCCCGCTATGCGCACGTCTTGCTCGCTGATTTCCTCCGAGGCGTCGAAAACTATCATGACTATGTCCGCCCTTTTTATGGCGGCGATTGCACGAAGCACGCTGTAACGCTCGACGGATTCGTCCTCTATGCCGCGCTTTCTGCGCATTCCCGCGGTGTCGATGAGCGTGTATTTCGCGCCGTTATATACGAACGGAGTGTCGATCGCGTCCCTCGTCGTGCCGGCAACGTCGGACACTATTACGCGATCGAAACCGAGAATTTTATTTACTATGGACGACTTGCCGACGTTGGGTTTCCCCACAAACGCTATGGACAGACCGCTTTCTTCCGCTTCGTTTTTCGTCGGAAGATGACGGGTTATTTCGTCCAGAACGTCGCCGAGTCCGTAAGATTGTTCGCACGATATCGGGAACGGCTCGCCAAGCCCGAGTTCGTAGAAATCGTAAAGCGTGTCCGTCTCGTTGTTATCCAATTTATTTACGACGAGCACGATCGGCTTTTTGGTATTGCGAAGCAACGTCGCGATCTCCTTGTCCGATTCGAGCAAACCGTCTCTGCCGTCGGTCATAAAGACTATCACGTCGGCAAGGTCGATGGCAATTTCCGCTTGCGCTTTGATTTCCGTGAAAAAGTCGATTTTGTCGCTCTCTATTCCGCCGGTATCGATAAGCGTGAAAAACTTGCCGCACCACTCGGCGTCGGCATAAATGCGGTCGCGCGTCACACCCGGAGTATCTTTTACTATGGAAATGCGCTTACCGCAGATTTTATTAAAGAAGGTCGATTTTCCGACGTTACTGCGCCCTACGACGGCTACAAGCGGCTTTGACATTTCGTCCTCCGCATTTTATTGTAACACAAAATCCGCCCTCTGTCTACAAAATTACAAAAGTTTTATTCCTCCCCGTCGTCCGAAAAGGCGTCCGCCAGATCCTGCGCTTCGGCTTCCGACGTATTGAATATTACGTCGTCGGCATACTCGCTTTCGGATATGTCGACGTCCTCGCCCGCTTCCGCTTCGAGTTTTTGTTCCTTTATGCGTCTGTTGTTTACCGCGCGGCGAACCGCCGCCACGATCTCCGCCATTATCAACCCGAACGTCGCCGCTATTATCATGGCGTCGAATATTCCGTAGCCGCCGATCGTTATCGTTTCATAGCCGAAAAGACCTCGGAGCAGCAGTGCCGAAATAACGTCGCCGAGGATACAGCCGAAGAGCGCGCTCGAAAGAGTGCCGAGCCGAGAACCCGCAGCAAGATATGCCGCCGCACCGCCCGCAAATCCGATCGACAGCGACGCCGCAAGCACCGTTGCCGTCGTCTCGGCGCCGATAATCAAGCGAAACATAAGGGTGAGCGCCGCCTGAACCGCTATGCCGAGCGCCGTACGCACAGCCTCGCCTTCTTTTACCGCGAAAATCGAAACTATGACCGAAACGATCAACGGCATTATAAATCCGCCCACGGTCATAACAAAATTTTCTCCCCTTATCTCGGGAACGACGACGCCTATTATCAACGCCAATATCAGCAGAAAAGTCAGCCAACTTGTCAATCCAAGCCTGTCGAAATATTTTTCCGCGGCGCCGAAAAACAGCAAAACCGCCATTATCCCGAGTATTATCAGCCCGATAGTCATAAAAAAATTACCTCACGTTCGTTCGGTAATTTTTGCCAATATTATATACGTTTATACGGCGCAGGGTAAGTTTTTTACTTATAATAGGCGTAGGTATATCTCGTCCAAGAATAGAAAACGTTAGTCCCGAATTTCGAAGTCATATAACTTTCGAAGCCGTGTTCGTATTCGGATTTTGTCCATTTTTCATATTCGCCGTAGTTGTATATTTTCACGTCGTCGATTGTGACGGTTTGGACGGGCGGGCGGAAAAAGTCGTTGACGGGATCGTCCGCCGTCGTTAAGTCGAGAATGACGTTGATCGCATTTTTTGTTTCTCGATCGTCGTTCAGCGGCTCGCCTATCGGATAGGACACGAACGTTCGGGAACGCTTTCCGTCGGTACCGGTAATCGTGTCTTTCGGAGCCGGAACGGGATCCAAATCGCCCGGTATGCTGTTATTTCCGTTACCCGAGGGAACGAGCGTCGGGTCGCCGAAAATTTGAAAGTTCGTAGCGGCTACCTGACAGTCGTGCTTATACGCATTGAGAGTAAAGAGTTTATCCGTTTCTTTTCGCGCCGTCTGATCCTCTTGCAGGGCATAGCGGAAAAGTTTGGAATGATCGCTCTCGGACACGCGATCGGGATAGGCTACGAGATTGAAGTCGTCGGTATGCGCGGCGGTAAATTCCTCGTCGTATGCGCGGTGAGAATAAGTCGCGTTGCCGTTTTCGTCTACGGTCTTTGTATAGCCGCCGAAACGAACGCGCTTGTTTTGCGTGTCGTAAACAACCGTTCCGTCGAAGTAATCGATCGAAGCGAGATAACAGAAATTAGCCACTCCCTTCGGACATTCGTCCTCGTAAAGTTCGTATTTCAATGTGTATGTTTCATCGTCTATGCTTATGTCGATTACCGCAACGGGATTGCCCTCAAACATATAGTTGAAGGACATATAAACGGGAACGATTATTCCCACTATTATCGCTATGGCGGCAACTGCCGCAATGACGGCTATCGTTATTCGTCTGCTCTTTTTATCGGTCTCGGAGTCCGTGGGAGCGGGATCGTTTCCCCGCAACGATTTGAGCTCCTTTGACGGCGGTTCGGATTTTTCAAATTTCTTCTTCATTTTCTTCCTTGTTTTTGCTAACGGTAAATTCTCTGCCGCAAAGATATTTCAGTATGCCGCCGATACGTTCGAAAGTTATCGATACGGCTCTGAGTTGTTGTTCGCGTATTCCCCTCTTTTTGTTTTCGGCAAAGTCGCCGTATTTGCCGTCGCCGAGAATGGGGCATTTTATGTGCGCGAGTTGCGCCCGAAGCTGGTGCGTGCGCCCCGTTTGCGGATACAGCGCAAGCACGGATATGCCGTCGCCTTTTCGCAGAACTTCGTAATCGGCGATCGCTTCCTCACCCGCGGGCGCTTCGGTCACTCTTACGATACCCTTTTCGCTGTCTTTTATCAGCCGATTTCGCAAAGTGCCCTTGTCTTTCGGGGGCGCGCCCACCACGGCGGCGATATATTTTTTACGGATCGAATGCGTTTTGAACGCTTTTTCGAGTTCGATTTTCGATTTTGTGCCGCGAGCGAGAACTATTATACCCGTCGTGTTGGTGTCCAACCTATGAACGGGATATAACGCGCCATACGTCGGCGTCAGAAGTTTCGGGAGCGCAAGCTCCGAGTCGATATGCGCGGGCTTGTCCGCAATTACTATGTTCTCGTCAGAATATATCACGGGGACGGCGGGAAATTCGGGCAGATATGCTTCTATTTCGTCGCCTGCCTTCGTCTCCGTATCCGTGCCTACCCGGACTCCGTTCACCTTGATATATCTGTCGGATATCAGCCGTTTGATCTTACTCCGACTCAGCCACGGGAATTCCGACAGCAGATTTTCCGAGAGACGGGCGGACTTGGTTGTCTTAAAACTCTGTTTCATCGTCGGGGTGAGCCGCTTATTTCTTTTCGTCCTTTATTATGCGTTCCAGATCGCTTACGAATTCCACGAACGTGGTTATATCGCGAAAGTCGCGGTAAACGGAAGCGAAACGCACGTACGCCACTTTGTCCAACTCTTTTAACAGTCTCATGACTATCTCGCCTATCTCTTTACTGCTTATTTCGGTCACGAGAGAATTTGCGATCTGTTTCTCGACGTCGGAAACCAACCTGTCGATCTCCTCCGCGGTCACCGGGCGTTTTTCACACGATTTTATTATGCCGCGAGCGATCTTATTTCGGTCAAACGGTTCGCGAGTGCCGTCGTTTTTCACGACAAGCACGGGCGTGTTTTCAATTACCTCGTAAGTCGTAAATCTTCTTCCGCAACCCAAACATTCGCGGCGGCGGCGAATACTTGTCCCCTCCTCGTTGGAGCGCGAATCGATAACTTTGCTTTCGATACAGCCGCATTTATTGCATTTCATGGGCTTGTCCTCCGATTTTTACTATTGTAACATTCTCATCGCCTTTCTGTCAAGCCCTATTCCGCAATGCGCCTATTTATAAAGGTCGCAATTATCGTCGCACCCGCAACCCGATGAGTGTCCGCGCCTTGTCGGCTCGTGCCGATTTTCTTTTCGGTCGTCGCAATATTCCCTGTCGTCCCGACGAGGGGGTTCGCCGTTTGCCATGTTTATGAGTATTACGTCCTCGCCTATTTTCACTATGCAACCGAGAGGGATGAAAAAATTCTGCTCTTTGGAAAAAAAGCCGCTCTTTCGCCCCGGCGCGACAATGCCGAGCGCGCGTTTTGTTTCTACGTTTATTACCAAGTCCACTATATGTCCGAGGCGAGAGCCGTCCGCCGCATT
>CANQCB010000084.1 GCA_947589145.1 uncultured Clostridia bacterium | reverse complement strand
TCCGTGAGCCGCTCGTCGCCGGGCGCGGATCGACTCGGATACTATTGCACGAATAATACAGCACGCCATTCGATGCCGAATGGCGTGCGTTTTATTTCGTCCTATTGAGATATTACCTTGCCGGGCGCCGACCTTTACGTCGCGTCGGATCTCATTCTTGCCTGTCTGCGGCGTTCCCTGCGCGCCTCTTTCTTTAACTCGCGCTCGTGCTCTATTTGATCGAACGCCATATCCACGAGACCTTTTGCCGCTTCGAAAGTCTCTCGATCCGACATTGCCACGTCGATGGGCTTCACCGCTATCTTTGCGCCGTCGTTTTTCGTCAACTCTTTGCGATAGGTTTTCAGCATATCGTTTTCTATCAGAAAGGACGCGACGGGCGTTTTGCGTTTTATAAACACTTTTACGATTTGATCGCTCTTGATCTTTACTTTGATGTTGCTGTTTGTTTTCGTTTCTTTTGCGCCGGACTTGGAAAGCGCGTAAGTAATAATTTTGTCGAAATATGCCTTAAATTCCGCGCTGAGTTCGACATACGCTTCGTCCAACGTCTTTCGGGGCGCGGGCGCTATTTCGAGTTTCGTCGCGGTCGCCATATTGAGATTCGCGGTCGGCGGTTCGGGTTTCGGTTGTACGGGAGCGACGTACGGCTCGGGTTTCGGTTGCACGGGCGCAACGTACGGCTCGGTATATTCCGAAGCGTCGGGAACGGGAATGCCCTCCAAAACCTCTTCTTCGAGGTCGACTTCCGCGACGTCGTCGGATTCCTCGTATAACGGAACGTCGACGGGCTCGTCGAACAACGGAACGTCGATCGGCTCGTCGCCGAGCGCGGTATGTTCGGAATTATCCGCGGGTTGAGCGGGCACGGGCGGTAAAACTATGTATTGCGGCTGTGCGGGCGGCGCATAGACTTTTTCGCCGTCGTTGTGCTTTTTTCCGCGCAATGCCAACACGATCATAACGATAAACGTGATAATAAACAACACTCCGAGGGCAACTATCGTTATTAACGCCCAAAGCGGCAGATCGCCGATCATAACCGAACTCAAACTCATTGTTCGTTCCTCCATAAGCCCTTTTAGTATATACTTTCATTCGCGTTTTGTCAATATTATATTATTCAAAAATTTGCGCCGAATGCCGAGGCGCGGCAAAGCGCACGCAAACAATGTGCTTGCGTGCGCTTTTCGGGCTTATTTTGCCGTACTTTCGGGTTTATTTGAGCATTTTTTATACCGATTCGAGCAGCATTTTGTCGGCAACGAGCGCAATAAATTCGCCGTTGGTCGGTTTTTCGTTATGATTGTAAACGCGCACTCCGAAAAGGCTGTTTATGTTTTCTATCTTTCCTCTGTTCCAAGCGACTTCGATCGCGTGGCGAATGGCGCGTTCGACTTTGCTCGGAGAGGTGTCGAACCGTTGAGCGACCTCGGGATACAGCCGCTTGGTTATGCTGTTTATTATGTCGGGGTTGTCGATCGCCATTTTGATCGCCTCGCGCAGGAATTGATAACCCTTTATGTGCGCGGGTATGCCGACGGTTATGAAGATATTGGTTATCTTTTCGTCCAACGACCTGTTTTTCCGCAACGACGGGGAGTCTTTCATGCATTCGGCTATGCGAGATTCGAGTTGTTCGAAGCGGAAGGGTTTCATCATGTAATACTTCGCGCCGAGGTTTATCGCCTTGGTAATGAAACTGCCTGCCGACAGCGCGCTCGTTACGATAACCTTTTGCGAGCCGCCCACCCTTTCGAGAACTCCGTAACCGTCGAGTTTGGGCATAACGAGGTCGAGAAGGATCACGTCGGGCTTAACCGTTTTGAGTTTTTCGAGCGCGTCCTCTCCGTCCGCAGCCGTCGCGACTATTTCATAGTCCTCTTTGGAGAAATAAGCGACGCATTCGTCGAGAAAATCCTCGTTGTCGTCTACAATCATAAGTCTTGTTTTCATATTGCTTTGCCTCCGTGTTTTATCAGTCATATTGTATCAAAATATTACTTTAACTTCAATTTTTCCGCTCCGCGAAGGTTGGCGTTTATTGGGATTGTTTGCGACGCTTGTAAGATAATTGTCGAAACCGTATTATTCGGATATTGGGTGCGCAGACTTATTGACAACCACGGCGAAAAGTGTTACAATGCGAGTATGAGAGCATGGCAAATTACATCGCCCAGAAATTTCGACAAATTCGAAAGCGCAAGTGAAAAACCCGAGGCAGGTTTCGTTAAAATCAAAGTCGGGCAGTATCTCATTACTTCACCGGATATGGAAACGTATCTCGGAAATTCCACAGCCGCTCTTCCCATTATCCCCGGCGATTCGTGTTGCGGTATGGTTGTGCAAACCGGCGAAGGCACAGAGTTCGTGCGCGGCGACAGGGTTTACGTTCATCCGCAAATGTATTGCGGTCAATGCACGGCTTGCAAGTCCGGTAGGTTTTTTAATTGCGAAAATCCCGGGCAATTCGGCATTACCGCCAACGGATTTTTGCGCGACTTCGCCGTTATACGCGCGGTGAACTGCACAAAACTTCCCGAAAGAATCGACAATGACGAGGCTATCTTCCTCGATTATATCGCCCTCGCCGTACAGGCGCTCAACACCATGGATATAGATAAAGGCGATTTCATCGCTATCTCGGGGGCAACCACGCTCGGCATTATCCTCGCGCAGGTTACGCTGTATTTTCAGGCGGTGCCCATTCTCGTGGATACGAGCGAAGCCAACCTCGAACTCGCAAGAAGTTTCGGAATTTATTATACGATAAACACGAAAACCGAATTTGCGGACAAGAGGATTTTCCACCTCACGGGCGGAAAAATGGCTAAACACGCGGCGCACCTCGTGGGCAGCGGCGTACCGCTCAAACAGAGCGCAAGTTTCGTCGGCGCAAACGGCAAGTTCATACTCCTCGGCCGGTTCGTCAGTCGCGAGGACGTCAGCTTCCCCATTGCGCACATCATGACTAATAACATTTCCGTCATCGGCGTGACGGACGGCGCAAAAAACACGCAGGTCGCAGTCAATATGTTGGCGAATAAGGCCGTCTCCGTCCTGCCCTTTATCGAAAAAACCGTCGGCTACGAGGATATCCCCAAAGTCTTTGCGCAAAATGCGGACAAAGCACCTTCGGCGTATAAGACGTTGATCAAATTCGACTAATGGCCGGCGCGGCGCATAGCACCGCTGATTTTTTCCTTGCGCACCGCTAACGCTCGCCACAGGCGTGCGCTAAGGTGAGACGCATCTGCACGCATCTTTTCGGATATCTGTCACGGAATTTCCCTCGCCACCATGAGGTAGGCTTCGGGGTCGTTTGCTTCGCAATACAAATTCCGTGCCACCTATCTCGAAAATCTACGCACATCTGCTGCTTTATTCGACACTTTAACTTGGTGTTTTTTCAAAGGTTTTTATCTTATAAAAGCATAACGCACTCTGTGAACTCACAGAGTGCGTTATATCGTAAGATAAATCTTCTTGCATAAGTCCCCTAACTAAACCAAGCAACAGGACGGCGGAGAGGTGCGGTCAGACGGGTGGGAGACGGAACTTCGCGAGGGAGTTTACTTAAAACGTATCTTCTTACGCAAGCCCGAAATGAACCAACCCGTGGAAGGCACAGAGTACCGCTCAAGGGCGCGAGAGAGGTTATTATGTGAGGGAGCTTACTAAAACGTAAGTGACCGAACAATAATGTTCTCGGTTCGCGCGTATCAGCGGTGCTATGTGCCTTTCCATATCGGCGCCGTATCACCGCGCCTATTGCGCCGTCCATTATACCTTAAAGCAATTTTCATTACAATTCGCCAAATACGCTGCCGCCGTTGACGGGACGCTCAAAACTCCGTCATCGAACGGCGTTGCTTTCGAGGGGTCGGAAGTACTGCCGTGCGCCCAACCCGCGGGGTCGACGAAGTATGCGCTCGAGAGGTTGTCGCAATTCCGGAAGGCGTAAGCGGCGATATACGTCACGCCCGAAGGGATAGTTATTGACGAAATCGCGGTGCCGCCGAACGCGAAGGACTCTATCTCGGTCAACGCGCCGTCTTCGTCTATCTCCACATTTTCCAGCGCCGAGCATTGCGAGAATGCGCCGTCCCCGATAGTTTCGAGGCTCTTCGGCAGGGCTATCGCGGTCAGTCCGCTGTCGTAGAAAGCGCGAACGCCGATATCGGTCAAAACGCTACCGCTCTCGAACGTCACTTCGGTGAGATTGGCGCACTCGTTAAACGTCTCTTCCTCTATCGCCTTTACGCCGCGCGGCAGGGTTATGGATTGCAGTCCGCTATCCGCAAAGGCGCGAACGCCGAGGCTTTCGAGCTTGCTACCCGCCCCGAAATCGACGGAGACCAACCTCGCGCATTTGCCGAACGCCTCTTCGCCGACGGAGACCAGACCGCTCGGAAAAGCGACCGAGGTCACGCCGCTGTTGTAAAACGCCTTGTTGCCCACGCAGCCGAGCACGCTACCGTTCTCGAACGCCACTTCGGTGAGATTGGCGCACTCGCAGAAAGTCTCCTGCCCTATCGCCTCTACGCCGCGCGGCAGGGTTATCGATTGCAGACCGCTGCCCGCAAAGGCGCGAACGCCGACGCTTTCGAGCTTGCTACCCGCCCCGAATGTAATCGCGCCGAGGTCGGAGCAACCGCAGAAAGCCTGCCGCCCTATCGAGGTCACACCGCTCGGCAGGTCGATGGAAGTCAGGCTCGCGCAACCGTTGAACGCATTGTCGCCGACAGAGGATATTTCGCCGTCGAAGGTCACGCTTTGCAAGTTCGCGCAACCGTCTGCCGCCCTATCGAGGTCACACCGCTCGGCAGGTCGATGGAAGTCAGGCTCGCGCAACCGTTGAACGCATTGTCGAGCGGATATTTCGCCGTCGAAGGTCACGCTTTGCAAGTTCGCGCAACCGTCGAAAGTGGACTCGCCTATCTCACGCACGCCCGAGGGAATGCGTACCGACACGATCCCGCAACCCGCGAAAGCGTATGCGCCGATGTGTTCCAACGCGCTCTCCGCGCCGAACTCCACCGCCGTCAGCGGGCAGCCGTCGAAGGCGCGATCTCCGACGCTTTTTACGCCGCTCGGGACATTCGCCTGTGTGAGCTTGCCGCCTCTGAACGCGCCGCTCCCGATATAAAGCAACTCGGGGTCAAACGTTATCCCGACAAAATTCGAGTTTGAAAGCGCGTAGTCGGCTATGCCCACCGTGCCGCTCTCGACCGTCGGAGAATTCGGCACGTCGGAGGTGCGACCGACCAACCACTGCCCGAGATAGCGCAAACCGTCCGCCTCGGCGTATTCCAACTCCTCGCAATTTGCAAAGGCGGAGCGACCGACGGAGACCACCGACGAGGGTATATCTATCGTCCTCGCCTCGCCGCAGTTCCAGAACGCGTAGTCGTATATTCCGTAATTTCCCCCGCCGAGATCGGTCGGCAGGGTGAGCTCGTCGCTCTCTCCGCGGTAGCTGAGCAGGTACGGCATGTCGCCGTCTATATCTATATAGGTATACAGCCCGTCCGCCGTGACGTTGATGACGCTCTCCTCCGCCCAGGTGTGCACGACTTTGGCATACGCCCCCAACATAGACGAGGATGTGACGCCCGCGCGGACGGTTATATCCGAATAATTATACACTTCGACGAGTTTGTCGCACTCGTTGAAGGCGTAGTCGCCGATTTCCGTCACGCCTTCGGGGATAGTTACGGAAAGAAGGCTGGTGCACTCCTCGAAGGCGCGGTCGCCGATTTTCGTCAAAGCGTCGCCGAGGGATATGCTTTCGAGGTCGGCGCAAAACCGGAATGCGCACTCGC
>CANQCB010000083.1 GCA_947589145.1 uncultured Clostridia bacterium | reverse complement strand
GATAGCCGTATTCCTCCGACGGCACGCACTCGCCGACTTCCGCGTCGATATGCGCAATCTTTTTCAATGCGTCCGCAACCGCGCCGCGCTTATATTCGAGTTGGGCGGCGTAACGCATATGCTGAATGTTGCAACCGCCGCACTTGCCGAAATATTTGCACCGAGGCTGAGTTCTGTCCGCCGACCGAGTCAAAACTTCGGTCAGTTTTGCGACGGCGTAGTCCTTTTTGACGAGTATGACGTGCGCCCTCACCCGCTCGCCCGGCAGTGCGCCGGCAATGAAAACGGGGACGCGGTTAATTCTCGCCACGCCCTCGCCTCTGTATCCGAGCGACTCCACGGTCACTTCTATGTCGTCGTTTTTATTCAGTTCCATTTACTCGCCTTTTCTGTCGGTTTGAGCGGCGGGCGCATTTTCGGGCGTCGTCTCGGCGCCGTTTTCGGGCAACGGCTCGCCTTCCTCTTTATGCCCTTTGAAAAACAGTTTCAGGAATATGGGCGTCAATATGGACGAGAACAGAATAAGCAGGAAGGTCATTATCATAAACGTGGGTGAGATCAGCCCGACTTCGATGCCCTTTTGCGTGACGATAAGCGCAACCTCGCCGCGCGCCATCATGCCCACGCCCGTGATTCCCGCCTCGCGCCACGTGCCTTTGCCTATCTTTACCACCGCGCCGCAACCGATGATTTTTCCGAGCAGTCCGACGATGACGAACAGGAAGGCAAGCAAGATCAGCCAGCCGCCGCTGCCGCCGAACAGTCCCGTCAGATCCATTTTTATACCGATCGAGGCAAAAAAGACCGGACCGAACAGCATATAGTTGTTTATATCCACTTTTCGGTCGGTGTATTTCGCCATTCGGTTGACCGTCGAAAGCATTACGCCCGCCAGATATGCGCCCGTTATGTCCGCGACTCCGAACACTTCCTCGGCTACGACCGCGTATACGAAGCAGGTCGCGAGGCTGAGTATGGGCAGGCGGCGCGTGTTGGGCCACTTTTTATCCATCCATTTGAACAGGAAATGCAGACCTATTCCCGCGCCGATCGCGATGACGAAGAATGCGACGATCATTATTATCGTGCCCCACCATTGCGCTTTGAACCACTCGAAACCGACGAGGTCGTTTCCTTTGGGCGCAAGGCTTGCAACGATCGAAAGCACGATCATGCCGATCACGTCGTCGATCACCGCCGCCGACACGAGCGTCGTGCCCACCTTACTGTTTATTTTGCCGAGCTCTTTCAGCACCGACACGGTCAGCGCCACGCTCGTCGCCGTGAGTATCGTGCCCACGAACACGCCTTGAAGCATGGTATCGAAGCCCTCTATCGCGCCGTTTAAGATGAAAGGCGTGCAAACCGCGAACCCGAGAAGAAGGGGCACGGCTACGCCCGCGATCGCTATCAGCGTGGCTTTAACGCCCGTCTTTTTGAGCACGTCGATATTCGTTTCCAGCCCGGCGGAGAACATTATCATTATTACGCCGATCTTTGCGAACACGTCGAGGACGGAATATTCGTTGCCGCCTATGTCGAACTCGTTGAGATATACCAGCGACCACGAGGTGGGTGTGCCCGCGCCCTCAAACGAAATGAGCGCAAAGCCGCCATTTTCGCCTACCGGGATAAGTCCGAAGATCGCCGGACCGATAAGAATGCCGGCTATTATGTAACCGAGTACCTGAGGCAGGCCGAGTTTTCTGAATAACATACCGCAAAGTTTGGTGGTGATCAATATGATCCCCAGCGCCAAAACAAAGCCTATAACTCCCGTTACCATTGTTTCTCTCCTTTCTGATTTTCCGTTTTTCCCCGCCTTATCTCAGATCGGCTATCTGCCGTTCCATATCCCTTTTTACGTCGCGCTCTTTCACCGTCTGCTTTTTGTCATATTCCTTTTTGCCTCGGGCGAGTGCGATCTCCGCCTTTACGCGCTGTCCTTTGAAGTACAGCCTGAGCGGAACTACCGTCCAACCTTTTTCCTTCGATTTGCCTATCAGCCGCCGTATCTCCTGTTTGTGCATGAGGAGTTTGCGGCTTCTCAGCTCGTCGGGCGGAAAAATCGTGGACTGCTCATAACGGCTTATGCGGCAATTTTTGAGAAATATCTCGCCGCCCTCGACAAAACAAAAGGCGTCGCGAAGATTGGCATGGCCTGCGCGAACGGATTTTACTTCACTCCCCGTCAGCACGACGCCTGCCTCGAATTTCTCAATTATCTCATAATCATAATACGCCTTCTTGTTCTCGATTGCCATTATGCGCTCCGCTTTGCAATAAAAGGCGCTCATATAGGAGCGCCCCTTTGCGTTGCTGGTTATATTATAGTCCATAGCGCCGCGTTTTGCAAGCAAATTGAGGGTTTTTACCTCTTTTTTACCGCAAACGGTTTATTTTTCATAGCGTTCGCCGCCGAGCGCGAGGGCGGAAACAAAGCACAGCGCGCCGCCTGCCGCGTAAAAATAAACCGCCATATCGACCGCGGCGTGCAGCGCAAAGTGCGCGTAAGCCCACATTCCGCCCGAAGTCAATAAAGTTATGAGTAAAAAAGCCGCGCCGTGCCGCGTTACCGAGTAATAGCCCCGCATGCACCGCAACGCCGTCTTTCCGATAAAGAACGGCAAAGCCGCGATCCCGATCGTCGAGCACAAAAGCGTCGCGACGGACAGCGCAACCGAAAGGACGTCGGGCTTTTCCATCGCCGCGAGCAGCGCGCTTACGGGCGTCACTCCCTCCGCTACCGTCGTCGGGAAAAATATGAACGCGATCGCCGCGCCTATTAGAAGCGCCGCGCCCGAAATTGCGCTCGACGCACGCCTCGGGCGAATATCCGCGGCGCGAGCGGCTATCGTTACCGCCATGCCGCCCAACCCCACAAACAGGCATATTACGGGCGCGGACGACGCGCTCGGCAAAACGCCCGCAAACCGAGCGGCAAGTATTTGCGCGCAACAAAGCGAAATTACCGCCGCCATAGCGCGCGGATAACTCCGTCCTCCGAACAGCGTGCAAAGCAAACAAGCCACGGCGAGAATGGGTAAAATTACCGCCGCGATCGACGTCGTCAGCCAAAACGCCGCCGTCGGGATCGCAGCCACCGCGTTCGATAAATCCGAGCGGAATATTTCCGTAAACGCCGAGACAATACAGCCTATCGCTTTGGGCAAATTGGAAATCAGGGCAAAGTTCGCCGAAGTTACCGCGCCGTTTGCCGCGACAAGCAAGTCGCACGTCCAAAACACCACCGCAGCCGAAATTACCGCGCCGCATTGCGCCAATACCGTTATCGCGCTTATTATGCCCGCGCTCCTGCCCCGTTCGCTCTTCGGAACTTCGTTTTCAACGTTCGCATTCGTATTTTCGTACATTCTCACCTCGCATTTTATGATTATTGACGAAAATACGTTTGTTATTCCCGACGATTACGGCTCGCGTCCGACCGAGACGTTCGCTTTTCGATATAAAAAAACGGCTCTGTTTGTCGCAGAACCGCTTTTCGGTGAATTTCGTGATTATACCAACTCGATTATTGCCATATCCGCACCGTCGCCGCGGCGGAAACCGTTTTTAAGCACGCGAGTATAGCCGCCCTTTGTGCCCGTGTCGGTGGCGCGTTGGTCGTATTTGGGAGCGTACTCGTTGAAAATCTTTTCGATGAGGGGATGACGGATCTTGCCGGTACGGAGACGGTATGCCGCCTTGGATTCCGTGAAGCCCTTGGTCTCCTGCTTGCCGTATACGACCGCCATAATGGCGCGGCGTGCCGCCAATTTCTTGGGACCGTCGTTGATGAGTTCGACCTTATATTCCTCAACCGTTACGTTGCCTTTCTTGTCCTTCTTCTTGCGCTGACGGGTCTCTACCTTCTTAACGGTATCGGTGTAACTGTTGACCGCTTTCGTGATGAGTTTCTCCGCCATTTTCTGAACTTCCTTCGCTCTGTCGAAGGTGGTCTCTATTCTGCCGTACCAAAGAAGATCGGTGACCTGACCGCGAAGAAGCGCCATTCTTTTATCGGTAGCTTTGCCTAATTTTCTGTTTTCCATTTTATCGTGATTCCTTAATTTATTTGTAGGATACGCTAATTGCCGAGCGGCGATTAGTCGTCATTGGATTTGAGATCCAGCCCGTAACCCCTGAGTTTTGCGATGACCTCGTCAAGGCTCTTTCTGCCGAGGTTGCGCACTTTGAGCATGTCGTCCTCGCTGCGCTTGGTGAGGTCTTCGACGGTCTGTATGCCCGCGCGCTTCAAGCAGTTGTAACTGCGCACGGAAAGATCCATTTCCTCTATGCTCATTTCCAAAACTTTTTGCTGTCTGTCCTCGGGACGGGATACGAGAATATCCATGCCCGCGAACATATCCGAAAGATTTGCAAAAAGTCTGATGTGATCCTCTATCGTGCGAGCCGCAAGCGAAAGCACGTCCTTCGCCGAAAGGCTTCCGTCCGTCTTTACGTTGAGCGTGAGTTTGTCATAGTCGAGGCTCTGACCTACGCGCGCATTCTCAACGGCGTAACTTGCAGCTTTGACCGGGGTGAAGATGGCGTCGATGGGGATATAACCGATCGGCTTACCGAGGTCTTTGAGGTGACCTGCGACAACGTATCCTCTGCCCTTGGCAACGGTGAGTTCCATGTCGAGGCTTGCGCCGTCGTCCAAAGTGCAGATATACAGTTCGGGGTTGAGTATCTCGATTTCGGGGTCGGTTACAATATCTGCCGCAGTAACAACGCCTGCGTCGTGTTTGGAAAGTCGCAATGTCTTGGTTATCGTGTTGTCCTCGTACTTCGCTTTAAGGTTGAGACCTTTGAGGTTGAGAATGATTTCCGCAACATCTTCTTTGATGCCCTTGATTACGCTGAACTCGTGGCTTACGCCTTTGATTTCGATTCCGACTACCGCCGTGCCGGGAAGCGCCGACAGCAGTACGCGTCTGAGGCAGTTGCCGAGCGTTATGCCGTATCCTCTTTCGAGCGGTTCTACGACGAACACTCCCTCGCGGAGGTCTGCGCTCTCTTCGATTGTGATTCTGGGCTTTTCGATTTCCATCATAATATTAAATTCTCCTTTCCGCTCGCGGTTGCTAACATAAAACGCCGGAACGGACCGCGAAAACATGAGTTTTCGGTAATTTGATTACTAAGCCGCTACTGTATTGCTTTTACTTGGAGTATTTCTCGATGATAAGGGACTCGGTGATGTTGGAGTCGATATCTTCTCTCTTCGGTTCGGCTATGACCTTGCCGGTAAGCGACGCCGTGTCGAACGATACCCATTGAGGCATCGTGATCTTTGCGTCTTTGAGAGCGGTGAAGCAAGCCTTGTTCTTCTTGCTTTCCTTAATGCCGATCTCGTCGCCGACTTTGACCTGATAGGAAGCGATGTCAACGACCTTGCCGTTTACGGTGATATGCCCGTGGTTGACGATCTGGCGGGACTGCGCTCTCGACGCGCCTATTCCCATGCGATATACTACGTTGTCAAGACGCTTTTCGAGGAGCGCGAGCATGTTCTCGCCCACGACGCCCTTCATGCGCTCGGCTTTTTCGTAATATCCGTGGAACTGCCCTTCCAAAAGTCCGTATATGCGGCGAACCTTCTGCTTCTCGCGGAGCTGTATGCCGTATTCGGAGTTCTTATGACGGGCGAGTCCGTGCTGACCGGGAGGCGTAGGACGTCTGTCAAACGCGCACTTCTTGCCTTCGGCGGTGCAACGATCGCCTTTGAGATATAATTTCTGACCTTCTCGTCTGCATTTCTTGCAGCTGGGTGATATTGTTCTTGCCATTGCTCCTCCTTAAACTCTTCTGCGCTTGGGCGGTC
>CANQCB010000082.1 GCA_947589145.1 uncultured Clostridia bacterium | reverse complement strand
CGGGGCGGGGGATGTTACTGCCGCTCCAACACGACTCGATTATAACGACGTGGTCGGCGTCCTTGGCGCGTATGGCGTCATAAAACTCGTCGAACACCTTCCAGTGCTTTTCGTCGGTAGTGCCGCCCTTCTCCCCCGGCTCGTTGAGAATGTCGTAGCCCGCGACCGCCGCCCAACCGTTGTAATGCTCGGCAAGCGCGCTCCAAAGTTCGGCGGTTTTTTGTCTGTTTGCCGCGCCCTCTTCGCCGTAGAACTTGACGTCCTCCGCGCTATCCATTACCTCGCCGCTGTGGTCCTGCCCGTTTTGCGAACCGTATGCGCCGTGCAGATCGAGAATGGTGTAAAGCCCGTACTCTTCGGCGCGAAGAACGAAAGCGTCGAGCGCGTCGAAGTTGAATTTACTCCCCCTTTTCACGTCGATTTGACCGTATTCGGGATCGACGGACATATAAGTAAACGGCAGACGTATGACGTTTATGCCCATCGCCGCGCAATTCGCAAAGTCGATATCCGACCAATAGTTCGAGCGATATTCCTGCCAAAGTTTAAGCGTGGCTTCCGCGCCGAATCTGTCCAGAAAAACCTCGTTGATCGTCTTGTTGTCGCGCGTGGACTTGGTCACTTTTGCGGGCGCTTCTTCGGGCGCTTCTTCGGGCGTTCCTTCCGGCGCTTCTTCGGGCGCTTCTTCCGGCGTGCTTGCGTTGAACGTATACGACGAGCCGTCGAACGCGTTCATCCAATTCTCGGTGACGAATATTCCGCCCGCGTTCACGCCGCGAAGAGCAATGACATCTCCGCTCCCCTTATTCAGCCTCAGCTTGTCGCCGCTGACCTTGATAAAATCCATGTCTCCGAACAATATGCCGGGCGTTTTGACCTCTTCGGAAAAAATTATGCCCGGAATGGGCTCCTTTCCGCACGCCGTAAAAAAGCAACAGGCAACCGCCGCCGTCATAATCGCAAAAGCGAATAAAATATACTGTATCCTTTTTATTTTCTTTATCTTCATTTTCGTCCCCTGCCTTTTCGCGGTATATTATACCACCCTTCGCGCAATTAGTCAATAGGGTATTTTCGCAAAGCACGCTTCGGGCACGGCACAGGAACGGCGCAAGGGCGGAGCAACGAGAATATCGACGAAATTTCCCGTCGAAATATTTATACCGTTGGCGCAAAACGCGTGAAAAACGGCGGCTTATTTCGCGCTTGGAAAGCGTAAAGGGCGGGCATTTCGGGGAAACTCGGCGCGGCAAACGACACGGCAAGCGGATTTCGCCCTATTGTCGCGGCGATAGACTGATTTTCAAAACAGTCATATAAATTTAACCATAAAGCAAAATGTACCTTGTTTATGCGAATATGTATTATATATAATGTTTTTACAATATTTTTCAGGAGGAAAGTTATGAAAGCAAAAAAGTATAAGGTAATGTGGCTATCTATAATTGCCGCTATTGCCGTCGTGTGCTTGGCATTGACTGTCGTATTTGCTATTGTTTTTAACATGGTCAAGCCTTATTTGATTGGCACACATCCTCTCGGCGATGGATCTACCGCCACGCGAGCGGAGGGTGAATCGCTCGTCGAGCAGATACAAGCCGAAGGCACGGTTCTGGTCAAGAACGGGGACAAGAACGGGAACGACCCCATCCTTCCCCTTTCTTCGTCCGTTGACAAAGTGAACGTGTTCGGTTGGGCGTCCACCGATTGGGCAAACTCCGGCTCGGGCTCGGGACAAGTTAAAAATAACGATACCCGCAATGTGGAACAAGAGGACGGATCGACCAAATCGGTGACCTATCCCCTCGACCTCTTCGACGCCTTGGATCAATACGGAGTCGAATATAACACCGAACTTCGCGAATATTACGAAGGCTTCGCTTCTCGCCGCGAAGTGAGCGAACACGGCGGCGCGCCGGGCGGCGGCTCGTCAAACGCCGGCACCTTGAAAAACTTCAACTTCGAATACAGCCGTCTTTACGAGCCCAAGATCGACGGCAATCCGGACTATGAAGAAATATTGGCGAATGCGGAGGGCTACTCGGATACTGCCATAGTGGTTATAGGCCGTGTATCCGGCGAAAGTAACGACTCGCCCAAAGTTCAATATAAGATTACTTCGCCGATCACACAAGTGGCAACCCAAGGTGCGCCCAACACCGCGGAAGTTGACGAAGAAAGAACTTATCTCGAAATCTCCACCGAAGAAGAGGAACTCCTCGAATACGTCGGTGCGAATTACGATAACGTAATCGTGCTTATCAACACCACCAACGTTATGGAACTCGGCTTTGTCGAAACTATCCCCGGACTTGACGCCTGCCTCGTGGTCGCTACCACGGGTACGAGCGGCGCGCTTGCCATTCCCAAACTCCTCTACGGCGATCTTACCCCTTCCGGTAAACTTGCGGACACTTACGCTTATAACCTTACCACCAACCCGACTTACGTAAACACCGGTTCGGGTATGGGCAACGCCAAGAACAATTCGGGTTACGGCAGCGAAAAGACCCCGATGTCCACCAACCTTTATACCAACAGCGACAACTCGCTCTACCCCATGAACGAAAGGCATACCAACGGTTCTTCCGATATAAGCTACGACGGTATTTCATATACCGATTATCAGGAGAACATTTACGTTGGTTATAAGTGGTATGAAACCGCCGACGCGGAAGGTTTCTGGGATTCCTCTGTTGCCAAATCGCAATGGAATATCAACAACGGCTATGAGGACGTCGTGCAATATCCTTTCGGCTACGGCCTCTCCTACACCGATTTCGAATGGACGGTAACGAGCCAACCCGATACTCTTAATATTACGAGCAGCACAATCGACGATGAATTGAAATTCGAAGTCACCGTCGAAAACGTCGGCAATATGGCGGGACAAGACGTTGTCGAACTTTACGTCGAACCCCCTTACCACAACGGCGGCATAGAGAAATCGGCTGTCAACCTCGTCGCATTTGCAAAAACTCCCATCGCGCTTGACGCGAAAGGCGGCGACAACACCAACGCGTCGTTGACGCTTTCCTTCAAAGCGCGCGACCTTGCTTCGTATGACTATGGAGAGAAGGTCGTAAGCGGCGGCGGCTACGTTCTCGAAAAGGGCGATTATAAGCTTACCTTCAAAACGGACGCGCACAATGCCAAGAGCGGCGTTGGGACGTATACCTTACACGTTGCCGATGACATCGAAATAACCACCGACGAGTCGGGCGGCGAAATATCCAATAAATTTACCGGCGCCGAAGCGATGGACGGAGTCGCTATCGACGGAAACAGCGACGGCAGCGTCGGCGGTACCGAGATAGTTTATATGATGAGAAGCGATTTTGAGGATACCTTCCCCTTTGAGCAGGCACCAAACCGCGAAATGACGGAAGCCGTAAGCAAATACAACACCGCCAAGGCGTGGGTCGACGAGTGGGAAACCGCGCATACCGACGCAACCGCTCCCACACAGGGCGCAAGCGGCGATTTGAAAGTATACGACGACGGAATTACCGATCTCGGTCGCGAACTCGGTATGGACTTCGACAACGCGAAATGGAAAGACGTGCTCGACCAAGTAACCGTCAATGAAATGAGCAATCTCGTCCTTCACGGATATGTGAAAACGGGCGAGATCTCTTCGATTGGCAAAATTGCCACGAAAGACCTTGACGGTCCCAACCAGGTTGGTAGTTTCGACGGCGGCACCAAGGGTACGACGGGCTTCAGCTCCATAGTACTTGCTCAATCCTGGAACACCGAGCTCGCTTACAGCATGGGCAAACAGGTCGGTCAAGACTGCCTCAGCAAAGGCGTTCAGGGTTGGTACGGCCCCGCTATCAATATTCACCGTTCTCCTTTCGGCGGACGTAACTATGAGTATTACAGCGAGGACGCTCTCATTTCCGGTCTTATGTGCGCGAACGCAGTCGAGGGCGCAAGATATTGCGGCGTGTTCAGCTACCTCAAACACCTTGCGCTTTATGAGACCGAAAGCTATCGCGACGGTATGTACGTATGGACGACCGAGCAGGCTCTCCGCGAAATCTACCTCAAACCTTTCGAAATATCCATTAAGCACGCAGACAAATGGGGTATCAACGAGACGGGATCTACCGCAATCATGACCTCTTACGGCAGAGCGGGTGCGGTTTGGACAGGCGGCAGCAAAGCGCTCCTCAGCGATAAAGGCGTGCTCCGCGGCGAGTGGGGCTTCCGCGGCGCAATTCTTACCGACTATGCCGACTTCCATGAATTCATGAACGGCGCCCAGATGGTACGCGCAGGCGGCGATCTCTGGATGGACGGCTGGCTGAATGACGGCGAGTGGACAGATGGCAACATCAGCTCCTCTTACACAAACTCCGCAGCGTTCCAGATCGAACTCAGAAGAGCGACCAAAAACGTTGTCTATATGTGGCTCAACGCGCTTGCTACCAACGAAAAATACAAGAAAGGCGTTGACCTCTATAACACATATATAACGGAAAATCCCGAAGGTACGACCCCTCCCGAGGGCGCGATCAACGACACGGCAGTCGGTAGCCCGGCAGGCTTCGCATACGACTTCGACTGGACGATACTCGTACTCATACTCTTCATCGTCGTTTGGGTAGCGGCTTGCACGTTCGGCGTCGTATTCGTATTCTTAAAGAGCAAGAAACTTGCGGCAAAGGAATCCGGCGACGCGAGCGACGCGAAAAATGAATAATCCAAAAGATTAAGCGGACTTAGTCCAAACGAAAAACACCTGTTCCTACGAACAGGTGTTTTTCTATCGCTCGGTATCGCCATTCTTATTTCATATTTTTCATCAGATCCTTGATCGTTTGCTTGCTCTCCGCTGAAAGCCTTTCATACATGTCTATGACCTCTTTCACCTCCACGTACTCGTGGATATTTCGAAAGAAAAATTCCTCGGGAGTCGAGCCGCAGATTTCTATGGCTTCCAGAAGAGATTCGCTCGGCATGTCAAAATCGCCGTTTTCGTATTTTGCAATATAAGCGACAGACTTGTCCAACTGCGCGGACAGCATTCTCGCCGATAATTTTGCCCTGTCCCGCAAATACCCCAATCTGAGTATCAATTCCCTTCTTGTTTCGCTCGTACCTTTTTTCATTTTTCACTCTCCGAAACAAGTTTATATCAATATTGTTCGAATACCGATAACTGACATTGGTAAAAATATATTGATATTCAACTATTTTGTGTTATAATGCAGTTAATATTCAATTTTTACCAATGTGAGTATATTATTGGGGGTTTATCATGATTACCGTTTCTTTTTTCGGACACAGACGCTTATTCGACAGCAACGTCGAGGAAAGACTATATGCCGAGCTGGTTAATATTGCTGAAACTAACGACGCCGTTTCCTTGTTGATCGGGACTCACGGCGAGTTCGACAGACTTGCTTTATCCGTCGCGAGGGAGATAAGAAGAACATATGCGAATGTTCGAATATCGGTCGTGCTGACGAGTTTATCATTATTGCGCAAAGGCGAAGGTTGCGCCGCTATCGCATATTATAACGACGTGCAAACCGTCGTCTACGATATCGAGGAAGAGTTTTACAAAAAACGTATCACGGCGACAAACAGAAAAATGGTCGACGACAGCGACGTAGTTATCTGTTACGCGAACATGCAAGAATATCGCAGCGGCGCCAAAGACGCCGTGAAATACGCCATGCGGCAAAACAAACGAATAATCAATCTGTTTACACCCCCGCAGAGCGAGTAACCCGCAGAGCAAATACGCACCGCGCAAATAACGCACCGCGCAAATAACGCACCGCGCAAATAACGCACCGCGCAAATAACGCACCGGGCAAATAACGCACCGGGCAAATAACGCACCGGGCAAATAACGCACCGGGCAAATAACACACCGAGCGAGTGCCGCACCGAGCGTGTAACC
>CANQCB010000081.1 GCA_947589145.1 uncultured Clostridia bacterium | reverse complement strand
TCAAGCGATTGGTTACCCTCTGCGCTCGCGAAGAGATTTCGGATAATGATTTTTTATTACGCCGCCGCTCCCCTTTCCGCCGCCGAGAACATAGCCGCCTGCGGATACGGCGCAAAAGCCCTTTGCCGTGCCCTTTATTTCCTCGCCTGCGAGATATTCGGCTATGCGTTCGTCGTCGAGCGGCAGGTCCTCGCGTTCCCTCACTTGGTTCCCGAGTGCGGTGAAGAGTTGGTGCGAGGGCACGAAACGACCCTTTTCCATACGGCCGAGGAGCACGCCGTTGACAAGGCAAGGCAGGTCGAAATTGAGCGCGGGTAGGAAAAGTATATCGTTTTTTCTCGCGATATTTTCGCTTACGTCTACGATTTTCCGAATCTCCGAAACCTCGGAGACGGCGTTGCAGTACGGTTTTTTCAACCGCGCCGCCCGACTCGCCGCCGAATTTTTACGGAGCAGGCAGAAAAATTGCCCTTCCCCGAAAAGGTGGGGATATAACTTTATTCCGCCGCCGCACGTCCTGCCGAGCGCGGAAATCTCTTTGGGAATTTCCATTACGGAATATCCCATGCTTTCCGCAAAGGCAACGACTTCCTCGTCCTCTTCTTCGGAAAACGTACAGGTGGAGTATAGCAATATGCCGCCCTCTTTCAAACACCTGTCGGCGCAGACAAGTATTTCCTTTTGGCGCGTGGCGCAGGCTTTGACGGTCGCCTCCGACCAACTCCTCGCCGCCTCGGGTTCTTTTCGCATCATGCCCTCGCCCGAACAGGGCGCGTCCACGACCGCGACGTCGAAAAAGCCGCCGAAGGTATCGGCAACGACGTTCGGGCGCATATTCGTCACGACGACGTTTTTGTATCCCATTCGAACTATGTTTTCTCGGAGAACGAGCGCGCGGCCGACCTCGACCTCATTGGAAACGAGGAGTCCCCTTTCGGCGAGTTTTGCCGCAAGTTGACTGCTTTTGCCGCCGGGCGCGGCGCACATATCGAGCACGTTCAGCCCCGTTATATCGCCGAGAGACAACACGGGAAGCATTGCAGACGGTTCTTGCATATAATAAAGCCCTGCCGCGTAAAAAGGGTGACGCGTGGGCGCGCCGTTTTTTACCCGACGGCAATTACCGAGTATTTTTTCAAGGTCGAGCGCTTCGTCCACGACGGCCTCGTCGCACTTGACGGTGTTTATATGCAAGCCTTTTTCGGGCGGCTCGCCAAGCGCGGAGAGATACGCGCCGAATTCGGCGCCGAGAGTCGCGCGCATGCGTTCCAGATATTTTTCGGGCAGTTTCGTCACGAATCAATCATAACACAACGGCGGCAAAAAGTAAAGGTTTGCGATTATATTTGACAAAGCGCGATTTTAGTATTATATTTTAGTAAAATATTATGGAACAACTCGGAGGCATGTATGAAACGTAAATTTGTCAAGACCGTTCCGATTACGCTTATAACGGGATATCTCGGAAGCGGTAAAACTACCCTTATCAACTACCTGCTCAAAAACGCGAGCGGTTATAAAATGGCGGTTATCGTCAACGACATAGGCGAAGTCAATATCGACGCCGATCTTATCGAAAAAGGCGGCGTGGTCGCCGGCAAAGACGAAAACCTCGTCGCGCTGCAAAACGGTTGCATTTGCTGCACGCTTAAAAAGGACCTGATCGAACAACTCGGTACGCTTATAAATTCCGGCAAGTTCGACCATATTTTAATCGAGGCTTCGGGCATTTGCGAGCCTATTCCCATTGCGCAAACCATCACCTACCTCGAGGATCAATTCGTTCAGCGAGGCATGCCTAAGTTCTGCAAACTCGACGCCGTCGTGTCCGTTACCGACGCGCTCCGTCTTGCCGACGAATTCGGGTGCGGCAAAACGCTTACCGAGGCAGTGCGCGGCGAAGAGGATATCGAAAACCTCATTATTCAACAACTCGAATTCTGCGATATCGTGCTGCTTAACAAGGTCGGCGAGGTCACCGAGGAACAACTTAAAAATATAAAGGCTATCATTCGCAAACTTCAACCCCACGCCGCTATCCTCGACACCAACTATTGCAAAATCGATCTTAAACAAATTCTCGATACCGATCTGTTCGACTTCGAAAGAGCTATGGGATCGGCAGGTTGGATGGAAGAATTCGACCGCACGGATAACGAAGAGGACGCGGACGAGCACCACCACGACCACGACGACCACGATGATGACGACGATGACGACGAGCACGAGCATGAGCACGAGCACGGACACCACCATCACCACCACGAGCACGGTATCGGAGAGAACGACGACGAGGGTACTGCCGAGGAATACGGGATCGGCACTTATGTGTATTATCGCCGCCGCCCATTCGACCGTCTTAAATTCGAGGATTGGGCGAATAAAGATTTCGGCAGAGCGATAATCCGCTCCAAAGGACTCGTTTTCTTCGACGACGATTGGAATATGAGTTACGTATTTGAGCAAGCGGGCAAACAAAAATATCTGACCGAAAACGGCGCTTGGTATGCGACTATGCCGCCGCGCGAAATCGATATGTTACTCGCGCAGGACGCGCGCTTTGCCCACGATTGGGACCCGAAATACGGCGACCGTATGATAAAACTCGTTTTTATCGGGCAAAATCTCGACCGCGCCAAAATAAAAGCGGACCTCGATTTGATTTGATTCGCGGCTCGCGCGAAGCCCACGGGGCGGAAAGTCATACTCGAACCGTTATCGTTCGGCTATGAGATCCCGCTCTGCCCTGCGTTTGCTCGGGATTACGCATAAATTTATATCGAAATAAAACACGCCTCCGAAAGTCAGACAATTTTCGGAGGCGTATTTTCATAAAGTGCGTTTTTTAATGATATAACGAGACTTCCCGTTAAGGATCTCGGGCGGCACGTTTTATAAACTGTTTTTCAATATCGACAGCACGTCGTCGCTCGTGAGGACTTTGTAGCCGCCGTCCATTATGAGGGTCGCCTTCACGATACCGTCGAGCATGTCGTCGGTGACGCCGAGGTCGCGGATATTCATCACCAGACCGATGGCGTTCATCCACTTCTCCATTTCCGCCAGACCCGCGAGGGCGGTCTCTTCGTCGGATTTGCCGCTCGGATTCACGCCCCATACGTTGACGGCGAAACGTTTGAATTTTGCAAGCCCGTACGACAAAATATGCTTATAATATGCGAGGGAGACGGCGGAAAGGGTCATTCCGTGAGTGGCGTCGGTATATGCGCCTACCGCCTGCCCTATCATGTGCACTTCCCAATCGGTGGTTTTACCCTTTGCGACAAGGGTATTGAGCGCCCACGTCGCCGTCCACATTATGTTGCTGCGCGCCTCATAGTCCGTCGGGTTTTTCACGGCGATAAGCGAACTGTGTATGAGCGATTTCATAAGCCCTTCCATGATATAGTCGGAAGTGTTGTCGTCCTCGCCCGAAAAATATTGTTCGAGAATGTGCGACATTATATCGAAAAAGCCTGCCGTCATCTGGTATTTCGGCAATGTGTAAGTAAATTCGGGGTTGAGTACCGAGAATTTGGGGAAAACTTCATCCCCGAAAACGTGACCTATTTTCAAGTGTTGGCTGCGGTTGGTAATGACCGAGCCGCCGTTCATTTCCGAGCCCGTTCCTACCATGGTAAGCACGCAGCCCACGGGTATTATTTTACAAGTCGGCTCTTCGAAACGCAGAAAATATTTGTCCCACGGGTCCTCGTCGCAATATACGGAAATCGATACGGCTTTTGCGTAGTCGCACACCGAACCGCCGCCGACGGCGAGTATGAAGTCCGCGTTTGCCTTTTTTGCGCGCTCTATCCCCTCTTTGAGTTTTTCCGTCGTCGGGTTGGGCATAACGCCGCCGTCCTCGTAAATATTCTTGCCGCTCGCACGCAATATTGCGACAATCTTGTCGTAAATTCCGTTTTTCTTTATCGAGCCGCCGCCGTATACGAGCAAGACGTTCTTGCCGTATTTCGGCAATTCCTCGTAAAGTCCGTTAAGCGCGTCCTTGCCGAAATATAATTTTGTCGGGTTTTTATAGGTGAAATTGCCTAACATATTTACACTCCCCTTTTATTCGTTGTTGTCGTCTCCGTTATCGTCTGCGCCGTCGAAACCGTCGTCCGGCGTCGGTTCTTCCGCGCCGTCGGTCCCGTCGGCCTCGTCGGCCTCGTCGTCGGGTTCATACGGCGTTGTCGCCACGCAAACGACCTGCCCGTCGCCCTTGATTTTCATCATGCGCACGCCGCGCGTGTCGCGGGAGATTTTGGAAATTTCGTTGACGTGCATACGAATTATTACGCCGTTATCCGCTATGAGCATGATATCCTCGTCGGGTTCTACGAGTTTGAGATTTACAAGCCCGCCCGTTTGTTCGTTGAATATGCCCGCTTTAACGCCCTTGCCGCCGCGCGACTGCAATCTGTATTCGTCGATATCCGTGCGCTTGCCGTAGCCGTGCTGCGACACGGTCAAGACTTCGCAACCCTCGTGCACGACAGTCATATCCACCACGCTCTCTCCCTCGTCGAGGCGCATGGAGCGTACGCCGAAGGTATCTCTGCCCATGGCGCGCACGTCCTCTTCCGAGAACCTTATGCACTTGCCTGCCGACGACGCAATGAGCAGTTCGTCTCTGCCGCCCGTGAATTGCACGCTGATAAGTTCGTCGTCCTCACCCAACGCAATGGCGATCTTGCCGCTCTTATTGATACGCTCGAATTGGTTGATCGCCGTCTTTTTTATCAGACCGTTTTTGGTCGCCATCATAAGGTGTCCCTTGGTCTGGTCGTCTTTTACGGGAATGAGCGCGGTCACTTTCTCACCCTCCGAGAGTTGCAAGAGATTGATCACGGCTCTGCCGCGCGCCACGCGAGCCGCTTCGGGCACTTCGTAGGCTTTTATGCGGTATACGCGCCCCTTGTTCGTAAAGAACATCAAATTGTCGTGGGTGCTCGTGGTGAGAATGTTCTCGACAAAGTCTTCTTCTTTGGTCTTATGCGCGGTCACGCCCTTGCCGCCGCGGTGCTGCGCCTTGTATTCGGTTACGGGCATTCTCTTGACGTAGCCGAAGTGCGTCATGGAAATGATAACGTCCTCTTTGTCGATCAGGTCGCCGATATCGATCTCGTCGTAATCTATGCAAAGTTCGGTCTTTCTCGGCGTGTTGTATTTTTCCTTTATCTCCGTCGCTTCCGTCTTTATTATTTCGAGTACGCGCGACGGGTTGGCAAGAATATCCTTGTAATCGGCAATTCTCGCTTCGAGGTCGATAAGTTCGTTTTTGAGCTGGTCCACTTCGAGAGAGGTCAGGCGCGCAAGACGCATATCGAGTATGGCGTTGGCCTGCTTGTCGGAGAGATAGAAGGTGCTCATCAATCGCTCCGCCGCCTCGTATCTGTCGCGGCTCGTCTTGATTATATTGACGACTTCGTCGATATTCGCAAGCGCTTTGACAAGTCCTTCGAGGATATGCTCGCGTTCCTCCGCCTTTTCGAGGTCGTATTTCGTTCTGCGCTCGATCACTTCCTGCTGATGTTCGAGATAATATGCGAGAACTTCTTTGAGGTTGATGACTTTCGGCTCGCCGTGAACGAGGGCAAGGAATATGATACCGCCCGACACCTGCATATTGGTGTGTTTGAACAAGGTGTTGAGTACAACCTGCGCCTGCGCGTCGCGCTTTACTTCTATTACTATGCGCATTCCGTCGCGGTCGGATTCTTCCTTGACGTCGGCTATTCCGTCGATTTTCTTGTCTTTCACAAGGTCGGCTATGGATTTTATGAGGAGCGCTTTATTTACCTGATACGGCAGTTCGGTCACGATTATGCGCTGTCTCGTTCCGCCGTTCGATTGGTACTCCTCTATCTCGGTCTTGGCGCGCATAACGATCCCGCCGCGCCCCGTTCTGTAAGCGCTGCGTATGTTCGCTCTGCCCATTATAAGCGCGCCCGT
>CANQCB010000080.1 GCA_947589145.1 uncultured Clostridia bacterium | reverse complement strand
GCGCAAACCCCTGCCCTCCAATTTTCCTCGGCGTGGGTATCGGCGGCACGATGGACAAAGCGGCTGTGCTTTCCAAACGCGCGCTCCTTCGCAAATGCGGACAAAGGGCAAAGGACGCGGACGTCGCAGAGCTGGAAAAAGATATCCTTGCGGCGGTAAACAAACTCGGTATCGGTGCGCAGGGGCTCGGCGGCGAGCACACCGCGCTTGCGTGTGCGGTCGAGGTATCGCCTACGCACATAGGAATGCTCCCCGTAGCGGTTACGGTGCAATGCCATAGCGTGAGGCATACGACGGTGAAATTATGAAAACAACGGCTGTAAACAACGAATACGACGTGACAAAATTACGCGCAGGCGACGCGGTTCTTTTTTCGGGCACGGTTTACACGGCTCGCGACGCGGCGCATAAACGAATGACGGAAGCAAGCGCAAAGGGCGAGCCTCTCCCGTTCGACGTGCGCGGCGCGGCAATATATTATGCGGGTCCCACTCCCACGCGCGCAGGCGAAATCATCGGCTCGTGCGGACCGACTACGAGCGCGCGCATGGACGATTATACTCCCGCCCTGCTCGACCTCGGGCTTAAAGTAATGATAGGCAAAGGCAAACGCAGTCCTGCCGTTATAGAGAGCATGAAAAAGAACAAAGCCGTCTATCTCATCGCGGTGGGCGGCGCGGCGGCGCTCATTAAAAGCCGCATAATCGCTTGCGAAGAGGTCGCGTATCCCGACCTCGGCTGCGAAGCCGTCCGCCGACTTACGGTCAAAGATCTTCCCCTCCTCGTCGCAATCGACGCGAAGGGAAACACTATTCTGAAATAACCGCCGACTCTGCCCCGCCCCTCATTTTTACATCGAAGCCCTGCCCCCTCATTTTCATATCGAAACTTTTTGCGTTTAATATTTATATTTAATACAAATCAAGCCCGAGCGACATGCTCGGGCTTGATTTTATTCGAATTTAATTTCAGTCTTTGACGAAAGTCAGACAGGAAGCGGAACGGTCGCGGGTCATTACCGTTATGCCCGAGGACAGGCATTTGCCGCCTTCGTTGTAAATGCAATCGGCGGCGCAGTGAACGTTGGTGTCCACGCTGTAATTCGCGGGAATAAAGTCGCTTGCCGCCTCGAACTGTATGCGGCGTTTCGCCTCGTCGGGCGAATATGTCGTGCAAGCAGTTCCGCCGCTCACATGAATTTCCTTACTGCAACAGCAATAACCTTTGTTATATTTGCATTCTTTCAGACCGCATTTTAAGTCTTTCATATTTTCCTCCGGGATAAAAGTATATCATTATTATTATGTTCCCGAAGGAGGTTTTTATTCGTCCGTTAGAAATACTTTACGGAATTTTTACGCGTTAAAGAAAATCGTGACGTAATTACCGTCGACAGCCCTTACATTTCCGCGCGAGACCCAATTAACGTTGTCGATATAGAAGTCCACCGAGTATATCGCGCCGTCGAAAGTCTCGTTCAGATCTCGCGCCCAATTATAAAGCGCGCTGTATTCCTCTCTGGAATTTATCACGAAGTCGTAGGTCTCGTTGTCATATACAAACGTCGTTTTGTCATAATAGCCGTAATCGACCGAAGCCTCGTAGATATCGTCGTTATAATTATCGCCCATACCGTATTCTTCGGCAGCGCTTTCCGACGTCAACAGATATTCGCGATTCATAAACGAATATTCCGTTCTGCCCAACGCTATGATCGTATCGCCGAAAGTAGCGTCCGCGATATACCAACTTCCGTCCAAAAATACCTTGTTCCAGGCGTGCCCCGCACCCGTCACGCGCACGCAGGGAATACCCTCTATGCGGCACATGAGCGTCATTGCTTTGGATATACCGTCGCACACCGCCCGACCCGAGTCGAACACGCCCTCGAGATAGAACGCGTCATACTGCGCGGCCTTTTCGATATCTTGGGAATATTGCAGCACGTCTTGGTCATAAGTGACGTTCATAACGAGCCACTCGAATATCGCAACCACTTTTTCGACGTCGGTCATGTCGTCGGCGACGACTTGCGCGAGCGTTTGCCGCGCCGCCTCATACATTCGTTCCGCGTCCGAACCCTCCGTGGGAACGGGTCTGACGCCGACTTGCGCCGCATAAAAGAGCTGGTTGCTCGTAGTGCATTCGAGCGTGGTTTCCGTCCCGTCTATGGCAAATTCGTGCGGCGCGCCCTCTTCCTCATACAGATACGGCGATATTTGCGTAAAATTGTCCCGAGTAGTCGATTGTTTGCTTGCCTCGGTGCCGATCAGCGACTCATACATGATCCCCAATCTTTGAGTGGAGCTAATCTCGTAACTCAGCCACCTCAGTCCCACATAAGAGCTGAACGACAGCGTTTCGAACACGTCGTTTATTTCGTCAAGCGGAGTCGCATTCGGATCATCCGATTTATAGTCGTAATTCAGCCTGATCCTGACGTCGTTCTCGTTTTTTATAACGTAATAATATTGAATATATTCGAGGTATGCGGCAAGTTCGTCGCGGCTGTTGACAGACATAGTCCCGCTTGCGTCGTCGAACTTTTCGAGATAAGGGACGAAACCTTCCCAATAAACCGCCTCTCCTTCTCTGCCCCATTTTGCGTAAAGCGTGAGGTTTCCCGTCGTTCCTTTCGGGATATTATTCCATACCCAGCCCGAAAAATCCTCTTCCGCGTACCAACCGCGGAAAACGTATCCCTCGCGTTTGGGCGAATAAAGATATTTTGCCTCGTCCGAATAGTAAACGGTCGGATTCTCTTCGTTCTCTTCGAAAACGGCGTCATCGGCATTCAGCACATACGTTATAGTATATTCGGCGCTGCAACCGGAAAGACCCCCGACAGAAAGCCCCTCGACAGAACAGCCGCCGAGGACGAAAGGCAACGACAAAAGAGCAACGAAAATTATTGAGATTTTTATTTTTTTACTCACTTTTCAATAATTATGCTAAACGCCCTTTATATAGGTTCGGGGCGATTCGCCCGAGAGGACGTTTTTAATATCGTGTCGCGCGCCGGCTATAATTACTTCCACCCCGGCTTTTACGCAAGGTTTGATATATTCGAGTTTGGCAAATGCGCCGTTCGCTCCCTTTCGGCTTGCTCCGCGACAGCCGTTCTTGTACTCTTCGATTTTATTAAGCACCTCTTCCTTGCTCCCCGTAATCTCGGTTATGAGCGAAGAAGGGTCGTTTATGTCGCGATATACGCCGTCGAGTTTGGTAAGAATGAGCAGGGTCTTTGCGCCCGTAAGCAAGGCTATTTGCGCCGCCGTCTCGTCGTTATCCACAAGTTCGACGTGCGACTTGCCCGCTTCTTCGAGGGCGGAGATCTCCATTTTGCGCAGTTCCTCGACCGCCACGGCGTCGTTGTAATTTATGATCGGGATCGCGCACTGCTCGGTCGCGCGGCTGAGCAAAGACAATATATGCGCGCGGCTGACCTCGTTGTTGAAGTGGTCGTGCTCGACGAGGACTTGGCGGACGGAATAGCGCGCGTCTATAAAGCGGCGGTACGTCTCCATTAGTATTGCCTGACCTTGGGAAGAATAGTCGGCTTTGATTTCTTCGCCGCTCCCGACCAATTCGCAGCCGTGCCTGCGTATATAGTCAAGCCTGCCTATTTCCACCGCGCCCGAAGTCACCCACACCGTGCCCGGTCTGAGCCAATGCCCTATCATGGCGAATTTATTATAATCTATATCGCGGTGTTTTTCGTCGATAAGCGCCATCGACCCGATTTTTCCCACTATTTCTATCATATTTCACCTTTCCTTGTTCTTGCCGCGCGAGCGTTTCTTACTTGCAATATTCGTTAATGTCATGATACAGCTCGGCGAGATTTTCCGAAGCCGCTTCGGATACTCCCAAACTGCGGCTGATATTTGTAAAATTATTCAATTCGTCTATTGCTTTCAGCGGGTCGCGCATTGCGACGCAATTCGAAAGCGCGCTTGCGGCCTTGTATAAAACGCCGAGTGCGCTTGCCGTCATACCGCCGCTTTTCGCTGCCGAATTGTATACCGACGCAATCTTTGCGACAATGGCGTCAACCTCGGCTTCGGGAATTTTTTCACCCTGCTCGTCCGCCTTTTCGCTTGTTTCGGTATCTTCCGCGATCGCCGCGCTTTCATATATTTCGGGGATTTCTTCGGCGGCGGATCCGACGGTTTCGGACTTCGCGTCGGGCTCCGAGACGGGCTCTTTGTCCTCGGCGATCGAAACGGGCTCTTCAACGGACTCCTCTTCGTCCTCGACCGGCTTCGTTTCGGTTTCGGCGGACTCCTCATATTCGACAACGGGCTTCGTTTCGACCTCGACGGGTTCTGCTGCTTTGGCTTCGGCGACGGACTCCTCGACGTTTTCGGTTACGTCGGACGCGTCGTCTCCGAAAAACCGAGCGTACCGTTTTGCCGCGTCGCTTTCGTTCAAATGCTCGTTGTTTGCCGTTTTAACGGGCGTATTTTCGGACGCGCTCGCGTAAATTTCGTTTGAGCGCGATAAAACCGCCTCTTTGAAGGGAAGGATCACCGTTCTGACAAAGAGTAAAAAGGAAAAATTTATGCCGTTTTCCGAGAAAAAATATTCGTCCAGGAAGTCTTGAAGCGACGCAGTTCCCACGTCGAACGCGCGCAGGAGATGAACGGTATAAGCGATTATATCATTCTTTCGCATGGGCAAAAGCAGAGAGTAACGCTTCCCCGCCTTTATGATGGACTCGCCGAAAGTCTTACGCATATCGAAGCCTTTTGCCGCGTCCGCAACCGTTTTTTTCAGCACGACGGACGTTGCAATGCAAATAAGCAATTCGCGCAATTTGGCGTCTGCCATAATAAATTTAACGTCTTTCAACTCGTCGCATTTACGCGCAAGTTCGTAAACCGGCTCCATGCCGTCCACCGTATATTTTTCTATTTCCGACATATTCGCCTCCGATGTCTACTCTATATTATAGCAATGATATGTTTTAATGTCAAGATTTGTTTTATAAACAATCGGCGAACATAGTAGTAAGTAAGACGATCCCACGGGCTGCCGTCAGCCCGAGGGATTATTATATAAAATCTCTTGCACAAACCCGACACGAACCAACCCACAGGACGGCGTAGAGGTGCGGTCAGACGGGTGGGAGAGAGACCCCGACGGGAGCTTACTTAAAATAAATCTTATTTATAAGCCCGACATTCGCCAATCCGTGGAAGTCACAGAGTGCCGCTCAGACGTGCGAGAGAGGTTATTATGTGAGGGAGCTTACTTAAACGTAAGTGACCGAACAATAATGTTCTCGGCTCGCATCAATCGCTCTTAAACTAAGCAACAGGACGGCGTAGAGGTGCGGTCAGACGGGTGGGAGACGGAGCTTCGCGAGGGAGTTTACTTAAAACGTAAATGACCGAGCAGAAGTGAACGTCGGTGCACCCGTATCACCGTGCCTATACGCCGTCCCCGCAGAAGCGCCGCTTATACGCCGTCCCCTACACGTCAGTCTTTATTGAATAAATCTCTCGTATACACCTTCCCCATCACGTCATCAAGTTCCGAACTTATTCGGTTGGCTATGATTATGTCGCAGTTGCGCTTGAACTCGGCGAGGTCGTGGGTTATGGGGTGACCGAAGTGTTCTTTATCCTTGGCGGTCGGTTCGTATATGAGAATGTCCGCGCCGCTACTTTCGAGGCGTTTCATAACGCCCTGCACCGCGCTGTGTCGGAAGTTGTCCGAATT
This sequence comes from uncultured Clostridia bacterium, assembly GCA_947589145.1. GTDB lineage: Bacteria > Bacillota > Clostridia > Christensenellales > Pumilibacteraceae > Protoclostridium. The sequence continues at coordinate 252 of CANQCB010000080.1, read as the reverse complement.
CGCCTTCATGGTCAGTCTGTACACGCCGACGAGGACGCGCTTTTTGCCCGACTCGCGGGCGCGCTCCATAACCCGATCGGCAATGAACTGTTTGCGGGTGCGGTTGCTCTCCACTATCGCCTTAATGAGGTTTGCGGGCACGTCCTTATAGTTCACAAGCAGTTGTTTGGTGTCCTTGGGCAGGCAATAACCGCCGTAGCCGAAGGAGGGATTGTTATACCCCTCGCCTATCCGCGGGTCGAGGCACACTCC
>CANQCB010000079.1 GCA_947589145.1 uncultured Clostridia bacterium | reverse complement strand
TTGGAAGGAAGCGGAAGGAAGGGCGCGCCGAAGCAGGTCGAGAAAGTGGGCTGAGGTTCGGTTATGCCGCGCTCCGTGCCTGCAACCTTGGAGGTAAAGCCGGAGACGAAGTAGAACTTAGCCTGATCGATGGTAAGTTTGGAGATGGGAGGAAGCACGCCATAAGCGTCGTAGGTCAGGAAGATGACCGTCGTGGGGTGTCCGCCTATTCCGGGAATAACCGCGTTGTCGATGAAGGTTACGGGATAGGATACGCGGGTATTTTCCGTTATGCTCTTGTCCTTGTAGTCGGGCTCGCCCGTCTCTTTGTTTACGACGACGTTCTCCACAACCGCGCCGTGACGGATCGCGTGATAGATCTCGGGCTCGGATTCCTCTTTGAGGTCGATACACTTCGCGTAGCAGCCGCCCTCTATGTTGAAGATTCCGTTATCCGACCAGCCGTGCTCGTCGTCGCCGATAAGTCCGCGGTTGGGGTCTGCGGAAAGAGTCGTCTTACCCGTGCCGGAAAGTCCGTAGAACAATGCGGTGTGACCCGTGCCGTCCGTCGCCATGTTCGCCGAGCAGTGCATTCCGAGCACGCCTTTGAGCGGGAGTTCGTAGTTCATTACCGAGAACACCGACTTCTTCATTTCGCCGCTGTATTTCGAGCCTGCAATAGTTATCGTCTTTTTGCCGAAGTCGAGTATGATCGCGGCTTCCGAATGAATGCCGTATTTCTTCGCGTCGAGTTTGAGCCCGGGTGCGCAAAGAAGCACATAGTCCGCCGCGAATACCGCAAGGTCTTCCTTCGTGGGACGAATGAGCATGTTATTCATGAAGAGGTTCTGGCTCGCATATTCGTTTACCACGCGGATCGAAAGTCTGTATTCGGGATCTGCGCCCGCAAATCCGTCGAAGATATAGACGTTGTCCAAACCCGAAAGATACGCCTTGACTTCCGCGGTGATCGCGTCCGCGGTCTCCTGCGAAATCTTCTTATTCTCTACCCAATTGATCTTATCCTTGGAAGAGGGTTCTTCCACGATATACTTGTCTTGCGCGGAACGACCGGTGTATTTGCCGGTTTCCACCAAAAGTGCGCCCTTATCCATGAGCATTGCATCGGGTTCGTCTCTCAAAGCAAGTTTGGTAAGCGCGGAAGGGCTGAGATTTCTGCCGACAGACTTGACCGTGATGCCGATTTTGTCTAATCCGTAGGTTTCCATTATTATTTATCCTCCAATAAAATTTTTTTCTTTTCTCAACGATTGGGCGAGCATAACCGCTCCCCCAACCCATTACGATTATACTATATTCTCATACAAAACGCAAACATTTTTCGACAATTATTCGACAATCGCCTTTATTCTTCTTATTCCCGCGCTCGAACTCTGTTCTTTGATAATTTTGAAATGTCCGAGCTCACCCGTATGCTCGACGTGAGGACCGCCGCAAACTTCTTTGGAATATGAACCCATGGTGTATACTTTCACTCTCTCGCCGTATCTGCTCTCGAAATTCGCCTCGGCTCCCTGCGCTTTCGCCTCGTCCACCGTCATTTCTTCGCATGTTACCGTGACGTCCGCATTTATCGCCGCGTTTACCTCGTCCTCTACCGCTTTGATCTCCTCCGCAGTCATCGGACGGGGGAAGTTAAAGTCGAAACGAAGCCGCTCTTCGGTGATGTTGCTTCCTTTCTGATGTATGCCGCTGTCGCCGAGAACTTTTTTGAGCGCGGCGTGAAGAAGGTGCGTCGCCGTGTGAAGTTTTACCGTCTGTTCGCTGTGGTCGGCAAGTCCGCACTTGAATTTCTGTTCCGCACCCGCTCTGCTCTTTTCCGTGTGCTCTTCGAAAGCCTTGTTGAAATCGTCCATATCCACTTTAAGCCCCGCTTCCGTCGCAAGTTCCACCGTCATTTCGATGGGGAAACCGAAGGTATCGTAGAGTTTGAACGCGGTGTTCCCCGCAATAGTATCCCCCACAATGTGCTCTTTGATCGCTTGAAATTTTTTCATGCCCGCATTTATCGTCTTTTCGAACCTGCCCTCTTCGGCGTCGATTTCGCCGATGACCCTGCCTGCGTTGCGACCGAGTTCGGGATATACTTCTTTATATTCGTTTATGACGACTTTTGCTATTTGAGAGAGCAGACCCATGCCGCCGCCGAGTTGTTTTATAAACCTTACCGCACGGCGCAGAAGTCGGCGGAGAATATATCCTTGATCGACGTTGGAACAAAGCACACCCTTGTCGTCGCCTATTATCATGACCGCCGTCCTTATGTGATCGGCTATTACTCGGATCGCCTTCGTCGTTATTTCGTCCGAGCCGTACTTTGCGCCCGTAAGCCGTTCGATTTCGGATATTATGGGCGCGAACAGGTCTGTTTCGTATACGCTCGACGCTCCTTGCGCCGTCTTTATCGTGCGCTCCAAGCCCATACCCGTATCCACGTTCTTTTGTTTGAGCGGTTCGTAGTTACCTTCCGCCGTCTTGTTGTATTGCATGAAAACGTCGTTCCATACTTCGAGATATTTTCCGCACGAGCACGCGGGAGAACACTCGGGCGAGCAGGCGGGTTTGCCCGTGTCCACGAACATTTCGGTGTCCGGTCCGCAAGGGCCCGTTGTACCGGCGGGACCCCACCAATTGTTTTCTTTGGGCAGGAAGTATATCCTCTCGCGCGGGATCCCCGCTTTTTCCCAATATTCGGCGGACTCCTCGTCTCTCGGGCAGTCTTTGTCTCCCGCAAAAACGGTTACGGAGAGTTTGTTCGGGTCGATACCGAGATATTTCTCGCCCGTCAAAAACTCGTAGCTCCACGCTATCTGTTCCTTTTTGAAGTAATCGCCGAGCGACCAATTCCCCAACATTTCGAAAAACGTAAGGTGCGAAGCGTCGCCCACTTCATCTATGTCTCCCGTGCGGACGCACTTCTGCACGTCGGCAAGTCGCGTGCCTTGCGGATGTTTTTGTCCGAGAAGATACGGCACGAGCGGATGCATTCCCGCGGTCGTGAACAATACCGTCGGGTCGTTCTCCGGTATGAGGGACGCCGAACTTATGAGCGCGTGTCCCTTGCTCTTATAAAAATCAAACCACATATTTCTGAGTTCGTTTGCGTTTATCTTTTTCATTCAGTACCTCGTTGTCGGTGATTATTTTTTCGTATAACCGTCTTTCAGTCCCACTATTCTGTTGTAAACTATTCCGTCGTAATGCGTATCGCGCACATAATAGCCCGATCGGACGAATTGGAACGACGTTCCTTTTTCCGCTTCGCCCAAAATCCGCTCGCCCTTGCCTTTCAGAATTTTAAGCGACTCGGGATTCATTCGATCGGCAAAATCCTCGTGCACTCCGTCGTAAGGAAGCAGCAGGTAGTCGTATTGGCGCGCCTCTATATCGACGCAGTCGGCGGCGTTTACCCAATGTATTACGCCTTTCGCTTTCACTCCCTCCACGTCCGTGCCGTTGGTACCGTCGATCGCCTCGCAAAATACAGTGATACTATCCCCGTCTTTTTCATATCCCGTGCACTTTACGATGTACGAACTTTTGAGACGAATGAGCGCGCCTTCGGTGAGACGTTTGTATTTGGGCGGAGGTACGACGGCAAAGTCCTCCCTCTCTATCCACAATTTGTTGCTTATCGTGAGTGTGCGTTTGCCCGCCGACGGGTCGTTCGGATTGACGTCGGTTTCCACGGTCTCCTGCCAATCGTCCGCGCGGTTGGTTATTTTGAGAAGTATGGGGTCGAGCACAGCCATGGCGCGGGGAGCGGTCTCGTTAAGCTCGCTCCTTATGCACGCTTCGAGTTGTTCGGGCGCGCATTCGCTGTCCGCCTTTGATATGCCCGCTTCTTCGACGAATTTCAAAATGGATGACGGCGTGTATCCTCTCCGCCTCAGTCCGCATATCGTGGGCATTCTGGGGTCGTCCCAGCCGTCCACAAGCCCTTCGTCCACGAGGCGTTTCAAATACCTTTTGCTCATTATCGTGCGCTCGATATTGAGACGGGCGAATTCCCTTTGCTTGGGAGAGTTCGGGAATATCTCTTTCAAATTTTCCACGACCCAATCGTAAAGCGGTCGGTGGTTTTCGAATTCGAGGCTGCAAAGGCTGTGCGTTACGCCCTCGATTGCGTCCTGTATGGGGTGCGCGAAGTCGTAAAGCGGATATACGCACCACTTGTCGCCCTGACGGTAGTGCGGCGTATGGAGCACTTTGTAAATCACCGGATCGCGCATATTTATGTTGGGCGACGCCATGTCTATTTTCGCGCGGAGAACGAGCTCGCCGTCCTTATATTTCCCCGCCCTCATTTCGCGGAAAAGTCGGAGATTTTCATCTACGGGTCGATTTCTGTTCGCGCTTTCCTTGCCCGCCTCGGTGAGCGTGCCGCGCATTTCGCGCATTTGCTCGGGCGGAGTATCGTCAACGTACGCAAGACCTTTTTTTATTATGAGCTCCGCGCACTCGTAAGTCTTTTCGAAGTAGTCCGAGGCGTAGGTTATTTCGCCTTCCCACCCCAGCCACTTGACGTCGCGGATGATCGCGTTGACGTATTCGTCGTCCTCTTTCGCGGGGTTGGTGTCGTCGAAACGCAGGTAGCACTTGCCGCCGTATGCCTTTGCCGTCATGAAGTAGTTGATATACACGCTTTTGGCATGACCGATATGGAGATAGCCGTTCGGTTCGGGCGGAATTCGCGTTACGACTTTCTTCGTTCTTCCGCTCGCTATGTCCTCGTTAATTATGTCCTCGATGAAATTTGCCATAAGTTTCCCTTGATCAGAACAAGCCCTTGATTTCGCCTGTATCGGCGTTTATGCTCATGCCCTCCGCCGCGGGGGTTTTGCCCAACCCCGGCATCAGGAGAATTTTGCCCGTGAGCGCGACGATGAAGCCTGCGCCTGCGCGATAATATACCTCTCTCACCGTTATATCGAAGCCCTCGGGTCTGCCGAGCTTGGTTTGGTCGTCCGAAAGACTGTATTGGGTTTTCGCTATGCATACGGGCAGGTTTTTGCATTCGGGCATTGCTTGGAGCGTCTTTATCGTCTGCTCCGCGCTTTCCTCGTATACGACGTTTGCCGCGCCGTATATTTTCGTCGCCACGTCGCGTATCTTGTCCTTTATGCTCTCGCCGAGGCCGTAAGAATATTGCATTTTGCCGCCGAATTTATCCATTTTTTCGGTGACTGCCGCGGCAAGCGCTTTGCCGCCCTCGCCGCCGTGCGCCCATACGTCGGCAAGACATACGTCCGCGCCGCGCGCCTCGCATTCTTCGCGGAGATATTCTATCTCTTCGTCGGAGTCGGTTATAAACTTATTGATCGCGACTACGCAAGGGAGTTTGTAAACCCGCGTGATATTTTCCACGTGTTTGAAGAGGTTGGGCGCGCCCGCTTTGAGCGCCTGCATGTTCGGCTTGCCCGTATCCTGTTTGGGCACGAGTCCGTTGTATTTCAAGCCGCGGAGCGTGGCGACTACGACCACGCAAGAGGGCTGAATGTCGGCTATGCGGCACTTTATATCCAGAAACTTCTCCGCGCCGAGGTCGGCTCCGAAGCCCGCTTCCGTCACTACGTAATCGGCATAACTCATCGCCGTTTTGGTCGCAATGATACTGTTACAGCCGTGCGCTATGTTCGCGAACGGTCCGCCGTGCACGAACGCCGGAGTGCCTTCGAGGGTCTGTACAAGGTTGGGCTTTATCGCGTCTTTGAGGAGAATGGTCATGGCTTCGTCGGCTTTCAGCATTCTCGCCGTCACGGGTTTACCGTTTTCGTCCGTGCCGATTATTATGTCGCCGAGCCGCTTTTTGAGATCTTTTATGTCTTTGGCAAGACAGAATATCGCCATTATTTCGCAAGCCGCGGTTATGTCGAACTTGTCCTCTCTCTCGTTATATCCGATACCGCAACGTATGTTTCTGAGCGAACGGTCGTTCAGATCCATGGCCCTGTGCCAGGTTACGTTCTTTATTTTCAAAGCGTTGCCTTGGAAAATATGATTGTCTATTA
>CANQCB010000078.1 GCA_947589145.1 uncultured Clostridia bacterium | reverse complement strand
GGGCGTGGAGGATAACGTCAAGGCGGCTATATCCCTCGGTCTGAAAGAGATCGCCATAACCGACCACGGACTCAACCACCGCTCGCACGGAGTAAAGCCCAAGGCGTTTCCGCTTTTCCTCTCCGAAGTTGCCGCGCTTCGGGAAAAATATCCCGAAATAAGGATATACGCGGGCATGGAGGCCAACTTCCTCTCTCCGCGCGGCGAGATCGACTCCGCGCCCGTTGCGGACAAACTCGACGTCTCGATATGCGGCTATCACAAGTTCGTAAAGCCACTCCGTTTCGGCGACAATTTCTCCTTTTTTGCGCGCAACCTTCTCACGAAGAACTCGAAAAAAATGCTCGTGCGAAACACGGACGCCTACGTCAAGGCGATAGAAAACAACGACATTGACATAATTTCTCACCCCATGCACGACTGCAAAATAGATTTGAAAGAGGTGGGAAAAGCGGCGGCGGCACGCGGCACGTTGATGGAACTCAACGGCAAACACCGCGATATGACTTCCGACGACCTGCGGCTTCTGGCGTCGCTCGGCTGTAAATTCATAATGAACAGCGACGCGCATACGCCCGACCGCGTTGGCGACGTCTCCGCGCAGATCGCGGCATACGAGGAGGCGGAACTTCCTTGGGATCTCGTTGCGAATTGGGACAAACTTCCCCAATTTCGCAGCCGCGGCGAAAACGAGTAAGACAAACGGAAATCCAACGAGGAACAGCGAAAGCGAAAAACGAAATGAAAAATCCCACCGAAACGTTGAGCAGGCAGGCAAAGGAGCAACTTGCCGCCATAACCCCGTCAAACCGTTACGACGCGCTTGCCGAATTTTCGGCTATCGTGCAGACGGCGGGGAGTATCAATCTTTCTGCGGGAGAGATGACGGTGAGCGTGGTGACCGACAACGAATTTATGCCGTCGCTCCTTGCTCGGCTTGCGCTTACGGTAATGTTCGCTCCGCCGACCGTCCGCTTCGGCAAGCACATAACGCTCACCTTTGAAAGGGGCAGAGAGCTTCTCACCCTTCTCGGAATATTTCGAGAGGACGCGTCGGGTTTCCGACGGGTGGACGGGTTGGCAGACGGGCTGACGAGGCGCGACTCCGAAAAGCGGAGTTACGTGCGCGGCGCGTTTCTCGGATCGGGATTTTTGTCCACGGGAAAGAACAACCACATGGAGCTGTCTTTCAGCGGCGAAAAATTGCGCGACGACGTCGCCGAACTTTTTTCCTCGGCGTCGATCCTCGTCGGGCGCGGCACGCGCAGCGAAAAATATACGATATATTTCAAGAGCAAGGAGAAGATCTGCGACGCGCTCACGTTTATGGGCGCGAGCAAGGCGGCGCTCGACTTGCAGGACGAAATAGTCAAAAACTCATTGGAAAAGAAAGCGACGGCGCAGCAAAATTGCGACGTGGCGAACATAGACAGGGCGCTTGCGGCGTCCTCGAAACAGCTTGCGGCAATTGACGCTTTGGACAAAAGGGTGGGATTGGAAAATTTGGACGCGCGACTGCAAACGACGGCGCTGCTCAGGCGGACTTATCCCGAAGCGAATATGAGCGAACTTGCGGAAATGCTGGGCGTGAGCAAGTCCTGCGTAAAACACCGTTTGGAAAAATTGATTGCGCTTGTATCCGGGAAAAAGGAGTAACAAATATGTCAAACTTCGTACATCTTCATCTTCATACGGAATATTCCTTGTTGGACGGCGCGACAAGGATAAACAAGTTATTCAAGCGTTGCGCCGAGCTCGGACAGCCTGCCGTGGCGATAACCGACCACGGTAACATGTACGGCGCAATGTCGTTTTACAAGGCGGCGGAAGCCTTCAACGCAAACAGCGATTTCAAGGTCAAACCGATAATCGGTTGCGAAGTATACACCGCGCCCGATATGCACGTCCGCACCACGCCCCCGGGACAGAAAAAGCCGAAAGCGAACCACCTCATATTGCTTTGCAAAAACGAAAAGGGATATCATAACCTGATAAAACTCGTATCCATGGGCTTTACCGAGGGGCTTTACTATAAGCCGCGCATAGATTTCGACCTTCTCTCCCGTCACAGCGAGGGGCTGATCTGTCTTTCCGCCTGCATAGCCGGCGAACTTCCGCAGGCGATACTTTCGGGGGATATGAAAGAGGCGGAGCGCGTAGTCAAGAAATTCAAGGCGCTTTTCGGCGACGACTATTATATCGAGATTCAGGACCACAATCTCCGTTCTCAAAAGACGGTTTTGCCGTATCTCGTACAAATAGCGCGCGAAAACAACGTTAAAATCGTAGCGACCAACGACGTGCATTATCTCAGACAAGAGGACAGTTACACGCAAAAGGTGCTCCAATGCATAGCGTTCGGCGACCACCTTTCCTTAAACGACGATCGGGAAATAAAGGAGAGCGCGGAGGGCGTGGACGACGACTCATATTTCCCCACAAAAGAGTTCTACCTGAAAAGCCGCGAGGAAATGGAAAAAGTTTTCCCGACGCTTCCCGAGGCGTTGGATAACACCCTCGAAATAGCGGATAAGATAGGCGATTGCAAGTCTTTCTTTTCCAGAAAAATGTTGTATCCCGTGTTCGACTGTCCGAACGGAATGACGAGCGAACAATATCTCTATCACCTCTTGCAGGAGGGTCTGAAAAAGAAATACGGCACGATAACGCCGGAGATCCGCGACCGTGCGGAATATGAGTTCAAAATCGTAACGGGCATGGGCTTTGCCGACTACTTCCTCGTGGTATGGGACTTTATCAACTATGCGGAGAGCAAGGGCATACCCGTCGGACCGGGGCGCGGCAGCGGCGCGGGCAGTATCATAGCGTACGCAATAGGCATAACCAAAATCGAGCCGCTGGGCTACGACCTCTTTTTCGAGCGTTTCCTCAACCCCGAGCGCGTTTCCAACCCCGACTTCGACATAGACTTCTGCGTCGTGCGTCGCGGCGAGGTCATCGACTACGTCCGCGAGAAATACGGCGACGACCACGTTTCGCAAATTTGTACGTTCGGCACGATGAAAGCCAAAGCGGCGATAAAGGACGTCGGCCGCGTGCTCAGCATTCCTTACGCCGACATGAACCGTATCACCAAACTGATGCCCGACATGATGGGCAACCTCACGATAGAGGACTGTTTGGGCAGAAAGAGGGATAAGGACGGAATAAGCCACGAAGTATCCGAACTCCGCGAGATCTACGACACCGACGAGACGTTGAGACGGGTGCTGGACATAGCGATAGAAATCGAGGGAATGCCGCGCCAGACGGGACTTCACGCCGCGGGCGTGATCATTTGCCGCGATCCGATAAGCGACCACGCGCCGCTTTCCATGAACGGACAGGGTATCGTAGCCTGCCAATACAACATGGTGCAGGTGGAAGAACTCGGACTGCTCAAAATGGACTTTTTGGGGCTGATGAACCTGACGGATATAAACGAGGCGATAAAACTCGTCAAACAGACCACGGGCAAAACCATCGATTTCTATAACATGAAATACGACGACCCCGAAGTTTACAGAATGATAGGCGAGGGCGACACTCACGCGGTGTTCCAGCTCGAAGGCAGCGGCATGAAGAACTTTATGAAGGACTTGAAACCCGACTGCGTGGAAGATATAATCGCGGGCATATCCCTCTACCGCCCCGGGCCTATGCAATATATCGGCAAATACGTGTATAACAAAAAGCACCCCGACGAAATCAAATACGCGCATCCCGCGATGAAAAAGATACTCGACGCGACTTACGGCGTCATGGTATATCAGGAGCAGGTCATGAATATCTGCCGCGAACTTGCGGGGTACTCCATGGGCGGCGCGGACTCCATTCGCCGAATGATGTCCAAAAAGAAGCACGCCGCGCTTGCCGCACAGCGCAAAACCTTCATACACGGCGGCACGTTTACCAACGATAAGGGCGAAACGGTGCAGATACGCGGCGCGGTTGCCAACGGAATGAGCGAAAAAGACGCGGACAAACTCTTTACGGAAATGATGGACTTCGCGTCGTATGCGTTCAACAAGTCCCACGCGGCGGCTTACGCGTACGTGGCGTATCAAACGGCGTATCTGAAATGTCACCACTTAAAAGAGTTTATCGTCGCCGTGCTCAACAACAGAATAGACAAGATAAACGAAATCGCCAACTATCTGACATATCTCAAACAAAAGCATGTCACCGTTCTTCCCCCGGATATAAATAAGTCGGTTGTCGGTTTCTCGGTCGAGGGCGATTGTGTCCGCGTGGGACTTGCCGCGATAAAGGGCGTCGGCGAGGGCATAATGCAACAGATAGTGGAAAAGCGCAAACAAGGCGAGTATAAGGATCTATACGAATTCCTTTCGCGCACCTACGACTCCAAAATAAATTCCAAAATGATCGATAACCTGATATATGCGGGCGCGTTCGATTGCTTCGGAAAACCCCGCGCCGTGCTCATTCAGGCATGCCCTCTTTTGCTCGACAGGGTAGCGTCCGACCATAAAGCCAAAATAAGCGGACAGTATTACATGTTCGATATGTTCGGAGACGGCGGCGCGAAAGTCAAGGACGATTTTGTCTATCCAAAAGTGAGGGAATTCGACGAACGCGAAAAATTGCGTTTCGAAAAGCAGGTAATGGGCGTTTATATCTCCGGTCACCCTCTGCAACAGTACAGCGACAGACTGTCCGCAATGGACTTCAACTCGCTCGACATAAACAAAATCGGCACCGAAGAAGAGACCGAGGAGCTCGACGTCAATGCGCTCAAAGACGGCTCGACCGTAAAACTCGGCGGTATGCTCGTCAGCGCGGGCAAGCGTTTTTCCAAGAACGGCAGAGAATTCGGCGCGGGCGTTCTCGAAGACCTCGTCGGAACGGTGGAAATAATGGTATCGCCGAACGCGTGGCCGAAACTCAGAAGCGTTTTCGTCCCCGACAAACTCGTGACGGTCACGGGCAAAATATCCGCGCCCGGCGACAAGCCCCCGTCCGTATGGGTGAGCAGCGTCGAGGAATGGAAGGAACGCGTCGCGCCCGGCAACAAGATTTGTTGCTATATGAGCGGCGGAGAAAACAGCGAATATATGAACGACGTCGTGGAAATAGCATCGGCGTATACCGGCAACGACGAATTATATATAAAGGATACGTCGACGAACGAACTTTTCAAAACCGCGATCAGAATAAACGCGTTTGCCGCTCGCGCCGAACTTATTTCGGTACTCGGCGAAGGCAACGTGAAAATTGTGGAAAGCAATTAAAAAATATCGAAAAAATCATTGCACAATCGGCAAAGTCATAGTATAATACGAAAGAGAGCGCGAACGCGCAAAGGAAAAATCATGAAAAGAATAGCAATTTTAACGAGCGGCGGAGATTCGCCGGGAATGAACGCGGCTATCCGAGCGGTAGTCAGAACCGCGTTGGTAAACGATATGAGCGTCGTGGGCATAGAGCGCGGCTATCAGGGCATACTCGATAAGGCATTCCGCGAAATGCATATGCGCAGCGTGTCGGATATCGTCCAACGCGGCGGAACGATTCTCCGTACGGCGCGCTGCGTGGAGTTTCACAAGCCCGAAGCGCAGGACGCGGCGATAGCAAATATGCGCGCCGAAGGGATTGAAGGACTCGTCGTTATCGGCGGCGACGGCAGTTTTCGCGGCGCTCAGGCGCTCAGCAATAAGGGTTTCCCGACGGTGGGCATTCCGGGCACGATCGACAACGACCTTGCATACACCGATTTCACCCTCGGTTTCCACACCGCGTGCAACACTTGCATAGACGCGATCGACAAGATCCGCGACACCTCGTCCTCGCATAACCGTTTCACGATAATCGAGGTCATGGGCAGGCATTGCGGCGATATTGCGCTTTATACCGGCATAGCGGGCGGTGCGGAAATGATAATCATTCCCGAAGTTCCCCGCACCTTTTCGGAAATCAAAAAAACGCTTATCGAGGCCTCCCAAAAGGGTAAGACCAGCGGACTCGTCGTTTTGGCGGAGGGCGTTTGCGGAGCCGAAGAACTCATGCGGTATTTGCAAAGAGAAACGAACCTCTCCATTCGCGCCACCGTCCTCGGTCACCAACAGCGCGGCGGCAGCCCCAGCATGCGCGACCGCGTCCTCGG
>CANQCB010000077.1 GCA_947589145.1 uncultured Clostridia bacterium | reverse complement strand
TGCTGGTGTAGCTCAATTGGCAGAGCAGCTGACTTGTAATCAGCAGGTTGTAGGTTCAAGTCCCATCACCAGCTCCAATAAAATAATTTAAGGACGGGTTCCCGAGTGGCCAAAGGGAGCAGACTGTAAATCTGCCAGCTCCGCTTTCGGTGGTTCGAATCCACCCCCGTCCACCAAGAAAAGCCCAAAACAAACTATTAAAAATTGTTTTGGGTTTTTTCTTGTAAAAAAATATTTCCTTGATTGACGAAAATACCTTATTGATGATATTATTGTTATGTTGCAACGGATATTCCGCTTATAAGAAATAGAGAGATTTACATAGGAGCACTAATGTTATACTTAATTATAACAGTTACAACAATCTCTTTGATATCAATCATTTTTTTGACGATATCATTGGCATTGCATTATAATCACAAGCGATATGTTTCATTCGTAACAAAGAACAGTGTATCCCTTTGTGCGTTAAAGAAAATCAATTCGGAGTTTACGTTCTATCCGTTTGTTAACTTTGATCAATCATATACATATGACAATGAGGATTATTACGAAAATATAAGTTGCGAAGATTATTTGATATATCAATTACAATTTCAAGCACAAAAAATAACCGCGCAAATTAAAAAGATGAATCGCAACAAAATTGAATATAGTAAGTATATCGCTCGACTTAAAATATTAAAATTGGGGGATTTTTCTGCGCCCATAGGAAAATTGAAGCGAACTACACTATTGAAAATCGAAAATAAATTATATAATGAAGCAAAATTTGAGCCCCCGCCCATGCAATTTTTTCTAACGGTCACATTATATTGTTCTCAAATAAACGGAAGAATCTATGCATCCAAATATGACAATTTTTCCGGCGATATAATCTTATCCTTAGTGAAGCGTTTGAACAACAAAAATGGAACATATTATCGTGACCGTGAAATATGGGACGCTATCTGCCGCGTTGAGAGAGGAAAAGTATCAAATAAAATGAGATTTTCAATCTATGAGCGAGATGGATATCGATGCAAAAGGTGTGGAATATCCCAAAGGTACGCCAAACTCGAAATCGATCATATTATTCCAATTTCAAAAGGTGGAAAAAGCACATATGAAAACTTACAAACCCTCTGCCATGAATGTAATGTTGAAAAAGGCGATAGCATTAATATTTTTCCTCGATAATTAAATAATTTTGTTTGCATTTTCAAAAAAAGAATACTATAATTAAGGCGAATTCAGGAGGTTATTATGATCGATAAAGAAATTGCAAAGCTCATTAACGAGCAAGTAAACAAAGAATTGTACTCCGCGTATCTTTACCTCGATTTCGCCAACTACTATGACGACGAGGGTCTTGACGGATTCGCGCATTGGTACGAGATTCAGGCGCAGGAAGAGCGCGATCATGCAATGATGATGCGCCGCTACCTCATCGACAACGGCGTTCGCGTTACTTTCGACAAAATTGCGAAGCCCGATAAGACTTTCAAAGGGGCGATAGATCCCTTGAAAGCAGGCTTTGAGCACGAGCAATACGTTACGTCGCTTATTAACAATATCTACGCTCTTGCTTTCGAGAAGAAGGACTTCAAGACTATGCAGTTCCTCGACTGGTTCATCAAAGAGCAGGGCGAAGAAGAGAAGAACGCCGAAGATCAGATTAAGAAATTCGAGCTGTTCGGCCATGACGCAAAGGGACTTTACGCTCTCAATCAGGAGCTTGCAGCGCGCGTATATACGCCGTCCGCAACAGGTCCGGCCATGTAATCAAATTTAATTTTATCCGGAAAGGGAATTCGTTTTTACGAGTTCCTTTTTCTTTTTTAAAAGCGTGCTCCGCGTTATTTCCCAATTACAACATTGTTTATCCGACGCTGCGCATAATTGTATTTTCTCTTTCGCATAATACAAATATGGTAAAAAAAGAAAATGTTACAAGCGAATTTACCAATATCGAAGAAAAGGAAGTATTGAAGAATGTCGGAAGAGTGGAAAAGTGAGGGCGTCATAAGGCGAAACGACAGATACTCGAAATACGTCAAAGCAATAACGCCGCGTACAGGAATGTTTACGTCTATGATGAAAGCGTTCGCAATCGGTGGGCTGACTTGCTTGATCGGCGAAGGAATCGGGGATATTATATCGTTATCCTTTCCCGATTTATCCACGGATATGGTTGGCGCATACACGTCCATGATTCTCGTAACCGTTGCAATACTGTTTACGGGTTTAGGGTTTTATGACGTAATAGCGCGCCACGGCGGCGCAGGATCTTTTCTGCCCATAACGGGCTTTGCCAACGCTATGTCGAGTGCGGCGTTGGAATTCAAATCGGAAGGATTGATATTCGGTACTTCTTCGAAATTATTCAACGTTGTCGGCCCCGTTGTGGTTAACGGCGTTGTGTGGTCTACGTTAGCAGGCATAATACGATATCTTATAATGTTATTTACGGTATGAGCGGAAAAAATCAAACGATGTTTTTTAATAACAATCCCCGTATTATCTCGGGTATGAGCGTTGTCGGTAAACGCGAAGGAGAAGGCCCTCTCGGAAAATATTTCGACGAGGTCGTTCTCGACGCAAAATGCGGAGAAAAGACTTTTGAAAAAGGCGAACAGCAAATGTTCCACAAAGTTATTTTGGGCGCTATCGAAAAAGCAAACCTTACTCCGCACGATATCGAAGTGCTTTTAGCGGGGGACTTGCTGAATCAATTGGTCTCGTCGAGTTATGTGGCGCGCGAGTTGCCCGTATCTTATCTCGGACTTTATAACGCTTGTTCGACAATGACCGAGTGTCTTGCTTTGGGAGCGAGCTTGGTAGACGGCGGCAGATTCAATAAAATTGCCTGCGCGACGGGTTCGCATTTTGCCACAGCGGAAAGGCAATACAGATATCCTCTCGAATACGGCTGTCAACGTCCGCCTTATTCGCAATGGACGGCAACCGCCGCAGGTTGCAGTATTTTATCGTCGGACGGTGACGGGCCTGCCATTACTCACGCGACGCTCGGAAGAGTAGTAGACTACGGCATAAACGACCTGAACAATATGGGCGCGGCAATGGCGCCCGCTGCGCTCGATACATTACTTGCCGTGCTTACGGACACGGGAATGGACGTCTCAGATTTCGACGCAATATTTACGGGTGACCTCGGAAGACTCGGCGCGGAAATACTGCGCGATCTCGCCAGAGAACAGGGTATAAAATTGGGGCAAAGTTACAGTGATTGCGGTGAAATGCTGTTTGTTCGAGAACAAAATTGCTATTGCGGCGGAAGCGGAGCGGGGTGCAGCGCGGCAGTTCTCAATTCTTTTATTTTGCGCAAAATGAACGAGGGTGAATATAATCGCGTACTTTTGCTTGCAACGGGCGCGCTTATGAGCCCGACTACATCTTATCAAGGTGAAACTATTCCGTGCGTAAGTCACGGAGTAATATTGGAGAATGTTTTATGATATTTCCTGAGACATGGTGGGGCTTTTTATTATCATATCTGACGGCATTTGCCGGCGGAGGCTTGCTTTGCGCAGGTGCGCAACTCCTTATTGTCAAAACAAATCTGACGCCTGCGCGAATACTCGTTATCTTCCTCATAACAGGTATTTTCCTGCAAACGGTTGGCGCGTATGAACCGATAAACAGCGTTTTCGGCGCAGGAATAAGCGTACCGATCGTAGGCTTCGGCGCGGCGCTGGCAAAAGGCGCTATAACTTATGCAGAGCAGTACGGTATTCTCGGCGCATTTGCGGGCGGACTGATACAGACCGCATTCGGAATAGGCGCAGCGGTCGTAGCAAGTTATATCGTCACTTTGATTTTCAACGCCAAAGCAAAGTAAACTATTGGATTTTCACGGAATATAATATTACCGTGGCAAAGTGCAAACCCAAACGAAAATGGCGGTGGGTTAAACCCGTAGTTATCGTTATGATAATTACGGGGCTTTGCATTTGGTATTATGTGGGCAGAATTGCGCCCACCGTAAATACCGTCATCGAGGAAACTATAAGAATGCAGGTATCGCAGGCAATAGACGATATGACGGACAGCGAACTGCAAACTATCACATACGACGACTTGATCATAACGCGATACGACGTCGATAATAACCTGACTTTTATGCAGATAAACAGCGTTAACGTGGATTTGTTTGCTCGAAAAGTTACCTCGAAAATTCGCGAAGAATTGAAAGAATTCGAGCAAGAGGGGATTTCCATTAACCTCGGCACTATGTCGGGAATTTCTTTTTTATCGGGGATAGGTCCAAAAATAGAGTTCAATACTCTTAATTTGGGTATTGTGGACGCCGAATTCCACTCCGAATTTATCTCTGGCGGGATAAACCAAACTTTGCACCGACTTTATATGAGAATCGAAGTGGATATGACGGTGACGTTATCGGGTAAAAATTACTGTTTTAACAACGGAAGCGACGTAATGATTTGCGAGGCGGTCATAGTGGGCAAAATCCCGGATACTGTAATCGACGTCGGAGAAATCACGACAGGTGAATTACTTCCGTAAAACGCTTGATTTTCAAACAAAATTAGGTTATAATACCTAAAAAGAATAAAAGCTATGAGGCAGCATAAGAGTTTGCCACAGTTCATTCCAGAGAGCTTTCGGTTGCTGAAAGAAAGCATGAACGGCAAAAAGATATTCACTGCGGAGCTTAACCGTTGAAGGCAGTAGGCGGTTACGGTCGTTCCGTAATAACGGAGAAGAGGCGCGTAATATTGCGCAAAAAAAGGTGGTAACACGGCACAGTCGTCCTTTTAGGTCGACTGTTATTTTTTATCGGAGGACAGATGAAAGAGAAAATTACCAAACTGACTGCAGAGTGCAAGGCGGAAATTAACGCCGCCTCAACGGAAAACGAACTTTATTCGGTCAAGGTTAAGTATCTCGGAAAAAGCGGGCTTATAAGCGACCTCATGAAAGGCATGCGAGATCTCTCGCCGGAAGAGCGTCCCTTTGTCGGTAAAATCGTAAACGAAGCGCGCGGAAAGCTCGAAGAACTTTTTTCGGCACGCGGAGCCGCGCTTCATGAAGCGGAGCTCGAAGCCAAACTTGCGGCGGAAAAGATCGATATTACCATAAACAAGAATACTACGGTGGGGAAATTGCATCCTTTGAACGCGGTACGCAAGAGGCTTGTGGATTTCTTCGTCTCTATGGGTTTTGACGTAATGGACGGGCCTGAGGTCGAAACGGATTATTACAATTTCGAGGCATTGAACGTACCCAAAGATCACCCTGCGCGCGATATGCAAGATACTTTCTTTATTAACGATGGAATATTGCTCCGTTCGCAAACAAGCGCGTCACAGATCCGATATATGGAAAAAGTTAAGCCTCCGCTCAAAATGATTTCCCCGGGACGCGTATTCCGAAACGACGATGACGCAACGCATTCTCCGGTATTTCACCAGCTCGAAGGATTGGTGGTAGACAAGGGAATAACGATGTGCGACCTGAAAGGCATACTCGATTTGTTCGCAAAGCATTTCTTCGGTGAGGATACGAAAGTACGTTTCCGTCCCTCGTATTTTCCGTTTACCGAGCCGAGCGTTGAGGTAGACGTATCCTGTTCGATATGCCACGGCGCAGGTTGCAAAATATGCAAAGGGACGGGTTGGATCGAGATTCTCGGCGCGGGAATAGTAAATCGCAAGGTACTTCGCGGATGCGGAATCGATCCGGACGAATACACGGGTTTTGCATTTGGTTTCGGCATAGACAGAATTGCAAACATTATCCACAGCATACCGCATATAAAACTGCTTTATGAAAACGACGTACGTTTTCTGAAACAATTCTAAGGGAGGAATAAATATGAAATTACCTTTATGTTGGCTCAAAGATTTTGCGGAAATAGGCAATTCGACCCCCGAACAAATTGCCGAAGCACTCCTCAAAGTAGGTTTTGAAGTCGAAGAAATAATTTTTGACGGTGCTGAAATAGAAAACGTGGTCGTTGGAAAAGTAATAGATTGCAAGCCGCATGCAAACTCCGATCATTTACATGTCTGCATGGTAGACGTTTCCAGCGAAATTCTTCAAATAGTTTGCGGCGCTCCGAATGTCGAAGTGGGCGACGTCGTTCCCGTTGCGCTCGAAGGCGCAAAACTCCCGGGCGGAATTGAAATAAAGCCCGGAGACCTTCGCGGCGTAATGAGTTACGGAATGCTTTGCAG
>CANQCB010000076.1 GCA_947589145.1 uncultured Clostridia bacterium | reverse complement strand
GAACAAGGTTTGCCCCTTCACCGACGGGGTATTTGCACATAGGCGGAATGCGCACCGCGTTGTACGCCTATCTTTTCGCGAAACAGCGGAAGGGCGATTTTATTTTGCGCCTCGAAGATACCGACCGCGAAAGGTTGGTCGACGACGCCGCGCAGAAGATTTACGACTCGATGAAAGAAGCCGGCTTGATCTACGACGAAGGCCCCGACGTCGGCGGCGATTACGGACCTTACGTACAGTCGGAACGCCGCGACATATATCTCGAATATGCGAATAAACTCATCGAGAGCGGCGACGCATATTATTGTTTCTGCACCAAAGAGCGTTTGGACGAAATGCATAAACGGGGCGCGACGAAGTATGATAAATTATGTCAAAAAATCCCCCTCGAAGAAGCGAAAAAGCGCGTAGCGGCAGGCGAGCCGTACGTCATAAGACAAAACGTACCGACCGACGGGGAATACACCTTTCACGACCATGTTTTCGGGGACGTGACGGTATCCTATTCCGAACTCGAAGACAACGTGCTCATAAAGAGCGACGGATTGCCGACATATAATTTTGCCAACGTAATAGACGACCACCTCATGGGGATAACGCACGTTATTCGCGGCGTCGAATATCTTTCGTCCACTCCGAAATACGACCTGCTTTACAGGGCGCTCGGCTGGACTCCTCCCGAATACATACATCTGCAACCCATAATGCGCGACGCTCAGCACAAACTTTCCAAGCGTTACGGCGCGGCGAGTTATAAGGATTTCATAAATAAAGGGTATCTGAAAGACGCGATAGTGAACTATATAGCGCTGCTCGGTTGGAGCCCGAAAGACAACACCGAAAAATTCGATATGGAGTATATGATAGAGAATTTTTCTCTGGACGGACTTTCGCATTCTCCCTCGATTTTCGACGAAGCAAAACTCCGCTGGCTGAACGGCATATACATAAAAGAACTTTCCGACGAGGAGTTTTATCTCCGCGCGTTGCCGTTTATGGAGCAGGTGGACTACCTCAAAGGCTACGATTTGAAATACCTTGCAAGCCTGCTTCATTCGCGGTGCGAGTCTTTTGCCGACGTCGGACCGAGCGAGTGTTTCAAGGACATGCGAACGGAGGACGATCTCTCGGTCAATCTCACCGAGTTTATAACGAAATTCGATACGTTAACTCCCGAATTGTTCGTGCACGCAAAGAACAAAACGGACGCGGCGATGGCTAAAACCGTGATCCCCGACCTGATAAAACTCACCGAGGAGCGTTGGGACGATCTCTATCCCGCCTTGGAAAACTATGCGGCGGAAAAGGGGATAAAGAAAGGCGCGGTGCTTTGGATATATCGCATAGCGATAACCGGATCTCCCGTCACTCCGGGCGGCGCGACGGAAATGGCGACGTTGCTCGGCAAGGAACGCACGGTCGCGCGCCTTAAAAAGGCTTTGGAAAAAGTAAGCGAATAACGATTGTAAAAATATCGGAGAAAAATTTTGAAAAAAATATCGAAAAAAGAAAAAGGCGAAATCCGAACCCTCGGACTTCGCCTTTTTGCATAAACGCAGCTTAATTCTTTTCCATCGTATATCCGCTGATCTTTCCGACGGTGACGAAGGTAGCGTTTCCGTCGTTGTCGGCGTCGGTCTCGGTGAAACTGAGCAACACTTTGACCGTGGTAGAACCGATATCCTCGAAGCCCGCCGCGGAATATACGAAGGACTTTGTAGGACCGTGATTGGTTTCGTTGACCTGATATATGACCGCATAGACGGGGAGTTCGTATCCCTTATGATGCGCGATGACTCTTTCGCCGTCGTCGTTCAAAACATAACCGTCGCCGTCCACCTTGTCGCCGTTTTTATCGACCTTATTGCCGTCTTTGTCCTCGGTGATCTCGCCGTCGGCTTTTTTATACTCGTCCTCGGCGTAATAATCGGCGTCGGTATACCGACCGAGGAAGTTAGCGTCCTCGTCGAAGCCGCCCATAACGCTATAAGAGGAATGAAACGTGATGTTGCGCGTTTTTTGATTGTTAAGTCCGTGCTGCACCGCGTTGTGCATTTGCAGGTTTGCCGAACCGTCGACGGTACTGAGCGTGGAGTGCGCGCGGATAACGAGGGAAAGTGAATTCTGATCGTAACATTCGACGTTCGTCTTGACTTCGTTTTCCACGGTTTTTTCTTCCGTATCGGTATAGACCAACCTGTTCACGCCGTTGAGATAGTCCGTCAAAGTCCGGTATGAGTTTTCGGGAGCGGACTGCATATCGACGATCTTAACGGAAAAGACGGGGAGCAGAGAAGAAGTTTTCAAAAGGACAACGCTTCTCATTTTGTCGGTTTTGCCCTCATGCTCGCTTTTCTCGTTATAATTCAGAACGTATTCGTCGGTAAAGAGCGTATAGGTATCGGGAACGGCAGAGAGCGGTTTGTCGTCGCCTCCGAACACGGTATTGAAATAGCCGTCGAACGCGTCGTCGCTTTTGAGCGTTTGGAAAACGTCGGAAGTGTAAATGTTACCGGATACCGTCTCGATAGTAGTGGTATACGTGCCCGTTGCTTCCACGATTCCGTCGCCGATCTCCGTATTTTCGCCGTCGCCGAGATTGGACTCGGCAAAACCGCCGTATCTTTCCAAAGTATAAGTCACCTGTTCGAAGTCGCTTTCGTTTTGCCACGGTTTGGCGCTGACGATAGGCGCAACCGTTTGGCCGCCGCAGTTGAACAAATCGCCGACGCTGCACCCGAACATAAAGATGCAGGAAAGCGACAGGCAAACGATAAGCGCAAAAATTTTTTTCATATCAAACTCCTCAAAAAGGAACTAACGCAGTCTATTGTACCATAAATAACTTGATTTGTCACCTTAATTTGGGTATTATATTATGTATGAATGAAAAAAATATTGTCGGTCATTCCTATATAGCGGCGCTCGAAGGCGTAATGAAAAAGTTGAAGGAGCGCACGCCGACGCTCGGAAAAAAGCACATCATAATCGTTCCCGATAGGTGTACGCTTACCGCCGAGCGCATGCTTTGCGCGTCCGAGGGGGGCTCTTTCGACGCGTTTGTAACCACTTGGAGCCGTCTTTTTTCCGTAAACGCTCCGCAAACGAGTTACCTGCCGCGGCAGGGCAGCATAATGATAGTGCGCGACATTCTCGACGGATCGAAGGAACTCGAATGTTACGGCAAAAGCCGCCTGACCCGCGGTTTTGCGGAAAAATTGTACGACACCATAAGCCAACTTTCGGTGTGCGACGTCCCGCCGAGCGACGTAAAACTCAAAAAGGGCAACGCCAAGGCGCAGGACATAGCCTACGTATATCGCGAATATCTTCGCCGCACCGAGGGCAAATACGCGGACGCGGCGGGTCGAATGCGACTGCTGAAAAAATATCTCGAACAGTCCGATTATCTTTCGGGCGCTACGGTATACGTAGCCTGTTTCGACGCATACACCAAACAAATGACGAACATAATCGAGGTAATGCGCGAAAAAGCGGAAGCGGTTTACGTATTCGACGCCGAGCCGACCGAATATTCTTTCGGCGACGTGGAGATATATGCCGCGTCGTCTCGGGTATTCGCGGCGAAAGCGATAGCCGCCGAGATAGCGTATCGCGCAAAAGAGGGTACGCCGTACGAAGAAATGTGCGTCGTAACCGCGGAGGAAAACCCCGCCGCGCTCAAAAGGATATTGGGCGAAAACGGTATACCGTATTCCGCGCCCACGTCGCTCAGACTTTCCGACCACCCTCTCGGCAGATTTATAAACCTCGTCCTTTCCCTTCCCGTGAGGGGATACAGAGCGGATGACGTTGTCAGACTCACGAAAAACCCTTTCTGCGGCGTATCGAAAGAGGACGCCGACGCGTTCGAACGCTATGTCGGCGAGTTCGCGATAACGTACAAACTGTTTTTGTCGCCGTTCGCCATAAACGCCGACGCGGACCCGAAAAGCGAAGAGGGCAGGATATATGCGCGCGCGGAGAGGGCAAGACGGCAGGTGGCGACCCTCGTCGGACTCGTGGGAGAGTTCTCCTTCGACGGTTTGCGTAAAATCGCGGACTACGCAAAAGAGAGATATGACGACGACGTTCGCGCGGCGGACGAAGCGCGAACCAACCCCTTTGATAAAATGTACGCGCTCATCGACCTTTGCGAAACGCTTATGAGCGGCGCGACCGTACGCACGGTGTCGGACGCGCTCACCGACGCAATGACGACGACCAACCTTGCGTCCCGTCCCAAATTGCAAGGCGTGGTGGAGATAGGCAGCGAACGCGACTTCCGCGGCCGCGCGTTCACTCATGTGATCGTTGCGGATTTCAACAGCGATACGCACCCGATAACGACGTCGGACAGCGGACTTTTATCCGACGACGACATAGCGGAAATGCGCGAGAACGGCACGCCGCTTTCTCCGACGACGAGCGAAGTCAACAAACGTGCGCAGACGGAGTTCTATCTCCTGCTCGAAAGCGCGAAAAGAATAACGCTCGTGCATACGGGAAAAGAGGGCGCTTGCTTGGGCTTTATAAGAGCCCGCTCGAAGTCATTCGCCGCGCGCGGCACGGAAAAGGACAGATCCGAGCTTGCGAGGGCGCGGCAGCCGAAAGACATAATGCGCTATTGCCCGACCGAGAATATGCTCGTCGAAGAATATCTTTCGGTGCGCGAGCAGGTGGAGTCGGAGATCGAAGAGCCGGGATTTTACGCGCTTGCCAAAGAAGCGGTAGGGGGAAAGGCGTCGGCTTTCGGCATACCCGCTTACCCGACAGAAGTGAAAGAAGCCGGGGAGATCATGCTCCGCTCGTCCACCAAAGTCAGCCAACTCGAATCGTATTTTTCCTGCCCCATGAAGCATTTTTTGAAATACGGGCTCAAACTCGAAGAGGTGCGCACGGCGGATATGAACCCTGCCGACGTGGGAAACGTTCTCCACGCCGTCGCGGAAAAATACGTGAAGATCATGGACGAGAAAGACCCCGAAACGGCGGCGAAAGAGCTCCTTTCCGAAGTCGTGGCGGAGTCGGGCAAGGGCAAACTCGAATTGAATAAACGCGTCGTGCAGTCGCTGACCGCAGAGGCGGTGGGCATGTGCAAGGCGATAAATTCGCAGATAAAAGCAGGAACTTTCAAGCCGCTTGCAACCGAGCTCGAATTCGGCGGCGCGGACGGCGTCGAATTGACGGTAATGGGAAAAAAGATAACGCTCGGCGGACGAATAGACAGGGTGGACGTAAGCGGCAACCTCGCTCGCGTGATCGACTATAAAACGGGTTCGTCGTCTTTCGACCTCACCGAACTCAAATGCGGCGTGAAAATACAGCTGCTCGCATATCTTGCGGTGATGATAAAGGCGGGATATCGCGGAGTCGGTACGTTTTATTTCAAAACGCTCGCCGACTTCGGGGATAAAGACCCCTATGTTCTCGACGGACTTTGCGCGAACGAAGAGGAAGTTTTGGTGGCGATGGACGCGAACTTACCTCAAACGCGAACGAGCAAGGTATTGAAATTGAGCGGGTCCAAGAAGTTGACCGTCGGCAAAGGCGAGAGCGAGAAAGATATAAACTCCCTCGTCGACTATGCGTTGAAACTTGCCGCTCGGGGCGCGGAGGAAATAATGTCGGGCTACATAGCCCCCGATCCCGCGGAAGTCGGGCAAAAAAACGCGTGCAGGTTCTGCGAATACAAGACCGTTTGCGGCTTTGACGGCGAACCGAGGAAAATCAGGACGGCGGTACTCGGCGCGAGGAAGGAGCAAGTATGAAGATAGAATGGACGGAAGCGCAAAAGAAGATAATAAATTACGAAAACGGCTCCATGCTCGTGTCCGCAAGCGCAGGCAGCGGCAAGACGACGGTCATGCTCGAACGGGTCATGCGCCTTATTCGCGAAGGGTATACCCTGCGCCGTATGCTCATATCCACGTTTACGGTTGCCGCGGCGGACGATATGCGCGACAAACTTTTCGAACTGCTCAACGAAGAATACGAAAAGACCAAAGACAAACGCTATCTCGACGAACTCGACAGCCTTCCCGCGGCGGATATCGGGACGTTGCACAGCTGGTGTCAAAAACTGATCAGAAAATATTTTTACGTGACGGGCGACGATCCTTCGTTCGACATAGCCGACGAGTCCGAGTGCAACGTTTGGAAAAACATTGCCGTGACGCGCGCTATCGAAGAGGCGGAAGCCGACCCCGATTCGGGATACGTCGAACTTTCGAAACTATATAACAGACGCCGTAACGACGGAAAAGTCCGCGCCATGACCGAAAAGATAATGACCTTCGCGCAGTCTCAGTCGGACGCCGACGAGTGGTTGAATAACGCCGCGAACGGGTACGAAAATAACGAAGAATTGCTGACTTATCTCAAAAACGAAGGGGATAAAAAGCTCAAAAAAGCGCTTGCGGCTTTGGACGAATTTTGTATGATGTCCTCCTCATATTCTTTGCGGGAAAAAGCCGCGCAATATGAGGCGGAGGCGCGCTCGCGCTTGGCGTATGCGGATAACGGGGATTA
>CANQCB010000075.1 GCA_947589145.1 uncultured Clostridia bacterium | reverse complement strand
CAACGTCGGCACAGGCTTTTTGGGCAGAGACTCTTTCCAAGAGGTGGATATCACCGGCGTGACGATGCCCATCACAAAGCACAACTTTATGGTGAAAAACGTCGAGGAGTTGGCAGGCACGCTCCGCGAAGCCTTCTTTATCGCAAGATCCGGCCGTCCCGGACCCGTGCTCGTCGATATCCCCAAGGATATTCAGCAAAAGACCGCCGAGTATACGCCCGCCGAGCCCCGCAAAGTCAAGCATTATTTCAAGAATACCGACGCCGTCGCCGAAGCCGTTAAAATTATCAACGAGGCGAAAGCGCCCTTCATGTACGTCGGCGGCGGTTGCATTATCTCCGAAGCAAGCGACGCGCTCGTCGCCCTTTCCGAGAAAATTAACGCGCCCGTAGCGTCCTCGCTCATGGGTTTGGGCTGCTTCCCCGCTTCTCACCCCAATTATTTGGGCATGATCGGTATGCACGGCAAAGCCAACGTTGCGAAAGCCCTCTCCGAATCCGACCTCATTCTCGCTATCGGTTGCAGGTTCTCCGACCGCGTGGCAGGCGACCGCAAAAACTTCTGCAAACAGGCTAAGATTATCCATATCGATATAGACCTCGCCGAGCATAACAAAAACGTCAAGGCGGATATTTGTATTTTTGCCGACGCCAAGTCCGCAATAAATTCCATGCTCCCCGACATTTCCAAGTCCGAGTCCTCGGAATGGATCGAAAAGTGCCGCAAACGCGCTTCCAAAGACTTCCTGCTCGGCTCGGACGGAAAACTCTGCCCGCGCCGTATCATTCAGGCGGTAAACAGAATCGGCGATCCCGAAAAAATCGTCGTGACCGACGTCGGACAACACCAGATGTGGGTCGCGCAGACTTATAATTTCGAAATGCCGCGCAAGTTTATTTCCAGCGGCGGCCTCGGAACTATGGGATTCGGCATGGGCGCGGCTATCGGCGCGGCTATCGGAAGCGGCAAACAGACGGTGCTCTTCACCGGCGACGGCTCTTTCCACATGAATTTCAACGAGGTCGTTACCGCCGCCAAACTCGGTTTGGACATTACCGTCGTCATTATGGACAACCATACCCTCGGCATGGTGCGCCAGTGGCAGACCCTTTTCTATAACAAGCATTATTCTTCGACAGATATCAACTACCCTACCGATTTCGTTAAACTCGCCGACGCTTTGGGCGGAAAAGGATACGTACTCGACAAGAACGAGGATATCGACGCCGTACTCGGCAAGGCTATGAGCCAAAAGGGCGTTAAGATCGTAGACTGCATTATCGACAAGGACGAATTCGTTTTGCCCATGATTCCGGCAGGAAAAGGCATCGACGCCATTATCGTCGATAAGCCGAAATTTTAAGGAGGTCATCATGAACGCAAAGGAGACAAGACATATCATTACCGCGCTCGTCGCCAATAAGTCGGGCGTGCTCACGAGAATAAGCGGACTTTTCGCACGCAGAGGATATAATATCGAGTCGCTCTCGGTGTGCAGTACCGACGACCCCGCCGTTTCCCGCATGACTATCGTGGCGCTCGGCACCGACGACGAACTTACCCAGATCGAACACCAACTTAACAAACTCGTCGATTGCCGCAAAGTCAAGACCGTCGATTCCGCAAATTGCGTCAAGCGCGAACTGCTCCTTATTAAGGTGCACGTGCCTGCCGAAAAACGCAACGAGGTCGCAAGCACCGCCAACCTTATGAAGGTCAAGGTTATCGACGTCTCCGAGGATTCGGTTATTTGCGAAATGACGGGCGAAAGCAATAAAGTCGATAAGTTTATCGACCTGATGAAGCCGTACGGCATTCTCGAACTCGCCCGCTCCGGTATTACCGCCCTCGAACGCGGCAGCGACTGCATAGACAGCGCAACGGACTATAACGAAGAAATCAATAAGTAATCCGCGCTTTAAGTGAACGTTGCCTCGGCGCGCGCTTTCTCTCGCTCACCCGACGAGCGGTGCGCCGCAATCGTTTTATTGAAAAATACACCTCAAAAGTATGACTTTTCGAGGTGTTTTTCTATTTCGTCTATCTATTATGTCTATGTATGTCCGTGGCGGCGCGATTTGCGTTCCGCCCGCTTTCTTTTATCCTCACACGAGCATAATTGCTTTTAAGGAATCGAGAGAGGCTTGGGAGACCCCGCAAAACGAAGTGAGATAGTTTGCCGCGGCGGATCCGAGAGTGCCGTCCGTCGAATATTCTTGCATCATTATTTCGTGCATTTTTTCCCACGCTCGGCTTTCGTACCCGACATATTCGTTTGAATGGTCATAATAATTAAAACCCCGCGTGCGCATTGCCCTGCCCGCCTTGGTCAGCGAGGACAACTCGAAATCGCGCGTTAGGTCCTCGTAACTCACGCCCAACACCGCGCCTATGAGATATGCAAGCGTGCCCGTCCTGTCCTTCCCGACTCGGCAATGGAAATATATCGGATAATTGCTCTCGTCGGCGAGCAGGTCGAAAATAGCTTTGAAACTCGTCGGAGAATCCTCGTCGTAATATACGCTGTCATCGTATACTTCGGACGAATATATCGAAGTGTACCCCGTTATCGGCGCTTTCAAATAGCCGCAACCTTCCACGGGCGACTCCGTTTGTCCGCCGTCGTCCCGAGCGCCGCGCAAATCGATCTCCGTTTTCAACCCCAATCTCTCGGCAAGCACGCGATTGGAGTAATCATACCCCGCCGCCGTCGAGGAAGAACTTGCCGTGAGTTTGCTGCCGCGATAGATCTTTCCGTACGCCGTATGTTTATCTCCCGCGCTCCAACCGCCGAGATCCCGAACGTTGCTCGCCCCCGCGCCGTAAAGATCCTCGCGCGCCGTGATCCAACGGACGCCTTTTTCGGTACGGAATTTTTTCTCGACTATAACGCCGCCCTGTCCGTCCGTGACGCGCGCGGAATATTCGGCGTCGGGCAAAAGCACTCCCGGGCTGAGAGACGTCTCGTCCGTGACGAAAATATCGGAGTCGGCGCCGTCCGTCGAAAATTCAACGGTATACGGCGGCACGCTGCCGTCCCAAGATATCGCGAAAGGCTGATAGTCGTGCGCCTCTTGCGTCACTCCCATGCGGTTGTCGTCGATATAGTCCTCGCCGCTCTCGAACGGCTCGGCAAGATATTCGACCGTCACGCCGTCCGCCAAGGCATAGACTTCCGCCCCGTCGTTCGGGTCGGCAGGGTTTGTGGGATCGATAGGGTCTGTGGGGTCGGCAGGGTCGGTGGGGTTGGTAGGGTTGGTGGGGTCGGTAGGGTCTGCGGGATCGGCAGGCGGATTGCAACCGACCGTGACGACAAAAAGCAACGTTATCGCAAGCAACAGTGCGAATATCGATAATAATTTATTCAATTTTTGCGATTTTTTTATCATTCCCCGTTATTTTAGCACTTTATTTGAAGAATAGCAATATTTGAAGGACAATTTGTTATAATAATTATATGAATGTCGGGAAATATATAAATAAATTTTTATCGATAAAAGTTAATTTATATGTAAAATTGTTTGCCAACTGTAAAATTATGTGATATACTTTGAGCATAGAGGAGAAAATAAAGGCAAATGAATTCGAGCGTATCTATTCAAACGTTACGGCGACTCCCGCTGTACCTGCACTACTTAAAGTCGGACGCGACGGAGAGCGACACCGTTTCCGCAACGGTCATCGCCGAAGCGTTGGGGCTTAACGACGTGCAGGTGCGCAAAGACCTCGGTTCGGTCAGCGGAAGCGGCAAACCCAAGAAGGGATACGTCAGAAAGGAATTGATCGGAGAGCTCGAAAAGTTTATCGGTTACAACAACCACATCGGCGCGGTGCTTATCGGCGCGGGTAACCTCGGGCGGGCGCTCCTCTCCTACTCCGGCTTTTCGGACTACGGACTGGAAATCGTCGCCGCGTTCGACCGTTCCAACGTCGTGGTCGGGAGTTATGCCGGCGGGCGAAGAGTGCTGCCCATGAGCGAACTCGGTCGGGTATGCCGCGAAGAGAACGTCAAACTCGGCATAATAACCGTTCCCGCCTCGGGCGCGCAGGAGGCATGCGACAAACTCGTTGCCGAGGGGGTTACCGCGATATGGAACTTCGCGCCCATAACCCTCAAAGTGCCCGAGCGCGTGCATGTCGAAAACGAAAACCTTGCCTCGTCGCTCGCGGTGCTGTCCAAGCACCTGAACGTCTGACCGTCCCCTACTTATAATAGCATATCCGCATATATCTTATATATCGGCTATAAATCGGCGACAAGCCGACTGTGAAACTTCAAGCGTTGTGCCGCTCCGGCAAACGTGAAATAGGAGGTAAATTAAATGGAAAACAAAACTTACGCCGTCGTAGACAGCATCGAGAGCTTCACCGCCGCCCTTGCGAGAGTGAGAGAGGCGCAGAAGATCTACTCGACTTATACGCAGGAGCAGGTTGACAAAATCTTCAAAGCGGCGGCCGTCGCTGCCAATATGGCGCGTATACCGCTGGCTAAAATGGCGGTTGAAGAGACGGGCATGGGCGTCGTCGAGGACAAAGTCATCAAGAACAACTATGCCGCCGAGCACATTTACAACGCATATAAGAACGTCAAGACCTGCGGAGTGATCGAAGAGGACGCGGCTTTCGGTATCAAGAAAGTGGCGGAGCCTATCGGCGTTATAGCCGCCGTTATCCCCACGACCAACCCCACGTCCACGGCAATATTCAAGACGCTTATTTCGCTTAAAACGAGGAACGGCATAATCATTTCGCCCCACCCCAGAGCAAAGAAGTCCACCATTGCGGCGGCAAAGATCGTACTCGAAGCCGCGGTCGCGGCGGGCGCGCCCGAGGGAATTATAGGCTGGATCGACGTGCCCTCCCTCGACCTTACCAACCTGCTCATGAAAGAGGCGGACATAATCCTCGCGACGGGCGGTCCGGGCATGGTTAAGGCGGCATATTCCAGCGGCAAACCCGCTCTCGGCGTCGGCGCGGGCAACACCCCCGCAATCATCGACGAGTCGGCGGATATAGTCCTTGCCGTCTCCTCGATCATTCACTCCAAGACCTTCGACAACGGCATGATATGCGCGTCCGAGCAGTCGGTTATCGTGCACAAAAAAGTATATGACGCCGTCAAGAAGGAGTTCGAGTACAGAGGTTGCTACTTCCTTAAAGAGGGCGAGATCGACAAGGTAAGAAAGACCATTATCATCAACGGCGCGCTCAACGCCAAGATAGTCGGTCAAAAGGCACACACCATAGCCGCTCTTGCGGGCGTGGAAGTGCCCGAGTCGGCGAAGATACTTATCGGCGAAGTGCAGAGCGTGGATATATCCGAGGAGTTCGCTCACGAAAAGCTCTCCCCCGTTCTCGCCATGTACAAAGCCGAGGATATACAGGACGCCTTCGACAAAGCCGAACACCTCATTGCGGACGGCGGTTACGGCCACACTTCGTCCATATATATCAACACGGTGACGGGCAAAGA
Organism: uncultured Clostridia bacterium; assembly: GCA_947589145.1. Classification (GTDB taxonomy): domain Bacteria; phylum Bacillota; class Clostridia; order Christensenellales; family Pumilibacteraceae; genus Protoclostridium. The sequence goes on along the minus strand of CANQCB010000075.1, from coordinate 1,768 downwards.
AAAGCTCGCGGAGTTTGCCGAGAGAATGAAAACCTGCCGTATCCTCATCAATACGCCTTCTTCTCAGGGCGGTATCGGCGACCTGTATAACTTCAAACTTCCCCCCTCTCTCACCCTCGGTTGCGGAAGTTGGGGCGGTAACAGCGTATCCGAGAACGTCGGTGTTAAGCACCTTATCAATATAAAAACCGTAGCGGAAAGGAGAGAAAATATGCTTTGGTTCAGAGCACCCGAAAAGGTCTATTTCAAGAAGGGCTGCCTGCCCGTCGCTCTCGACGAGCTTGGCGCGGTCATGGGCAAGAAAAAAGCGTTTATCGTGACCGACAGCTTCCTTTATAATAACGGATACACCAAGCCTATCGAGGAGAAACTCGACGCAATGGGTATCATGCACACGACGTTCTCCAACGTCGCGCCCGATCCCACGCTTGCATGCGCACGCGAAGGCGCAAAACTCATGACGGCGTTCGCTCCCGACGTTATTATCGCGGTCGGCGGCGGCTCGGCTATGGACGCGGGCAAGATCATGTGGGTGCTTTACGAGCATCCCGACGCCGACTTCCTCGGTATGGCTATGCGCTTCATAGATATCCGCAAGAGAGTATACACCTTCCCCAAGATGGGCGAAAAAGCCTACTTCGTCGCAGTGCCTACTTCGGCGGGCACGGGCTCGGAAGTTACGCCTTTCGCCGTTATAACCGACGAATCGACGGGCGTTAAGTATCCCCTCGCCGACTATGAGCTCCTTCCCGACATGGCTGTTATCGACGCGGACATGATGATGAACGCGCCCAAGGGACTTACCAGCGCTTCTGGTATCGACGCGGTTACCCACGCTCTCGAAGCCTACGCTTCGGTCATGGCTACCGACTATACCGACGGACTTGCGCTCCGCTCCCTCAAAATGATATTCGAGTATCTCCCCCGCGCTTACGACAACGGCGCAAACGACCCCGTGGCGCGCGAGAAGATGGGCAACGCCGCTACCATGGCGGGCATGGCTTTCGCAAACGCCTTCCTCGGCGTCTGCCACTCCATGGCGCATAAACTCGGCGCTTTCCACCACCTGCCTCACGGCGTCGCAAACGCACTCCTTATTAACGAGGTGATCAAGTTCAACTGCAAGGAAGTTCCCACCAAGATGGGTACGTTCTCGCAGTACGACCACCCTCACGCGCTTGCGCGTTACGCCGAAGTCGCCGATTACCTCGGGCTTAAAGGCAAAACCGACGAAGAGAAAGTCAATAACCTCATCAAGGCTATCGAGGAACTTAAAGCAAAGATCGGCATTAAGCCCACCATTCGCGACTACGTTCCCGACGAGAAAGACTTCCTCGACCGCCTCGACGCTATGGTCGAGCAAGCCTTCGACGACCAATGCACGGGCGCGAACCCCCGCTACCCGCTGATGAGCGAGATCAAGCAAATGTATCTCAACGCTTATTACGGCACGCACGAAGAGTTTTAAGCATACCGCTAAATCCAAAATGCAAAGACCGCTGTCGATCGAGACGGCGGTCTTTTTTTGCAAGGTATTGCGGCTGTTTATGTTTTTATAAAGAATTATTATAAAAGGTGCGTTTTACACGTCGGTAAAAGGACATTTTGTTCCCCAAAACGTTCCCCAAAATGTTCCCCAAAATGTTCCCCAAAAGTGCTCCCGAAAAAAATTCGGTGGTCACGGGGTGCGAAAAAATGGGGTGAAAATACGACAAAAGGCAGCAAATCTCGTGAATTTACTGCCCTTTGGGGTCAAATGGTCGAGGCG
>CANQCB010000074.1 GCA_947589145.1 uncultured Clostridia bacterium | reverse complement strand
CGAATCGAACTTGCTTCGCGTAAGTTCGCATTCGAAGTTGAGCGGACCAGACGGGCCGAACGAAAGGAACGGCAGACTGATCAAAGTTTTCTGCAATTGAGACAGTTCGATTTTTGCCTTTTCCGCAGATTCTTTTATTCTCTGCATCGCCATTCTGTCGCCGCTTACGTCTACGCCGCTTTCCTTCTTGAATTCCCCAACGACGTAGTCCATAATTCTTTGGTCGAAATCATCGCCGCCAAGCCTGTTATCGCCGGCAGTAGCGACTACTTCGAACACTCCGTCGCCGACTTCGAGAATGGAAATATCAAACGTACCTCCGCCGAGGTCAAATACGAAAATTTTGTGATTGTCGTTTCCCTTATCGAGACCGTATGCCAGAGCCGCCGCAGTAGGTTCGTTTATAATACGAAGCACTTCGAGACCCGCAATTCTTCCGGCGTCCTTCGTCGCCTGTCTTTGCGCGTCGGTAAAGTATGCGGGTACGGTTATAACCGCTTGCGTAACCGGTTCTCCGATATACGCTTCCGCGTCTTGTTTGAGTTTTGAAAGGATCATTGCGGAAATTTCCTGAGGCGAATAAAAGTCATTATCGCCTATCTTGACTTTTCTGTCGGAACCCATGTCTCTTTTAATGGAGCTTACGGTTCTTTCGGGGTTCGCAACAGCCTGACGTTTTGCCACTTGCCCCACAAGTCTTTCGCCGCTTTTTGAAAAGCCGACTACGGAAGGGGTTGTTCTCGATCCCTCCGAGTTGCTTATAACCGTTGGTTCGCCGCCTTCGAGAACGGCGACGCACGAGTTGGTTGTACCAAGGTCAATACCTATTATTTTTCCCATTTTTACCTCCGAAAAAAATGTATTTTATTTGAAATCACGCTTTTAAGCGCGTGCGACTTTTACTACGCTGTGACGAATTATCTTATCGCCCATTCTGTATCCTTTTTGGAAAACTTCGATAACCTGTCCGTCAAGATCCTGATTTTCTACGTTGACTTGCAGAATTGCGTTGTGAATTTCGGGATCGAAAGGCTTGCCGAGCGCGGGTATTTCCGTTACGCCGAAATTTGCAAGCAAATCGAGGATTTGGCGATTTATCATCTGAACGCCTTCCGCGACCTTTTCATCGGTTATCATTTGCAAAGCCTGATTTATTACGTCAAGAACGGGAATGATTTTTGCGATTACTTCCGCCGCGCCTTCCGACTTTGCGTTTTTAACCTGCTCGGTCATTCTTTTCCTGTAATTATCGAAGTCCGACTGCAATCTGACGTAAACCGTGTTGATGTCCATCAATCTTGAATTTATCCGATTATTTTCCGAAAGGGCTTCGGCAAGTTGGGCATTAAGTTTTTCAATGTCGGCGCTCGTTTCTTTTTCAGTATCGGACACGTCGGGTTGCTCGCCGCCAAGCTGTTCTTTTTCATCTGCCTGCGCTTCGCTCTCTTTTATATCGTCTTGATTTTGGCTGATGTTTTCCGATTCGGTTGCGCTGTCTTTCTTTGATTTGCTCATTGATCTTTTTCCTCGTCAAATTTTTTTGCAACAGGCAATTCTTCAATCGTCCTGTTTATATATTCGAGAACGGAAACTATTTTCGAATAGTCCATTCTTATCGGGCCTATAACCCCTGCTTTTCCTATGTTTACGCCGTGCGCCGAAAGATTGGCTGTTACGATTGCGCACTCGGGCGATCCGTTATTCTCATCATTGGAAATATTGATCGTCAGTCCGACGTCTCCCTTTTTGTCAAGAACGGGCACGAGTTTCTCCTTCGCTTCCAACATTTCCATCATGGCTTTTGCTTTGCCTACGTTGGAATACTCGGGTTGTTCGAGCAAGTTCGAACTGCCTTCGAGCACGATATTTCCGTCGCCTTCGAGATATCCCCTGAGCACTTCTATTATAGTATCGAAAAGCGCTTTGAATTCTTCCTTGATCTCTTCTATAATAGTTTCGGGGTTGCGAACTTCTTCGATTTTATGTCCCGCAAATGAAGCGGTTATAAACGACGACGCTTTTATGAAATATTCTTCGGTGATTTCGCTCGGCACGGTCACGGTTGCGTCTTTGAGAACTCCGCGATCGGTTACGATTATCACAAGAGCAAGAGTGTCCGTAATCTTTACTATTCGTATTGTTTTGATTACCGCGTCGCCTACGTTCGGAAAACACGCCACTCCCGCCAAATTGGTAATTTCGCTGATAACCTTTGCCGTCGAACGCAGGACGTCGTCAATCTCCGAAATTTTTTCTCCGAAATATTTTTCGATAATTTCGAGTTCGCCTTTTGAAAGTTCTCTGCGCGGCATGAGTTTTTCTACGTAGAGTTTATATGCGTTCGACGTTGGGATTCGCCCGGCGGAAGTGTGCGGCTGTACGAGATATCCCATGTCTTCAAGCGCGGCAAGTTCGTTTCTGATAGTAGCCGTCGAAAGCGCAGGTAAATAATTTGCCTGAATATCCGCGCTCGATACGGGCTGACAACTGTCCACGTAACTGTCAATTACCGCCCTTATAATATTCTCTTTTCTTTCGGATAAACTCATGTCTTTTTAGCACTCTATCGGTTCGAGCCTTAGCACTCTTACCCTGAGACTGCTAATATACTACCATAAGTTTTCTCGTATGTCAATCAAAATATGCATAAAAATGAAATATCCGAAAAATCAAATTTTTTTATCCGTAAAATAAAAACGCGACCCGTCTTTGACAAGTCTTGCGTTCTTTACTTGGGGTAATATTCGGATAGACTCTATCCCCGCGCTTTGAAATATTACGTATTTGAGCAGCGGAACTTTTTGAAGATAACTTATTTATAAATCAGCGACAAATTTATTTTCGTTCACACCGTGAGCCTGACTATTATATCGTTCATTACATAAAAGCCGCTATCTTTAAGGCGCAACCGCCCGTTCGATATCTCCACAAAGTCTTTGAGAAGTTCGATTTGTTCGGCTTTCTCCTCGATCAAATCGATTCCGAAAGATGATTTATATTCTTTGAGGTCAAGCCCGTTGCTTGTGCGGAGCGCGAGCATTAAAGTTTCGTCGGCGGCGTCCTTACCTTTCGGGTCGATATATTGCGAAAAAACTTGCCGCGTTCCCGAAAAGTACTCGGTGAAATCGGCGGTATTTGCAAGTCGCTCGTTTTTAACGAATGAATGCGCGGCTAATCCGAACCCCTTATATTCTCCCCTTTTCCAATATCGCAAATTATGTCTGCACTCATAGCCGCCGAAAGCGAAATTACTCACCTCATAGCGTTTATATCCGTAATCGAAAAGCATTTGAGATACAATTTCATATAAATCGGCAGAATAATCTTCGTCTGGAGTGAATCCGCTTGCGGCAAGCGGAGTACCTTCTTCCACTTTCAGCGAATATGCCGAGATATGCTTCAAATTTCTGCCTGCGAGCAAGTTTACGGCGCGCTTTACGTCGACAGGCGTCTGTTCGGGAATGCCGAGCATCAAGTCCGCAGAGATATTATCGAAATACTTTTCCGCTTGATCGAGCACGGTTATGAAATCTTGAACGAGATGAAGCCGTCCGATTTTTCTTAACAGCGAGTCAGTCGCCGTTTGCAACCCGATACTGAGTCTATTAACACCAGATGATTTATACACGGCGCATTTTTCCGAAGAAAGCGATTCCGGATTGCATTCTACCGTTATTTCGGGGTCGTCAACAAAAGCGGACTTTTTATGCAACAAATCGAGAATATCTGCGATTTTTTCCGCAGACACGGATGAGGGCGTACCTCCGCCGAAATATACGCTGTCGATCATATAATCGGAAAAGTCGAAGTCGTTGATTTCCGCGGACAATTTGTCAAAATATTCGGCTTTGATTTCATCCGAATATACGCCGGAGACAAAGTCGCAATAGTTGCATTTGCCGTTGCAAAACGGAACGTGTATGTATATGCCGATTTTATTCATTTTCCGTCAAAATGGCGCGAACGGGACTTCCGTCGCACTCCGAAAGTTTGAGAGGCAACGCGATTATATCGTATTCTTTTTCGTCAACTCCGTCGAGGTCGAGACTTTCGAGAAGTACTACGCCATTGCCTAACAAAATCTTATGAACGGCGCTTGCGTCGTCTCCGCCGAATGACATATCGTTTGTACCGAGCAGAACAATTCGGTCCGCAATCTCGCGCGCAAAGTCGGCGTTTACGTCGATATTTTTCAAAATAATTCGAGTTATGCCTCTTTCGATATTTCTCTTTACCGACGAAATATCATCGCAAACGGCGCATTTTCCCATGCAAGCGTCGAGTACTATGTCAGACACAGCAGATCCGCCTTGTATAAAATGCCGCGGCGCGTCAATATGAGTTCCGCTGTGCGTGCCCATAAAAAGCTCCGTCAAAGCATATCCGTCTTTTTCAATGTCGCTCACCTGTCGCCTGCGCGGTACGGGATCTCCGGGATAGACTGCGGCAGAAAATAATTCTTTTGTAATATCGATTATTTTCATTTGTCGTCCAATTTCAGAATACTCATAAACGCCTCGGAAGGGATTTCCACAGAGCCGAATTGACGCATACGTTTCTTTCCCTCTTTCTGCTTTTCGAGGAGTTTCTTTTTGCGCGTTACGTCGCCGCCGTAACACTTTGCAAGAACGTCCTTTCTCATTGCTTTGACCGTTTCTCGCGCAATGATTTTACCGCCGATAGCGGCTTGAATGGGTATCTCGAAAAGTTGGCGCGGAATAACTTCCTTTAATTTTTCCGCAAGCGCGCGTCCCCTCGCTTGCGCCTTATCTCGGTGTATTATGAGCGAAAGTGCGTCGCAAACCTCGCCGTTAAGCATAACGTCCAATTTCACCATATCGCTTTTTTCATATCCCGAAAGTTCGTAATCGAGACTTGCATATCCGCGACTGCGCGATTTGAGACCGTCGAAGAAATCGAAAACAATTTCCGAAAGCGGCATGGTGTACTTCATTTTAACTCGGTTCGAGTCAAGATATTGCATGTCCGAAAATACGCCGCGTTTATCTTGGCAGAGTTCCATTATCGAGCCGATATATTCGGGCGGCGTAAATATTTCCGCAGATACGACGGGTTCTTCGATATACGCCGTAACGGTAGCGGGCGGAAGATTGCAAGGATTTGTAACCGTTACGACTTCCCCGTTCGTTTTGTGAACTTTATAGGTAACTCCGGGGGCGGTCGTTATCAAGTCGAGATTGTATTCCCTTTCCAGCCGTTCCTGAATAATTTCCATATGGAGCAACCCGAGAAAGCCGCATCGAAAACCGAAACCGAGCGCCGCCGACACTTCCGGTTCATAAAAAAGCGCGGCGTCGGAAAGTTTCAATCTTTCAAGCGCGTCTTTAAGATCGTTATATCTTGACCCATCTACGGGAAAAACGCCGCTGAATACCACGGGTTGGACTTCTTTATAGCCCTCGCAAGGCTCTGCGGTCGGGTCATCCGCGTCGGTAACCGTATCTCCCGGCGCCGTCTCCGCAATCGCCTTTATACTTGCCGCTATATAGCCGACGTCGCCAGCACAAAGAGATTTCGTCGGCGTGGGTTTGGGATTGAATATTCCCACTTCGACGCAATCGTAAACTCTGTCGGAAGCCATCATTTTAATGCGCGTTCCCGCTTTAACCTCTCCGTCCAAAACGCGAACAAGGCATACAGCGCCTTTGTAGTTATCGTAATACGAGTCGAAAATCAGGCATTTCAACGGCGCATTTACGTCGCCGTTAGGCGGCGGCACTTTATCTACTATTTGGTCGAGAATTTGCTCTATGTTTATTCCCTCTTTCGCGCTTACAAGCGGCGCGTCCGACGCGTCAATGCCGACTATGTCCTCAATTTCCTTACGAACTTCCTCGGGACGCGCGGAAGGTAAATCTATTTTATTTATAACGGGCAGAATTTCGAGGTTATTGTCTATTGCAAGATACACATTGGCGAGAGTCTGCGCTTCCACGCCCTGCGCCGCGTCTACCACAAGCACCGCGCCCTCGCACGCGCGGAGACTGCGGGAAACCTCGAAGGTAAAGTCCACGTGCCCCGGCGTGTCGATCAAATTCAACTCATACTCTGTTCCGTCTTTGGTATAATACATACGCACGGGAGTGAGCTTTATGGTTATTCCTCTCTCTCGTTCGAGGTCCATAGAATCGAGAATTTGGTCTTGAAGTTCTCTGCTGGAAACGGTTTGGGTTTTTTCGATCAGCCTGTCCGCCAAAGTCGATTTCCCGTGATCTATGTGCGCTATTATGCAAAAGTTGCGTATTTGCTTTTCTTTCATCGATAGAATTATATAATTTTTGCCCATAAATTGCAATAATTTTCGCGTGTATATCGTAATAAAATATCCGCCGCATGAGCGACGGATATTTTATTTAATTATTCTTATGTGATTTATTGAAATTCTCTTCGGCTATTTTCTTTATGCGTTCCATAAAGTCGCGAATTCGAGGCTCGTCGCCCTCGTTTTTCGGACGGTAGAATACCTCGTTTTTGATTTGATCGGGAAGATATTGTTGCTTATAGTAGCCGCCGAAGTCGTGCGGATAAACATAACTTTTCCCGTCCCAATTCGGATAACGTTCATTATAATTCCGCAGTTGATATGGCACAAAACTGTCGCCGCTCGTTCTTACGCACTTTCTTGCCGCGTCTCGTGCCACTACGACGGAATTGGATTTCGGCGAGGTACAAACGCAGATAATGGCCTCCGTAAGCGGAATAAATCCCTCGGGCGGTCCAAGATGCTCAAATGCGTAGCATGCGCTTGTCGCCACCACGAGAGCGTTGGTATTTGCCATTCCCACGTCTTCCGCCGCATGAGCCATAAGCCGACGAAATATCAACATGGGGTCGCAACCGCTGTCTATCAGTCTGAACGCATAGTAAAGCGCGGCGTCGGGGTCGCTTCCCCGCAGTGATTTACAGAACGCCGACAGCATATCGTAATATAACGTCTCGTCGACGGAAAGCAAGCGTTTTTGCGACGACTGCTCCGCCACCTTTTCGTCCACGGTTATTACGCCGTCACTTCCCGGCGGCGTCGAAAGCACGGCAAGTTCCAACGATCCGAATGCACTTCTGAGATCTCCGTCCGCAGCCCACACAAAATGTTTGAGTGCCTCGTCGGTAACTTTCAAATTAAGCAGTCCGTATCCGTTTTCTTTGTCCTCGATAGCGCGGCAGAGCCCCTTCTTAACGTCGTCGTCCGAAAGCGGTTTAAGTTCGAAAATTCGACAGCGC
>CANQCB010000073.1 GCA_947589145.1 uncultured Clostridia bacterium | reverse complement strand
ACCGCCGTAATCGGCTTCCTCGTCCTCGCTCACGCACCAAAGCAGCCCGCCGACGTCGGTCGGGGTATCCTTTTTCGGGTTGAGGATCTTCTTTCCGAAAATTCGTCCGTTTTCGGCTATTACCGTCGGCGCGGACGGATACATTCTCGCGCCGCAAATGCCGCTCAATTCGTATTTATGCGACAGTACGGAGATGAGAGCCGCGGTTCGGCGGATCACGTTCGGATCGAACGCGCCGCGAAGTATAAGAAAATGCGTGTCCCCGTTGTTTATGCAATCTGTCATTCGGCGAGCGACGTTTCCGTTATCCCCTTCGGCATCGACGACGTCGTAGAATCGAACGGAGTCCGACGAGAGTTCGTCTGCCGCCCGTTTCGTCTCGCCGAGCGCGATAACTCCGATACGGGGGGAGCGCAGAACGCATTCGGCGGGGCACGTCCAATCGCCGCCGTAAACGACGGTATCCTCTTCGGCGGTGACGGTTGCGCCCAACGATCCGCCGCCGAAAACGTCGGTGCTTATGCGGATCTCGCCCGAGCCCGTCTTTTCCGCCACGAGATATTCGGTGTATTTCTTTCGCCCTTTTTTCGCCTTTTTCTCCGTCGGCATGGCGCGATAGAGTTTCACCGTCGCCTTTCCGTCGAAAAACAAACGGAGCGTCAAATAACGCACCGTCGTCTTTTCCAACAAAAATCGAGCGTCGAGAGAAGAAAAGAACGTGCGGAAGTCCGCCGTCTCTCCCGCGCGGAGAATAAGCGTGTTATTTTCCTCTTTGCCGCCGATATGATACAAAGTCTCGGCTCCGTCAAAGGCAGAAGTTACGGTTATTCGGGAAAGTTCCATTATTTATCCCCGTCCTCTTTCTCTTCCTCTTTCGGGAGAACTTTTATTTTCGCTTCCAGAACGCGCTTGGCGTTCGCTTTCGTCACCGTTACAAGAATATTTTCGAAGCGGAAACTTTTGCCTGCCGCGGGTATGCTGCCGATCTCTTCGATTATCCAACCGCCTACGCTCGTCGCGTCAAACTCCTCTTTCGTTTCCACTTCCAGACTTTCCAAAACGTTGGTGATATTGGCATATCCGTTGACGATATATTCGTCCTCGGAAATTTGTCTGTACGCCTCTTCCACTTCGTCGTGTTCGTCCCATATCTCGCCGACAAGCTCTTCGAGAATGTCCTCCAAAGTCACGACGCCCGCCGTACCGCCGAATTCGTCCACTACCACCGCCATGTGCATTTTGACTCTTTGAAGCATTCTGAGCACCACGGATATTTTCATGGTCGGGGCAACCGAGACCGCAGACTTCATCGAGCGACGCCAATCTCCGCTTTTCGTCTTGTAATAGCAAAGGTTGAAGTCCTTGTCGTTGAGTATGCCTATTACCGAGTCGATGGTCTCGTGATAAACGGGCATTCGCGAATACCCCGTCGCGCGGAAAATCTCCGCCACTTCGTCGGCGCTCATGCTGTCCTCGATCGCGGTTACGTTTACGCGCGGCACCATTATGTCCTTTATTTCGAGATCGTCGAACTCTATCGCATTCTTTATCAGCTGACTTTCATGCACGTCGAGTTCGCCCTCGCTTTCCGCAGTTTCCACTATCGTGACGAGTTCCTCTTCGGTAATGCTCTTCGGTTTACCCAGCTTGAATATTTTCGTGAGCAGGAATTTCCAGCCCTTGAAAAACAGATTGAGCGGATAAAGCAGATAATAAAAGAACAATATTACGGGATAGAACAATTTCGCCGCGCTTTCGGGAAATTGACGGGCAAGGGTTTTGGGCGTGACTTCGCCGAATATGAGCACGACGACCGTCGTGACTATCGTCGATATTACGTTTGCAAGCGGTCCGTTGCCCATGACGAGCTGCAAAAAAAACATAGTCGTCAATGTCGTAAGCACGATGTTGACTATGTTATTTCCGATCAGAACGGTGGAAAGCAGATCGTCGTAACTGTCGAGGAGTTTCAGCGCTTTGCCCGCCCTCTTGTCGCCGTCCGCATACATGGTGCGGAGGCGGATCTTACTCGCCGACGAATAAGCGGTTTCGCTCGCCGAAAACAATGCCGACATGACAAGGAGCAAGAATATCGGCAAAAGCAGCCAATATACATTCGCAGAACCCACGGCAGTTTCGGAAGCACCGTCAAGACATATTAAAACACTTAGGTGATACATATCAGCGTCATTATAACATTATAATTCGTCATTTGCAAGGGTTTTGCGGGATTTTATGTTCTATGTGCGTTCCGCGCGGAATATTCGAGCATAATTGACCGAGAAATTACAAAAAATATGTTATATGCCCGAATGGTTGATATTGACATTCAAAATCGTTATGGGTCCCTTGGTCGGCGCGATCATAGGGTTTTGCACGAATTGGCTCGCCGTCAAAATGCTTTTTCACCCGTACAACGAACTTAAACTGTGGAAAATTCACATTCCTTTTACGCCCGGCATTATCCCCAAACGCAGAAAAGCGATGGCACGCGCGCTCGGCAAAGCGGTCGGCACCGCCCTCGTCACGCCGACGGATATTCAACGTCTGTTCGTCTCCGACGAAATAAAAATCAAAGTGGGTGACGCCGTGGCAAACGCGGTTTTAAGTATTGACGAAAATACCACGGCGGAAAGCGTTATGCGCCGTCACGGCGACGTCTACGATAAATTTCTCGGGCGCGCAAGCGAAATCGTCACCGAAAAGCTGACCGAATGCATGCGAAGCGCTCTGCCCTCTCTCCTGTCAGATCGCTTCGCGGAAATACTCGGCTCGCGCGGGGGTATCGGAGGACTGCTCGGCTTTTTCGGCGGAAAGTTTTTGCGCAAACTCCCGGAATCGGTGAGCGAAAAACTCGACGTATTCCTCGAACAAAAATGTTACGAGACGCTCCTGCCCGTCGTTAAAGCCGAACTCGGGAAGATTTCGGCTACGCCCATTCGCAATTTTACCGAAAAAGCCGAACTCACGCACGATAAAATTTCCGCATTCGCCGGGGACGTCTATGAAAAATACGTCGTCGGGAAAATCGTCTCGTTCGTCGCCGAATTCGATATTGCGGGCGTCGTGGAAAGAAAAATCAACGAAATGGACATGGAAGAAGTCGAAAGGCTGTTTATGTCCGTCATGAAACGCGAACTGCGCGCCATTGTCAATCTCGGCGGCGTTCTCGGCGCGGTCGTCGGCATTGTCAACAGCCTTATAGTACTGCTCTTATAATACTGCCGCCGCTACGTTTGAAATGCAAAATCACTCTCCGAGCCGGAGAGTGATTTTATTATGCAAATATAAATTTTCGACAATTGCCCGAATAGCGGCGCTCCGAGAAAAATCGGCGGCTATGCGCGGGAATCACCGCGCGAAGTCGGCAATTTTTCGAATGTCGCCATGTGCCTTTATCAGACGGTTTTGTCGATATCCGTATTCTTGGACCAAGAATACATTTTGCGGATCTCCTCGCCTACCTGTTCGAGTTGGTGGCTTGCTTCCTTTTCGCGTTTCGCATAGAAATACGCTCTGCCGTTGTTGTTCTCGGCGATCCACTTGGAGGCGAACGTGCCTTCCTGGATCTCGGTGAGGACTTTCTTCATCTCCGCCTTGACTGCGGGAGTGATGAGGCGCTCGCCGACGGTGTAGTCGCCGTATTCGGCGGTATCGGAAATGGAGTAGCGCATGGTGTGGAAGCCGCCCTTATAGATAAGGTCAACGATGAGCTTCATTTCGTGAATGCACTCGAAATATGCATTACGAGGATCGTAGCCCGCTTCTACGAGCGTTTCGAAACCTGCTTTCATGAGCGCGGTAACGCCGCCGCAAAGGACGCATTGTTCGCCGAAGAGGTCGGTCTCGGTCTCGCACTTGAAGGTCGTTTCGAGAACGCCTGCGCGTGCGCCGCCGATACCTGCCGCATAAGCGAGGGCAACGTCGAGCGCTTTGCCGGTATAGTCCTGATGAATAGCCACGAGGCAAGGCACGCCTTTACCGTCGCAATACTCGCTGCGCACGGTGTGACCGGGGCCTTTGGGCGCGATCATGAATACGTCGACGTTCTTCGGGGGAACGATTTGTTTGAAGTGAATATTGAAGCCGTGCGCGAAAGCAAGCGCCTTGCCCTCGGTGAGGTTGGGCTCGATGTCCTTTTTGTACATCTTCGCCTGCTTCTCGTCATTGATGAGGATCATAATGACGTCTGCGGCTTTCGCTGCGTCCGCCGCGGTCATGACTTTAAGTCCCGCCTTTTCGGCTATCGGCCAGCTTTTGCTGCCTTCGTAAAGTCCGACGATTACTTTTACGCCGCTGTCTTTGAGGTTGAGCGCGTGTGCGTGACCCTGCGAGCCGTAACCGATTACGGCAACGGTTTTCTTCTTCAAAAGACCGAGGTTGCAGTCTTCTTCGTGAAACAGTCTGGGTTCCATATTATTATCTCCTATACAAAATTTTCCTTAATTTACATAATTATAGTCCCCGTATCGTCTTTTGTCAATTATTTATTCGCAACTCTTATCAATTCGCGCAAAAGCATGACCATGGCAAGCGTATCGCGCTCGCAATATTCGAGCAGTGCGGCGCGGGTGCGTTCCGCCTCTTCGGGCGGCATATCTTTTATCTTGGGGAAAACGAGCATGGCGTCGATACCGTTTTGCACCGTGTCGAGATTGCGATAGTCCATATCGGGGTATACCGCCGGAAGCACGCTCTTCATGGAAAAAGATCCGCCCATTGCGCGGTTGTAATAATATCCGTTGCGGAACACGGGCAGAAGATCGACTATTCCCTCTTTTATGTTTGTCAGGCGCGGCGCAAGATCGGGAAACACTTCGGCAAGTCGGGAAATCACTCCGCACTCGAACTTGGAATTGTAAGCCAGCGTGCAAACGTCCTGCGGGAAGTCCTCGCAAAGCCGCTCCGCAAGTTTCCGACGGGGGTCGATCCCGCTCTCCGCCAAAAACTCGGTGTGCCCGAGTTCGCCGTTTTCGGTCAGGCGGTGCAAGGAGTATTGGAAGGGTATTTGTTCATTGGGCTTCGCTGCCTCATATTCGGGCACCGCCATTTGCATGGTCTCGAAGTCGAGGAAGTAAAGCGGATAGGTCAACGTTGACAGAAAGGCTTTTATTCCCTCTTTATTCACGTATACGGGCTTGTCGGCGAGCGCGTGTTCTATCTGCATTTTCTGAACGAAGGTAAGCGGCACGTCGTGGGACAAAACGTCGGAAAAAGTAACTATGCCTTTGGCATAACAATCCCATTTCCCGGGGAAAGAATATAAATCGAAAACCGACGGCGAAGGCAACCCGCGCGTGCAATATTTCCAATAATCGCAACTCGGAGCGCACTTTATTCCGATTTCCGTCAGCGGTTCGGGTCCGTTCATAACCGTTTCCGCGCGGGACAAAACGGCGTCCATGCGGTCGATCTCTTCGCCCAAACGGTCGGAAATATCTTCTATCGCGAACAGTTTATGTATGTCGAGCGCGCCGTGCCGACGATATTCGCCGTTGAGCAGGATCAGGTACGCGCCGACTACGTTCACGCCGCAATTTTCAACGACGTATTTCTGATATGCAAGGTCGGCGACATAGTAGTCGTGAACCGATGTCGAACTTTTGACCTCGTATATCGCGTAGCCGTCGCCCTGTTTATGCAGAATGTCCACGGCGCAATAAAGTCCGTTATACGAAAACGCCGCTTCGCATATGTTCTCCGCGCCCGTTGCGACGAGAGTCGCCGTCCGCGTTTTCATCGCGTTCAAATCCAACGACCCGTCGATTTTGACGACGGTCGCGTCCTTGTACGCGCCGAACAGCCCTCTCGCAAGTTCGCCGACTTCCGTTCCGCGCGCAAACCGCGCCTGCGCTTCGGCGTCGATTTCGCGTTCCTCGGGTTTGTATTTTTGCAACCAACAGAGTTTTTCGCACTTTTTGAAAGCGGTGTATTTCGACTTGCTGAAATAAAGCATTCCTCTTCTCTCCTTTTTCTGTCGTCATTATATCACGGTTATGGGAAAAAAACAATGCCATTTGCGCCCTTTTTCGAAGGTATACGAAACGCTTGACATTTACAATAGCGAGGCGTATACTCGACCTGTAAAAAATATCGATTATCCGAAAGCGTAGAATGTACGGCTTTATAAAAACAACATTCGTTTTCGGCGCATAATCGCCGATTTTTTTGTATCGAGGACAATATGGAAGAAAAGGACACGGAAGAATGTGAAGCAACCGAACGACCGAAAAAGCTGTCGGAAATGAAGTTCGGGGAGTGCAAGAGCGGCGGGCAAAGGTTCGCCTGGCTCATGAACTATATATTCATCGACGGCATGGGCGGTATGGCGCTCGGTCTGTTCGCAACGCTCATAGCGGGCACGATTTTGTGGCAGATAGGCAATCTCTGCAACAAAGGCGGGTCGAATTGGTTCGGGCTTATGCTCGAAGGTATCGGCAAGATCGCGCAAATAGCAATGGGCGCGGGTATCGGCGCGGGAATTTGCATTAAAATGAAAAAAACGAAGCCGCTCGTCATCGTAGCCGCCTGCGCCGCAGGCATGATCGGGTCGTATGCCAAACTGCTTATAAGCACGGTGAGCGGCGTCGTCCCCGATGTTTATGCGGAAAAAGGATTCTCCCTCTCCGTCGCCTCGGCGGGCGACCCCATGGGCGCGTTTATCGGGAGCATGACGGCAATGGTTATGGCAAACCTCGTCAGCGGACGGACGAAGGTGGATATACTCGTTACGCCGCTCGTCGGAATTATATGCGGTTCGATCGTCGGTATCGGGCTCGGTTATCCCATTTCCCTCGCGCTTACCCAACTCGGCGTGTTTATCGGTTGGTTGGCGCAACTCAATATCGCCGTTTCGGTAATTACCGGCGCGGTGATAGCCGCGGTCATGGGCGTGTGCCTCACTCTGCCCATTTCCTCGGCGGCGATCGGTATCTCTATCGGGCTGAGCGGCATTGCGGCGGGCGCGGCGGTCGTCGGGTGCTGCTGCCAGATGGTGGGCTTTGCGGTCATGAGTTTCCGCGAAAACAAATGGGGCGGACTTGTGGCGCAGGGCGTCGGGACGTCCATGCTTCAAATTCCGAACATTTTCAAAAAGCCCCTCCTCTTCGTTCCGCCCGTGATCTCGTCGCTTATACTCGGCGCATTGAGCGTTATTCTCCCCAACGGGACGGCTACGCTCGGACTGCTCGCCACTCCGACGGGAAGCGGAATGGGCACGGCGGGACTCGTCGGTCCGATCGATATGATTTTCGAAATGATCGGCACGCAAGATTGCAACGTGGGATTTACCCTGCTCTGGGTCGCC
>CANQCB010000072.1 GCA_947589145.1 uncultured Clostridia bacterium | reverse complement strand
GGCTTTCACCCAAACGGTTTTCAAGACCGCCTCGTTATGACCGCTTCGATAAGCCTCCGTGAACAAGGCGCATTATAGCAAAAGCACGCTCGATTGTCAATGATTTTCCGCGTCCGCTGAGTTTTTCGCGGCGAACGCCGGGCTCTGTAATGATTTCCGCGCCGTCATGCTCTTTTCGCCGCGCTTGCGCGCTGTCTTTCCTTGCGTCGCTATATCGTTTAGTCCCCCTGCGGGCGGCACACTCCTCTTACTTCTCTCCCCGCGCTTACGGGTGTTGGATTGCGGACTTGACTTTCTCCGCCGTGGCTTTACCCTCGAGCAAGCCGAGGAGTTCCAACCCGAGATCGACCGCGAAGCCGAGCCCGCGCGCGGTGGTGATATTGCCGTCGGTAACCACGCCGACGGGCGAATATTTTGCGCCGATAAGCTCCTCTTCGAAGCCGGGGAAGCACGTCGCGGTTTTGCCGCGGAGCAGCCCGAGGCGGCCGAGAACGGAAGGCGCGGCGCAGATTGCGGCAACGCGTACGCTCGCTTTTGCTCCCGAAAGCAGGTTGCACAGCCCCTTGTGAGCGGCGAGATTTTTCGTCCCGGGCATACCGCCGGGCAGAAAAAGGGCGTTGGCGTCCGAAAAGTCGCACTCGTCGAAAGTCGTATCGGCGATAATTTTAATACCGTGCGACCCGACGACGGTTTTGCCTCCGACGGAAGTCAGCACGACTTCCGCGCCGCCGCGTTTGAGAATGTCCACGACGGTAAGGCACTCGACCTCTTCGCTGCCGTCCGCAATGAAAGCGTATACTTTTTTCATATTATTTTCTCCTCGATGATAAATCGACTTTTGCAAATTCAATAACTTTGCGGTCTTGTCCCGCGCTTCGTACGCACGGCTAATCTTCAAAATAAAAGGGCTGTTCGGCACAAAGCGTAACGATTAAGCGATAAGCGAACGGATCTTCGAGCCGTTCAGCACTTATACCGTGCGCCGACGCTCCCGAATATGAGCTCGGCAAAGAAATTCCGCGCCGTATATCCGAAAAGATGCGTCCGAAGGCGTTTGCCCCGAAGCGCGCGGCGAGAACCGACGCCCCCGACGTGCAGCTGCCGACGCCTCAGCCATGCAACTGTTGATATTATAGCAAAGTTTTTTCGATTTTTCAATACATTTTTTCCTTTCGCCGCATAATTAAAAATGAATGTTTGGAATAAAGAAGAGGATATTCGCCATATTGCGCCGCATTATGGCGCGTTTGGACGATAAACGCGTCGTGCCGCCATTGCCCGACGGCGTGATCGCGTACTCCGACATTGCATACGGCGAGGCGGCGGAACAGAGGCTGGACGTATACGTTCCGCTCGCGCGCACAAATCTGCCCTTAATCGCGGACGTTCACGGCGGCGCGTTTATCTATGGGGACAAGGAGCTCAACAAAAGGTTTTGCTATACGCTCGCGCGGTTGGGCTTTGCTGTTGTTTCGATAAACTACCGCCTCGTGCCCGACGTGACGGCAGAGCGACAGATCGGCGACGTCATATCGTCGCTGCGTTGGACGGCGGAAAATATCCGGGATTACGGCGGCAATGCGGACGAGGCGTATATTTGCGGCGACTCCGCGGGCGTATTTCTCTCGCTCATGGCTGCGGCGGCGTGCGGCAGTCCGAAAATAGCGGAGATCTTCGGCGGCGCGCCCTTGCGCATACGCGGCTGTTTTTTCATTTCGGGACTGTATAACATACATTCGGGTTGTTTGGTCAAGTCCCTGCGCAATTTCGGCGTCAAAGCGGAGCGGAAAAAGTATAAATACACCCATCTCGACGAGTTGTTCGGGGAATGGTCGCCGCCGCCTTGTTTTCTCGCAAGCAGTCGCGGCGATTTTTTGCGTCGCCAAACTTCCGATTTTGCGAAAATGCTTACCGAGCGCAACCTGCCGTACGACCTCGATTTCAAGGAGCTCGGGGAGCATAAATATTCTCATATATATCTCGTGAAAAATCCCGAATGGACGGAGTCGGAAGAGGTGATAAAGCGCGCCGTTCGCTTTCTGACCGAACGAAGATCCGAACGCTCCGCAAGCAAAGAAGGGAATGGAAACGATCGCATATAGCGGCCGAAATCCCGCCCGTCCGACGGACGGCTTATTCCCCGCATATCCCGAGGGAATATAAAAAGTTACGGTTGCCAAAAAACCGCTTTTCTTTCAAAAACATTCCAAAAATCCGCTTGCAATTTTGCAATAATCTGTTATAATTGAAATAATGGCAAATACGGATAAACAAAAAACAACGTCCCGACCGCGCGTCGTTCGGAATACTCCCGCAAAGAAGCCCAAGGCGGGCAAAACCTCGTCCGTTCGGAAACCTTCGGACGAGCCTGTCGTCGCGCCTTCCGAGCGGACTCCCGAAACGCAGAAGCCCTCGCCCGCGCCGAAGAAGGCGGCAGTAAACCCGCCCGCGCCGAAAAAGGCGGCCTCCGTTTCCGACAAAACGCCGTCCGCAAATAACGCCGTCGCCGCGACCGTTGACGAAACGGTCAAGCGCAACGAGCCCCAAGCGGACGCCCGCGACTTATACGTCGAGGGGCAAAAGGTGATCGAGGAAGACGTAAGTTCGTCGTCCGCGATAGACCTTCTCGACTATTCCACGGCGAAAAAGAACCGTAAACGGGGAAGAGAAAAGAGAGAACGTATAGACCCGACGCTTGCCGAGCGCTACGACGCCTCGCCCGACGACGGACTGAACACGGAGCAGGTCGTAAAGCGCATAAACGACGGGCTGACCAACGAGGCGACCAAGGTCAAAGGTCGGACGTATCTTCGAATAATAACGTCCAACGTTTTCACCTATCTCAACGCGATAGTTTTTGTCATATTCATAGCGCTTGCTCTTGTCGCGAATTGGCGCAGCGATTGGAGCAAATTCCTCTTTGCCGTCATCGCGGTTACAAACACGGCGATAGGGATAATACTCGAAATCCGTTCCAAAATGACCGTCGACAAGTTGAAGATAGTCACCGCGCCCACGGCGATGGTGGTAAGGGAAGGCAGCGTTCGGGCTATTCCCGTGCGCCAAGTCGTGCTTGACGACATTATTCATCTCGAAACGGGCAAGCAGATATGCGCCGACGCCATACTCGTTAAGGGCGAGTGCGAAGTCAACGAAGCGCTGCTGACCGGCGAATCCATGCCCGTCCATAAACGCGTGGGAGACACGCTTTATTCGGGATCTTTCGTCACGTCGGGAACTTGCCGCGCAAGAGTGGACAAAATAGGCAACGATAACTATATCGAAACGCTTGCCTCTTATGCAAAAAAATACAAAAAACCGAACAGCGAACTGAACAACGCGATCAACCTCATAATAAAGGTGGTATCCATCGTAATGATCCCGCTTGCGATAACGTTGATAATTCGCACGGCGGTCGGGATCAACTCCGCATATCCCGATATTCCGTTTTGGGAGAGTAATTGGGACGTCGAACCGACGCAACCGTCTTTCATGTACCGATTGATAACCTCCGTGTCGGGCGCGGTAATAGGCATGGTCCCGACGGGAATGTTCCTGCTCACTTCGGTTGCGCTCGCACTTTCCGTCATAAGACTTGCCAAACGCCATACGCTCGTGCAGAACATATATTGCATAGAAATGCTGGCGCGCGTGGACGTCCTTTGTCTCGATAAGACGGGCACGATAACCGACGGGTTTATGCGAGTCAATAACGTCGTAAGCCTACGCTCGGGCGGCGATCCGATTTCGGATATAGTGGGTTCGATATTGTCCGCGACGGGGGATAACAACCAGACGGCCATTGCGCTCGGCGACTATTTCGGGTACGCTCAAAAATTTTTACCGAAAACGGTAGTGCCGTTTTCCTCGGTACGCAAACTCTCCGCCGTCACGTTCGAAGGAAAGGGAACTTACTTCCTCGGCGCGCCCGAATATGTTTTCGGAGAAATGGGCATAAAACTCCAAAAAATCGTGGACGATTATGCGGCGCAAGGCTACCGCGTAATGGCGTTGGCGCATTCTTTGTCGGAGATACACGGGGATAGGCTTCCCGCGTCTCGCAAAGCGATAGGCATAATCGTTATCGAGGACAGAATACGCGAGGACGTAATCGAAACGATCAGGTGGTTCAAAGAGAACGACGTCGCGGTAAAGGTCATTTCCGGCGATAACCCCATAACGGTTTCGGAAGTGGCAAAACGCGTAGGCGTCGCCGACGCGGATAAATATATCTCTCTCGAAGGGCTTTCGGCGAGGGAAGTAGTCGAAGCCGCCAACAGATACACCGTTTTCGGCCGCGTAACTCCCGAACAAAAGAGCATACTCGTGCGCAGCATGAAAACCAAGGGACATACCGTAGCCATGACGGGCGACGGCGTAAACGACATACTCGCCATGAGACAGGCGGACTGCGCCGTTTCCATGGCGTCGGGAGCCGAGGCGGCGCGTAACGTGGCGCACCTCATACTAATGGACAACAACTTCACGTCCATGCCCGACGTCGTTGTCGAGGGTAGACGCGTCATAAACAACATAGCGATGTCCTCGTCGCTGTATCTCACGAAAACGATAATGACGATATTGCTTACGATAGCCTGCCTTATCGTCGGTTCGCCTTACTTCTTCTCGACGAACATGACGCTCATGTACGAGATATTCATCACGGCGATCCCGTCGCTGTTCCTCGCGTTGCAGGTCAACAAGGAGCGAGTGCAAGGGCGATTTATGTCAACGATGCTGAAAAGCAGTATACCGGGCGGCGTTACGGTATCGCTCGGAATTATCGCGACGTATATTTATTGGGTGATGACTTCTCCCGAAGGCGTTACGAGCTTGAACGCGCGGTTCAATACCATAGCCGTAATAGTATTGACCTTCTCGGGCTTCATGATATTACTCAGACTTTGCCAGCCGTTCAACGCCTATCGAATAATTCTCGTAGTCGGAACGTTCGGGCTGTGCGTGCTCGCAACCTGCGTTATGCCGAGCATGTTCGGAATCACTTACACGAGAGAACTTGCGGGCGGGGTAACGGAAACGATATTGTTCGCACCCGAAGATTGGCTGTTTATTTCGACGATCGCGCTGTCGGCTTATTGCATAGTTCAGGTAGTTCATTCGTTGGTCAAAGCGATAAACGTCAATCCGCAAAAGGTGGAGATCGCCGAAGCGGCGGCGGAAAAAGAACAAAAGGAAGAACAGCGGCTTCTCGAAGCGCTCAAAAGGGAAAAGTTGTATCGGGAAGAAGACGACAAAAAACGCGAAACCGTGATAGACATATCGTCCGAATCGACATATACGCCATAGCGATCGAAAAGCACTCCGACAACCGTCGGGGTGCTTAATCATAATAAGCTCGGGCCGTATAAAATCATATAGATAAAATCACATAAAGAAGAATGGAAATAAGTTATAAAAATTGCAAAATTTGTCCGCGCGAATGCGGGGCGGACAGGACGACGTCGACGGGTTTTTGCGGAGGCGGGGACAAGGCGCTCGTAGCGAAAATAATGCGCCACCTCTACGAAGAACCCTGCATAAGCGGCACGCGCGGCAGCGGCGGCGTTTTCTTCTCGGGCTGCAATCTGCGCTGTAATTACTGCCAGAACCGCGATATCTCCTTTTCTCTCACGGGAGAGGAGCTGACGGCGGAAGAGCTTGCGATAAAATTTCTCGAATTGCAGGGCATGGGCGTGCATAACGTAAACCTCGTTACCGCAACGCCGTATTTGCCGACGGTCATTCCCGCTTTGAGAAAAGCAAAAGAGTCGGGTCTTAGAATTCCCGTGGTGTATAACAGCGGCGGTTATGAGAAGAGAGAGACCGTCGCCGCGCTCGCTTCGCTTGTGGACGTGTGGCTGCCCGACTTCAAATATTTCGACGGAAGTCTTGCCGCAAAATATTCCCGCGCCCCCGACTATCCCGAGCGCGCGATCGCCGCGATAGACGAAATGGTGAAAGCGCGCGGCGAAGTCGTGATCGAGGACGGGCTTATAAAGCGCGGAGTGATTATCCGCCACCTCGTTCTGCCCTCTCATCGCGACGATTCGGAAAAAGTTCTTCAAACGATAGCCGAACGTTGGGGGAACGCGCTCGTGTCCCTTATGCGCCAATACACGCCCGAGTTCGCCGCGCCCGAGTGCGACTTAAAACGGCGGGTGACAACGTTTGAATACCGAAGTTTGCTTCGCCTCGCCGAGAATTTGGGTTTGCGCGGATATTTTCAGGACGCGGAGTCGGCTTCCGCGGCGTTCACTCCCGATTTTCGAAATAATCGCGGATAAAAAATAAAAATCCGACCATAATCGTGATATGATTTGTCACGAGATTTTATACCTGCTCGGGGAGAGCGCGGAAAAACGCCGCATAATGCGCACGGCAGGGTCGAACGTGGCGCGCGCATTGAACGACGAGGTTTCTTCGGTCTGCCGCGTGAAAGGGAAAGATTATTACGTGGTGGGACGACACCCGTTCGCCGATTTCTCCGTTTATAACTATATGCGTTACGAACGCGCGCTGATCGATAAATCGCCGCTCACCAAGAAACGCGCGCGGAAATTGCTCAAAAGTTTGGGCGCGAAAACCCGACTTTCCGCCCGTCTCGGCAGACTCCCCGCGCTTCGGCGCAGGCTTGTCTCCCTTGCCGCGCGGCTCACGGACGAGACGGCCGTGCTTTCCGTCAATTTCGACGGCTTGCCGTACTCCCGCCGCCTTTCGCGCTCGATTAAAAAAGCGGTAAAACGCCTCTCGCGGAAATATGCGCTTTGGATAGCGGTGACCGATTCGCGGTTTGTGAAGCGCAAGGGCAGAGCGGTGGAGATCAAATCCGGCGCGATATTTTCCAAATTGCGCAAATATCGTTCGAGCGTCGTTTCGCGCCGCACGTTGCTCTCCCGAATAAACTCCTGCCGCGCCGCGCTCCCGATAATCGAATACGGCAAAGTGGTATGCGTGGAGTAAAGAGAGACGCAATATAATAAAAAGCGGGTAAACGGCGTTGAAATCGCGTTAAATTTGTTGACATTGACAAAAAAATCTTATATAATGACTTAGCCTGCGCAATTAGCGTGGGCTCAGTCTTTGCTTTTGAAAGAAATTCGGAAGCGAGGCGGCAATACTACTAAAAAGGAGGTAGAGTAACATGCCCACTATTAACCAGCTCATCAGAAAGGGACGCGAGACCAGCGCGAAGAAGTCCGTCTCCCCGCTCCTCGAGGCGTGCCCTCAGAAGCGCGGCGTATGTCTTTCGGTCAAGACCGCGACCCCCAAGAAGCCTAACTCGGCGCTTCGTAAGATCGCCCGTGTGCGTCTTGTGAACAA
>CANQCB010000071.1 GCA_947589145.1 uncultured Clostridia bacterium | reverse complement strand
AGAGGGAGCACGCCGTTGTTTTTAAGCAGCACCGCGCCTTCGGCTTCGACGGTCGCGGCAAGAGCGTTACCCGACTCTCGCGCGGCTTGCGTCTGTTCCGAATCATCGTCCAGCCCCGTACCGCACAGATACATCGTTATGGTGTTGGAGTATCTCGCGCACATTACGTCGCCTATTATAAGTCCGACCAAAAGGACTGCCATGATCACGGCGCTGACTATGATAGTTACAAGTTTTTTAACGGTTATCTTCATTCATCATTCTCCTTTATCTACGGTGAAGGTGAAGTTATCGATATTCGGTCCGCTCTGGGTGAAGGTAAGCACGAATACATGTAAACCTTCGGAGAGTTCGAAGTCGCCAAAGTCAACGTCCTTCCAATTGAAGAAATCGTTACCGTCTACTCGTCCGAGAACGAGCGAAGGAACGGTCTTGTCCTCTCCGTCAAGCGACAGCGTGAACATATCTTTAACGTCAAGCGCCTCATACTTGGACATGGACGATTTGAAGTTTACCGTCGTTGCCGCGTCTGCCTGAACGAATATCTTAATCACGCTGCCGCCGCAAATGCCGCGAAGCGACACGCCCGATTTATTGTTTGCGTTCCAATTCTCGGTGTAGTTGCCCGCGTCCTTAACAATGCCCGAGAGGTCGAGATTTTCCGCCTCGACAACTACCGGTTCGCTTTCCGCATTCACGGTAGCGTCAGGCGTTTCTACTCCTTTGACCGTTATCTGATAGGTCTGGGACACTTCCATATACGTTACGGTGACGTCCTGCTGTCCTACCTTATACATATCGGGAGCGGAAACCTCGCAAAGAGAGAGGTCAACGGGCCTCGTTACCTCGCCGTCGTCAGCGGTGACGATTACGCCTTCGGAAGAGAACGTCTCGCCGAACTCGAACTCCGTCTTTGCGCCCTCGGTGTTGAGCGTGAGGCTTTCGGGCTTGTTGTATACGTGAATGGTGTACTCGGCGGTCTGCTCGTTGTAAGTAACGGTTATCTGCTTATCTCCCGTTTGTGACATATCCGGCTCGGTGATTTGGCACTGACCAAGCTCCACAGGCTCGGACGAGC
This sequence comes from uncultured Clostridia bacterium, assembly GCA_947589145.1. Taxonomy (GTDB): domain Bacteria; phylum Bacillota; class Clostridia; order Christensenellales; family Pumilibacteraceae; genus Protoclostridium. The sequence goes on along the minus strand of CANQCB010000071.1, from coordinate 6,452 downwards.
CGTTGGTATACTCGGCATAGACCTTCAATCCCTCGGTGGAGAACCGGTCGTTTACTGTATACTCGGTCTGTACGCCCGTCGTATCCAGCCTGATGGATTTAAGCGCGGACTCATCGGCGCCGTACTTCGAGGTTGCAAGGGTCATGCAGTCGAGCGAGAATGCGTCGTTAGCTGCAAGAGTAATTGTATGGAGCACGCCGCCCGTTATCGTCACGCCCGTTGCAAGCTCGGTGGTGCGCCATTCTGCCGCGTCAAACGCCGTCTGTGCGGTGACAGGTACGGGTTGATCGTCAACGGAGAGGGTAACCGCCTGACTGATAGCCATGTTGGAAGAGCCGTTCGCTCTCATCGAAATATCGACGGTAGCGTCTTTTTCGGAGTATACGGTAAGGTTGAACTTACTGCCCGAGTTGAATCTGTTAACATATCTTCCGTTGCTCTGCGCGGGATCCTCGACTATGCCATAGTAGCCATCGCCGACGCCATCGCCGTTTACGATATAGCTGCGAAGAATGTTGTCGTCGTCATAGTAGAACATATCGATATTCTCGGCTTCCATGGTGTAGGTGCCAAGGCCGTTCATATTGATATTGCCGTATGCGGCGGGGTGCTGCATAAACTCGCCGTATGAAAGCACGTCGAAGGTGAAGCAGTCGCAGTTGCAGTCGGCTCCCGTAACTTTGACGGTGAAGATATGGTCGCCCTCTTCGAGGTCGTAGAAGCCGAGGCTGGTGTTGCGCCATTCCCAATATTGCGAAGGCTGGTGCCAAGGGTCGCCCGCTCTGACGGGATAGTTGACAACGCCGTCAAGCTGTTCGCCGTCCATATAGAACTCGTAGTTGTCTTTGACTATATACGCGCCCGATTCGGCGGGGTTAGCCCCCGTGCCTGTTGCGGCGGTGGTGAATATAATATGTATGGTCGCTTTGTCGGCAAGTCTGAGCGCGGTGGTTATTTCCGAACCCTTCGCCATTGCGCCGACGCTCTGTCCGCCGTGCGTGTTCGCGCCGTTTACGCTGGGCGTCTCGGTGAATGCAACGCCGTTGCCCAGACCGTGCGCGTTCTTGACGTCCGCGCGAACGACTATCTTTTCAAGGTCGAACTCCTCGACGTCCTTAATGATTGTGCCCTTTTCGCTTATCTCGGTTATGCTCTTGGAGCCGTAAGGCACGCCGGCATAGATTTGAATATTGTCGATGCAAGCGACGGAACCGCCGAGCACGTCGAAGGTGAGCGTGTTGGTGCCCGCGGGAATAGTTACGCCGCGGATCACGCGGGTTGCCCACTCGAGTTTAAGCGTTTCGGGAGCGTCCTCTTCCCCGCTCTCTACGGTTGCCACGGGAAGGGAAGTCATGTCGGTAACGTTGAACTGCGTCTTGTCGTAGGAGGACTTGTAGTTCATGTATATGTTCATGTTGGTGCCGAGACCGAGATCTCTCGTCGTCGGGTTAGCCACGTTGAACACGAGGGTTGCGTTGGTGTACTCCTTATCCGCCGTGAAGGTAAATCCGAAGTAGTTGAGTTCAACGCCGTAGTTCGCGACATACTTACCGCCGCTTACAGCCTCGTCCTCAGTCTCGACGACGATCTGCGTGCCTTCCTCCGCGGTGACCGCCGTGAAGTCGATATCCTCCGCCTCGACGGTGTAGACGTCGGCCTGCGTTATCTCCGCAAGCGGGGTGGCGCTGATAGGCGGCATAACGCGTTCATGCACCGTTACCTCGTAAGTCGCTTTGACGTTCTTATACGTTACGGTGACGGTCTTGACGCCGGGCGACTTGGTGTCGGGAACGGAGATCGTGCACATAGCCGCAGGCAATGCTTCCGTCGTACCGTCCGAGAGGTTGGCTGTTATAACCAACCCGTTATAGGTAAACGCCTCGCCGTAGTCGAAGGTTTTCTTAACGTTGTCCGTGTTAAGAGTCAACGACGTGACGACCGCAACCGAGTCTTCCGGATCGGGTTCTTTCGGTCCGCCGCACGCCGCAAAGAAGGTAGATATCATGATCGCAGCCACCAAAACAGCGAGGACGGCGATCAGACTTTTTCTTGCTTTTTTCATCATTCTCTTTTTCTCCTTTTTTCGGATTTTGCGAATCCCTCGGCATATACCGATACCACCGCATTGTTGTAAGAGAATGATAAATCCCCCACCCTCGGTTTTCAACACCGAGTTCGTAGCCTTGCATTTTCTCTGCGTAACTTTGAAAAAAGACTCCGCCGTAAGGCGAAGTCCCTTCCTTATTTTGTATATTCCGCCGTTTCGGAGCGGGCGTACGTTATGCCGCCGACGTCTCCGTGGGCGCGAGCGGGAACATAATGTTTATACGGAACACGTTATTCTCGGCGTTGATAGACAGGTCGCCGTCGTAGCGGTCGCATATGCTCCGAACGCTTTTAAGTCCGTAGCCGTGCGATTCGCGGTCGGACTTGGTGGTTTTGGGCATACCGTTTTCGAACTGTATCTCGTGTCCGTAGTAGTTGCTGACGTTGACGGAAAGCAGGCTGTTGACCACACGCACTTTCAGCCCGATTACGCGCTTATCCTTTTCGAGATTACGCACCGCCTCTATGGAGTTGTCGAGCAGGTTGCCGAACAGCGAGTATATCTCTTCCTCTTCCATAAAGTCCAGCTTCTTTCCGTCGGCAATGCAGCTGAACTCGATACCCGTTTGAGTGCAAAGCAGTTTCTTTTCGGTGAGTATTATGTCGAGGGTGGGGTTGCCCGTCTTGACCGTCGCGTCGTATATGGATATAAGACCCTCGATCTCGGTCAGCGATTTCCCGCTCACCCCGCCGTCGGCGGAAAACGTGCGGATCTGGTGTTTGAGGTCGTGGCAGCGCATGTTAATGAGCTCGATGGTCTTTTTGGACGTGGCGTATTGCTCCTTCTCCCGCGCGCGAAGGAAGTTGACGATATTGAGCGACTCCTCCGCCGTCTTTCGCAGCGCCGCCTCGAATTGCAGGAAGAGCGCGACTATACAGCACAGTATGTTGTATATGCCCGACATAATGATGACGAGTTTGTTGTCCGACGACGAGAAGTATTGCATTACGACGGCGTTAAGCACTATGTCGATGACAAGTATGACCGCGACCATGATGAGAACTACGCCGCTTTTCAGCTTGATCGGCTCACCTTCTTTGATCTTACCGCCGAACAATACCTCGGCAAGGAAGTATAAGACAAAGTATATAGCGAGGTAGACGAGGGCGACAACGGCGTTCGGGAACAGCGATATGCCCGTATTGCCGTACATGCCCGCGCCGCTCGGCAGGTTCATAGCGACGAGCGCGAGGTTATAAGTCTGATATGCGAGGTGCTGCGTCGTGTATCCCGCGAGCAGACAAAAGGTTATTTTCAGCCAGGACTCCCTGAACAGTATCTTCGCGCCGACCACCGTATAGAGGAAGAGCACGAGGAACATAAAGGAGATATAGAACATATCGTCCGTCGGCACGGGAAAGAAGTATGAGAGAGTATACACTCCCAACAGGCAGAGCACGAGGCGAATGGGAAATTTGCTACGCGGGACGAGATGGACGCAAAAAAGACCCTCGGCGATTATGAGTTCGGTCATGAACCAGAAGGATTTGTAAAACTCCAGCTGCGTCATCAGAACTCTTCTCCGAGGTAATTGTTAAGCGCGCGGCGGAACTCCTTCCTGCGCGGGTGACTTACCTGCAACTCGTCGTCGCCGACGACTACCGTGAAGCCGTTAAGCGCGGTAACAAAGGCGAGGTTGACGAGATAACAGTTGTTGCACTTGGCAAAGTCGAAGGCGGCGAGTTTGTTTTCAAGCTCTTTGAGACTGCCCGTCGTTTCGAAATTGCCGTTCGTGGTGTGATATATCAGTTTGTGGTTAATAACTTCGACGTACTTGATTTCCGAAGGAATAACAAGCCGAATTCCCCCCCCCCGCGTCGTTTCCGATGGGAATGGGTATGCGAACAAGATCTCGGTTCTCGATACGCTTTACGGCGCGTTCCAATTTGAGCGCGAAGTCAAAGTAGGAGACGGGTTTAACCACATAATCGAAAGCGTTCACTTCATAGCCGTATACCGCGTATTGCGAGAGGTTGGTCACGAAAATCAGGGTGACGAGATTGTCTATCTCCCGCATACGCCGCGACGCTTCCATGCCGTCCATGTCGGGCAGGTCTATGTCCATGAGCACGAGATCGTACTTTGACTTGTAGTTGGTGAGAAAGTTCACGGGATTATCAAAGCGCACAATGTGAAATTGCGCGCCCTTCTCATGAGAATACCGCTCGAAATATTCCGATAGCGTTTCCGCCGCGGAATCTTCATCTTCTACTACCGCAACGTTTATCATCATCTACCCCCTGCTTTTTTGCCGCCGTGACAGCGTAAACTCCCCTACTGCTTATTATACACCCCATTTTTTATTATACACCCATTTTCGAGTTTGTCAATACTCGGAAAGACTTGAAATTATTAAAATTTTTTCGGAATTTTCGGCGCGAACGGTCCACGCGGTTATTTATATTCTATTATATCCTATATCCAAAGCATAACGAGGGACAGCGCGCCGAGAGCCGCCGCAAGCGTTGGAAGGGCGACGGTGACGCCGAGTTTCAAAAAGTCTACGTACCCGAATTTGATACCGTGTTCGGACAGGATCGAACCGAACATCAGCCCGGCGAGCGCGCCGATCGGGGTAAAGAACGCGCCGATATTCGAGCCGATGATCGTTGCGAACACCGCGCCCGATCCTGCGTTTGCCGCCTCTATCATAGGACAGAACAGTACGCTCATGGGGATATTGTTCATGAGATTCGACCCCAAAAAAGACAGCGCGCCGTACGTCCAGATTTCCCCTTTCGTGCCGATCGCATTGCCCATTGCCGCGATTATTCCCTGCTGTCCCAACGCTTCGGTCATTACGAACATAGACAGCAAAAACGGAACGAGTTGCCACGGCGCGCGTTTCAGACAGCCGATAAGCGCGCTCGGCGGTCGTTTTCGGCAGAGAGACACGACGCCGTATACGAGAAAAAGGCTGCCTGCCGAAGCAAGCGCGACTATCCAGGATTCGATATTTATGTAACTGCTTATCGCGAGCAAAACGGTGCAAGCGGCAAGATGGACTATGCCGATGATCAGCGACGTTTTGTCTTTGATTTCGCCGCGTACCACCGTGCCCGAGATCGGCACTTTGAGCTTTTTGCGGAAAATCAGCAGAAGCAGGCAGAATGACACGCCGCCTGCCGCAACGGTAGGCAAAACGCTTACCGCCAGATAAGAGATAAAGTCGATCCCGAACGCGGCGGAAAGATATATGTTTGTCGGGTTGCCGATGAGAAGCGCCATGCTCCAAGTATTTGCGGCTACAAATTCGGCGGCAAGGTACGGCATGGGGTTGACCTTCGCCTCTTTGGCGAAATAACAGACGAACGGGGTGAAAGATAAGACTATTATGTCGTTGGAAGTAAATACGGTGAGAAGCGACACCGTCAAGTACAGAGATAAAAAAAGCCGTTTCTGCCCGCCGTGCGAATGGCGCAGCGCAAAGCCGGCAAGATAATTGAAAAATCCGAGTTCGTCCAGAAAGACGGAAAGAACGGTTATCGAAAGGAAGAGCACCAATATCTTGATCGGATTTACCGAAGTATCCGCAATCATCGCCCGCCCGATCGCGGCGACGTCCGCCTGTCCGCAAACGAGTATGACGACGGCGCCTATCAGAACTATTATCCAATAGGTGTCGATCTTTATGCGCCCTATCCGAATTTTCGGAAGGAAAAGTACGCCGAGGATCATGCATAAACATGTCACGGCGGATATGATCAGAATAGCCATGTCAGTCGTTCTTCCGTTACGCTCCACATACCTTATCACTTATGCCCGAAAATGTCAACGTTTTTATGTCCGCGGCGGACGGCGCACGTATAAAAATATCCCCGACTTTGCGTTGCTCACCGCCGCCGAAAAAAATAAAATCGTCGAGGGGCGTTTTATCGCTTTACTTTTTCGCGGACATGTGGTAACATACTCTCGCAAGTCAGCCGCCGTGGTGGAATTGGCAGACGCGCCGGACTCAAAATCCGGTGGTAGCGATACCGTGTCGGTTCGACCCCGACCGGCGGCACCAAAAAGAAAAAAGAGAGTAAAACTACTCTCTTTTTTCTTTGCGTGCTGTCCGCGAGGGGGCGAACGCGAGCGTGAAGCAAGTAACAAAACGACCCAAGTCGCAAGAGCGAGCTATTCGCTCAGCCGAGCAAGTCCGCAGGACTTGCGAACGCCAAGGATAATGCACTTTGAGCCCGTGCATTATCCTTACCCCGACCGGCGGCACCAAAAAGAAAAAAGAGAGTAAAACTACTCTCTTTTTTCTTTGCGTGCTGTCCGCGAGGGGGCGAACGCGAGCGTGAAGCAAGTAACAAAACGACCCAAGTCGCAAGAGCGAGCTATTCGCTCAGCCGAGCAA
>CANQCB010000070.1 GCA_947589145.1 uncultured Clostridia bacterium | reverse complement strand
CGATAAACTTTTTCACGCCTTCTTCTCCGTCCGACGGCTTGAGCATTTTAACGCCGCCCATATTTTCGCTGCCCGCGCCTTTTGCGAGGAAATCCACTTCCAGCCCGTCGCCCTCCGTGACCTCGTAATAAACGACGGCGGGAGTGTTGTCCCCCGTGTTCAGCCGCGTGAGAGGGTGCGCAATGGATTTACGCGCCTCTGTGTAACCGAGTCGCACCCCGTCTTGGAGCGCGTTTTCGAGCGAGCCGTCGAAAGACGCGTCCTGTCCGACTTTGACGAACAGCATAGCCACGCCGGTGTCCTGACAGGGATAGCTGTCCGTGCGCTCGGCGACCTCGTCGTTTTCCACGATCTGCTCGAGCGCCCACTTCGCGCGCTCGTCGGTTTCCTCGTCATACGCTTTTTTCAAACAAACCAGAACCTCGCCGTCCACTTTTTTGAGTGCGGCGTCGATTGCCTTTCCGAGAGTTTCGGCTATCGTATCGCAATTATACATATCGATATTATATCACACGTAATTGACAAAGTCAACGCGCGTTGTTATAATATAAACGGTATGGCATTGAGGATTTGCAGTATAGCGAGCGGAAGCAAGGGGAATTGCGTGTTTGTGGCAAGTGAGAGATCGTCGCTTATCGTGGATATGGGAATTCCTCTTTCCCGCGTCAACGCGGCGTTCGAAACTCTCGGCGACGCGCACGACATATTTCTCACGCATACTCATTCCGATCATTTCCGTTTTGTGCCCGACGGGGTCAAAAGCGGAATGACGCTCCATTATAACCGCATTTTACATAACTCCGTTCGCGGCAAGGTAGAGGGGGAATGCGACGCGTTTTACGGCGATGTATGCCTCGGAGACATAACCGTCTCTTGCTTTCCCGTGTCTCACGACGTACCTTGTTTCGGGTATTCGTTTTACAGCGAGGGGAGCAAAATAACGCTCGTAACCGATTTGGGAATAATGCCGAAGTCCACGCTCGAAGCGATTTCCGACTCCGACGCGGTTTTTATCGAGTCCAACTACGAGGACGGACTTCTTCGTTGCAACCCCAAATATCCGCCGTATCTCAAAGCGCGCATAGCGGGTTCGCGGGGGCATCTGTCGAACGCGGACAGCGCGGAAAGCGTTTCCTATCTCGTCGGCAAGGGCGTGAAAAAAATCATGCTCGCGCACCTGTCCGAAGAGAACAACTCGCCTGAAATTGCGCTCTCAGCCGCGCAAAACGCGCTCATTGCGCATAATCTCGGCGGCAAGGCGGAAATATTTGTCGCAAATCGGCAATGCTTATCGGAGATCATGGAAGTGTGACCGACGCGGTTGCAATTAAAATTCGTAAAAAATTTCACTTACAGACAAAGGGGTGCGGGGAAATTTGAGAAGCTCGTTGACAAACAAATATACGGCGGTAGAGGGTAGTTTTTCCTACTTATTTGCGGTTTTGATCTATCTCGTATTCAGCCTTATATTCGGGTTGATCGCAAACGCGTTCGGCGGGACGGGCGCTGTCGTAGTCAACTTTATTTTCTCCTTTGTCGTTCAATGCTGTTTTGTAGCCGTGTGCTTTATCCCGACCGCGGTTTTTAACAGCCGCATGACTTATGCCCCGAAAAAAACGTCGGTAAGCAAATGCGTTGTTGCCGTAATGATCGGCGTCGTTTGCTATGCGTGTTTTTCGGGAATTTCTTTGAGTTTCAACGAGGCTCTTTACCGCGGCGGTTATCCGACCGAGCCTCCGCTCGGGGTGACGGCGTTGGTGTTCACGGCGATTTCGGCGATACTCTTTGCGCCCGTCGGGGAGGAATTCCTTTTCCGAGGTGCGGTACTCTCGTCGCTGACCGTGCTTTGCGGGAAAAAACAAAGCACGCGGAATCTTTTCGCGGTGATCGTCTGCGGCCTGCTTTTTTCGTTTATGCACATGAATCCGCTTCAAACGGTATATCAATTCATGCTCGGCTGCGCGTTGGCTTTTGCCGTTGTCAAAATGGGGAATATCGTCCCCGCGATAATAATCCATGCGGTGAGCAACCTGATAGGCGTTATCATGTGTATCCCCGTCATCGACGCCGCCGTTATATCCTGGATAACGTCGGTGTTTGCGGCGGGCTGGTCTACGGCGATCTTTATTGTTGCGAGCGTTGCGTTAGCCGCGCTCGGCGGGTTCATCGTATACTTCCTTTGCAAAAAGTTTGCGGATAAGCCCCAACCGAAAGGCGAGATAATTTGCGACATTTCCCATAAGGAGAAAGGCGGCAATATGTCGGCGGCGTTGATACTCATACCCGCCGCGCTTATATGCCTTATCTCTTGGATCATAACCCTTCTCGAGGGGCTGACGGGTACTTTATGAAGCGTTTGGAAATTCTTTGCGTCGGAAAAATCAAAGAGGCGTATTTCAACGAGGGTATTGCCGAATATATCAAGCGTTTGGGCAAATTTTGCGACGCAACGGTCGTCGAATTGCCCGACTGCAAGGACGACGGACGGGCGGCGGCTGTGGAGAGCGCCGCTCTTTTAAGCAAAATGGACGGCTATTGCATACTTTTCGACCTTCGTGGGAAACAGACCACGAGCGAGGAGTTTGCCGCCGTTATAGACAATGCCTATCTTCGCAGCCCCAAAGTTCAGATCATAATAGGCGGAAGCCGCGGAGTGACGGATGAAGTGAGGCGGAAAGCCGACGCAGTGGTGTCCTTCGGAAAAATGACCTTCCCTCATCGTCTCATGCGGCTGATAGCGGCGGAACAGGTTTATCGCGCGTTCACGATCATCGCAGGGACGTCCTATCATAAATAAGCCGAAAATCACGCTCTCGACGCGTATTTTATTCCGCGCGCGCATATAATGAGGGAGTGTATATATATGACGATTTAAGGCAGGATTGTTGCAAACTTTGCAAGTTGGGCGTGGATTGCGGCAGTATAGGGCGAACGATGACGGGCGCGCACATACTCTGTTTTCACGTCGGACCCAAGGAAGGCAGGCAGATAATCGTGCAGGGCGGAATGCACGCAAGAGAGTGGATAACTTCTTTGCTCGTCACTCGGCAGGCGTTCGTGCTCCAAAAAGAACAACTTCCTTTCGGAATATATTTTTTGCCGATGACCAATCCCGACGGCTGTACTTTGGCGCAAACGGGCGCGGACGTTTTCCCCGAAATCCAAAAGAGGCTCTTGGAAATCAACGGCGGAGAGGACTTTTCTTTGTGGAAAGCAAACCTTCGCGGCGTTGATATAAATTGCAATTTCAACGCAAGGTGGGGAACGGGGAAAGGCAATCTGAACTACCCGTCTCCGTCGTCTTACATAGGCGAGCACGCGGAAAGCGAGGCGGAAACTCAGGCGCTTGTGCGGTTTACAAAACGCGTCGATCCCATTCTGACGATAAGTTACCACGCGCTGGGCCGCGAGATTTACTACGAGTTCGGGCAGACGGGCAGAAGGCTTGCGCGCGACAGGGAATTGGCGGAGTGCGCCGCGGCGTATCTCGGATACTCTTTGGTAGACGGCGACCTCGGCAGCGCAGGCGGTTACAAGGATTTCTGCGTGGGGCTCGGGATAACCGCGCTCACCGTAGAGATAGTGGATGACGCTCACAGTCACCCGTTAAACGAAACCGATTTGATCGGAGAGGAGAAAAATATATGGCTACCGATGATACTCGCTCGCGAGTTGGAGAAAAATTCATGAAAGCCGCGCTTGCCGAGGCTAAAAAGGCCGCCGAAAAGAGCGAAGTGCCCGTCGGCGCGGTAATAGTGTCGGACGGCAAGATCATCGCGCGCGCGCATAATGTCCGCACCACGCAATGCGACCCCACTGCGCACGCCGAAATTATGGCGCTTCGCAAGGCGGGTAAAAAACTCGGACATTGGAACCTCGAAGGCGCGGAACTCTACGTGACCAAAGAACCCTGCGTTATGTGCGCGGGCGCAATCGTTTTGTCGCGAATCAAGCGCGTCGTTTACGGCGCGTTCGACAGACGTTTCGGTTGCGGCGGCACCGTGCTTAACCTCACGAATAATCCCACATTCAATCATCGCGCCGATACCGAAGGCGGCGTTCTCGAATGCGAATGCGCAAAATTGCTCACCGACTTTTTCAAGGAGCGCAGAACTCCCAAGTCGGAATAAACGTCTCGTGCGGGCGCTATATCGCTTTTTAACGGGGGGGGGTCGAAAGATCCCCTTTTTTTCTGCGAAAGTTTCGAGGTAACGCCGTTTCTTTCGCCGCTTGTCTTGTCGAACCGAACGTCGATAATTTGCAAAAGCAAACTGCTTTTACTTGACTTATACTTTGCGATTACATATAATAGTTATGTGAATGATGATGTTAAAATCATAATTCTGCGCGTCGATCGCGGAGAAGGCAAGCCGAATGCGGATACCGACTTATTCGGGCGCAGTCTCGAAGAGTGGGTTCGCGCGGCGATGCGGGATATGGAGACGGAAAGCGTCGATTATAAAGAGGGGGAGGAATTGCTCCCCATTATTTTGCCGCACTTGGGGGATCGCCCCATAACCGCCGTTTTATATTCGGATACGCCGCTTTTGACCTATTCCGCCGTGGACGAAGTCGTGAAAAGTCTCGTGCGGGACAATGCCGACGTGCTTCGTATGCCGCGCGGTTGGGTTTTTCGCACCGAGTACGCGCGCAATGCGGAATCGCTTAAATCGGCGCGTATCATTACGCCCGGGGACGACGATTTCGTCACCGTGTTCAATCATAATCAGCTTACCTACGTCGCGGACATTCTCCGTTCGCGAATAACTTATTTCTTCATGAGCCACGGGGTGGAGATAGTCGACCCCACCACGACGTATATCGGCGTGAACGTCGTAATCGAGCCGGGCGCGAAAATTTATCCCGGTTGCACGGTTCGCGGTAAGTCGATAATCCGTTCGGGCGCGGTGCTGAAAGAGAATTGCATTATCGAGTCCTCGGTCATAGAGGGCGGCGCGGTGATTTCGAACAGCACTCTCGTCGGCGCGATAGTTTACGGCGGCGCGACGGTCGGACCTTATGCGCATTTGAGAAACGGCGCGGTGATCGGGCAGAACGCGAAAATAGGGGACTATGTGGAGATCAAGAACAGCCGCATAGGCTCGGGAAGCAAGGTTTGCCACCTCGCATACGTCGGAGACGCGGACGTGGGCAAAAATTGCAATATCGGCGCAGGAGTGGTATTCGCCAACTACGACGGCTCGGTCAAACGCAAGATCGTCTTGGGCGACAATGTTTTCGTGGGGAGCAATTCCACTCTCGTCGCACCGTTGGAAATAGGCTCGGGCGCGTTCGTCGCGGCAGGTTCGGTTATAACGGAGAACGTACCGTCAAAGGCGCTTGCGGTCGGGCGTGCGAGACAAACGGTCAAAGAAAATTGGGAAAACAATACTTTTACTAAAACCGAAAAGGACGGATAATAAATGAACGTACATGGTAATCAAATCAAATTGTTTGCAGGAAGCGGCTGTCCCAAACTTGCAAAAGAAATCGCGGATTGTCTCAAAATAAATTTGGGAAAGATAGAAGTCGGCAAGTTCTCGGACGGCGAGTGCGCCGTTCACGTCAGCGAGTCGGTTCGCGGCAGCGACGTATACGTGGTACAGTCCACATCGTCGCCCGTGAACGATAACTTAATGGAACTTCTCGTTATGATCGACGCGCTTAAACGCGCCTCGGCAGGGCGTATAACCGCCGTTATTCCTTACTTCGGCTATGCTCGTCAGGACAGAAAGGCTCGTCCTCGCGACCCGATTACCGCAAAACTCGTCGCCGATCTCATTACGACGGCAGGCGCGGACAGATTGCTTACGATGGATCTCCATGCCAACCAAATACAGGGCTTTTTCAATATCCCCGTCGATCACCTCATCGGTATTCCCATTCTCGGCGACGCTATAAAGAAACAGGACTTTTTCAAAACAGCCATGGCGAACGACCAACTCATAACCGTCTCTCCCGACGTGGGCAGCGTTTCGCGCGCGAGAAGAATGGGCGAAAAATTGGGAACTCCGCTTGCCATTGTGGACAAGCGCCGTCCCAAGGCGAACGTTATGGAGGTTATGAATATCGTCGGCGACGTCAAAGGTAAGGTTTGCCTTATTGTGGACGATATGATAGATACCGCCGGCACGATAACCGAGGGCGCAAAGGCGCTTGTCGAAGTGGGCGGAGCGAAAGAAGTTTACGCTTGCTGCACTCACGGCGTGCTTTCGGGGCCCGCCTGCGAGAGATTGGAAAATTCGTACATAAAGAAGTTGTTTATGCTCAATACCATCGAGCAACCCGCTTCGTTCAAACTCTCCAAACTCATACCTCTCACCGTTGCGCCCATTTTCGCAAAGGGTATCGAGAGCGTGTTCAGCGATTCGCCGATCAGCACGATTTACGATTATTAAGCGACGGAAAGTCGACATACATAAGAGTTGGGGCGGCGGTCCCGACTCTTAATTTTGTGAAAGGTAAGCCGTTATGTCTCATAAAAAATTAAATGAAAAAGGGCAGACGCTCGAAGAATTTTTGGCGGAATACGATCCGTCGCGTTACCGTCACCCGTCCGTGACTGCGGACTGCGTGATTTTTTCGGGGCAAAAAGTCCTGCTCGTGCGCCGCGGCAATCACCCCTTTATCGGCGATTTGGCGTTCCCGGGCGGCTTTGTCGAATACGGCGAAAGTACCGAGGAATGCGCCGTGCGCGAACTTTATGAGGAAACGCACGCGACAGTCGAAAATATGCGGCAATTTTATACCGCGTCCACGCCTCATCGCGATCCGCGCGATTGGACGGTCTCCGTGTGCTACACGGCGGAAGTGCCCGAGCCGTTCGAGGTTAAGGGCGGGGACGACGCCGCTATCGCCGCCTGGTATGGCTATGAGGTCGATACCGACGGAGAAGATACACTGCTTTGGGTAGGCGGCGCGAAAACCGTCCTTAAAGTAGTTCGCGACCGGTTTGGAAAAGTGGACGTCAATCGCACCGAGGTCTTGAAAGGCGGTCTGGCGTTCGACCACGTGAAAATTCTGCTCCGCGCAATCGAGGAGAGAACGCAGGGCGAGAGGGCAGAGAGGAATTAGTTTTGCGGTCTTGCGCCAAATCTCCGCAAAACGATTGACACACCCGCGAATTTTTATTATAATAATCACGCTGTCAATGTGCCGCTATACTTCGCCGCGCTTCGCGGCGTTCGCAAACCGAAAAATATATACGCTGTTATACTTCGCTACGCTTCGTGGCGTTCGCAAACCGAAGGTTTGCTCGGCTGAGGGCTCAGTAGGGCCACGTCCTTGGTAAGGACGAAGCGCGAGCGTAAAGAAAACAGTTCGGTGAACTGTTTTTAGCGAGCGTACTTCGAACTATGTTCGAAGTCGCCATCAGGCGCGGGTCAAGTCCGGTTAGCAATCTTAAAAATATAAATATGCTGTTATGGCTCAGTAGGTAGAGCACGTCCTTGGTAAGGACGAGGTCCCGGGTTCAAGTCCCGGTAACAGCTCCAAAAAACTCGCCCTTTTCGGGCGAGTTTTTTTATGTGGTTACT
>CANQCB010000069.1 GCA_947589145.1 uncultured Clostridia bacterium | reverse complement strand
GCCTGCACGCGGCAAGTACGCTTAAGCCTCCCACCCCGCTGTCAAACAGTCCGATCAGCATAGTATATATCTATGCCGCTCCCCCGTCTTTTGCCCGCAGTTGGCATTATCGGGCGTGTATCATACAAGGCGCATATATCGGCTACAAGACACATATATCGGCTTTGCGATTATGCGGGTTTGTAGGGTTCGATTATAGGCACAAAAAAGACCCCGCGGGGAAAGTTTCCTCGCGAGGGAGTTATGCACAATTATGGCGTTTTGGCTTAATATTCTTATGCCGCTTTGATACTTTGCGCTGCGCGAATATTATTCGCCTTTGATTTTTTTATAGGTGGCGTCGCCGTCCCAATTAAAGCGGAGAGTGAGTTCCCCGCCGAGCCCTTCGACGGCGTTCCGAAGTTCGATGTAGTCGGCATATACCGCCGTCTCGGCAAGTTCGCTGAGCGGTTCGATAGCGCGCTCGTCGCCGTACTCGGCAAGGAGTTGCGCGGCAAAGGGCAGGCAGTCGCCCGAGCGGAGCAGTCCGAGGAGCAGGTCGTATATTCTGTCCTCCCTGACGCCCGTGGAAACAAGCAACTCGGCAAGTATCTTTTTGTCAACCGCCCCGTCTATCCTTTCGAGCAGTGCGGGCGCAATGTTATCCGCATATTTAAGTTTGTCTATCAAGGCTTCCCTGACGACGTCCGACTCGTCGGGATCGAACACGAGTTCAAGCGAGGTAAGAACGGGCAGTTTATCCATTCTCGACAGCAGGTCGGCGGCAAGCGTGCGCATTCCGTCGTCGCCCCCGCCCTCCAAGATTTCCGTCAGTTCGCGTTCCGCAGGCAGTTCGACTATTCTGTCGAGTACCAACGGAGAGGGTTCGCCGCCGCGTTTGACGCTCTCCGCCGCCATAGCCGCAAGTTCGCGGACGTCGGTCAGTTTTTCCACGTAAGCGCGCGGAGTGCAACCGAGTTCGGCGTCGGGTTTTTCCGCCCATTCCGCATATACTTCCGACACGACTTCCTCGGGGTCGGACAGAACTTCGGGGTGCGCGGCAAAGTATGCGCGGAGATATTTTTCGAAAAGTTTTTCCAAATTCATTTACTTATTCCCTTTTTTGCGTTGATATTGCGGGTATTCGCGCATTATCGCTCTGCAATATTCGGCGACCTTGCTCGCTTTCGCCATCATGAACATATCCGACGCCCTTGTTTCCGTTTCGGTCATTATGGAATCGCTGAGGGATAACAGCGCGGCGGCAAGCGACATTATATCGGTTTCCGTCGATACGTTCATGTTTTCGAGGAAGGGATATATATTCGTAAACATGTCGTCCAGATTTTCGCAACCCTTCGGTGAGAAAATACATGCCGTCGACAACGCGCCTACGTAAGCGCGGATAAGCGCGGCGCTCAGACCTTTCAAATTTATTTTTATCTTTATTTCGCTCAGTCCGTTCATGAAAACGGGGATCGTGCGATAAACGTCGTGACAAAGCATTTCGAACAGAATATCCCGTTTCACCGACAATGCGCCGCGCGGATTGCAAAGATACCATTCGCATACGTCGTCGTATACTTGGTACATCGCCGCCTTATGTCCGACGAATGCAACGAAGTCGATCTGCCTGCAACTTTCGAGTTCGTGTTTCAAACGCCTGCGCATTTCTTCCGTCTCTTCCACGGGGCACGACAACTCCAATTCTTCGTATAAACGGTCGATCGAACAGCGCACCGCGACTTCCTCTTTCGACGGAAGCTGATATTTGAACTCCGCGTTGAGACTCTTTCTTCTCCTCTTTGCTTGGCAAAGTTTTTCCAACCAATGCGCGGCTATGAGATTGGACGGGTTTATAAGCAATACGCTTGCGAATAACTCCTTCGCCCTGTTGTAACACCCCTCGTTCATATTCGCTATGGCGGTGAAAAGAACGAGAATTTCGTTATACGACTCGTAAAGCAATTCTTCGAGATAGTCGAGCGCGCCGTCGCTGTTACCCATCATCATAAACGCATTGGCGCATTTGAGGAGCAACAGATTGTCGTCGGGGAACGGATAATCGAGCAGTTCGTCGCCCGCGGTATACGCTTCTTCCATTCTGCCCAATTTTACGAGGCACACGATTTTGAGGGAAAGCGCCTCGTAGACGTTGCCGTTTTTGCTCATTATGTCGTCGCAGGTCTTTATCGCGCTTAACGCGTGCTTTTCGTCTATTTTATCGATCATGGGAATGGTCGCAAGCGTGAATATGAGATCCAACCCGCCCGTGAGCAAATCGTCGGCGAAATTCACTTCGCGCAGAAGCAAATCGGAGTTCGGCAGGAATTCGTTGAAATAAAGATATGCGACCGACGCAAACTCCTTGTTCGCATACTCGTCGGGATATGCCGACATGATCTCTGCGAGCGCGCCTTCTATATTGCCGTCCTTCGCCGCGTCGGCGCCCGTTTTCAGCGTGCCTTCTTTCGCCGCGTCCGTCAAAAATCTCGCCATAGAACGGTTGTTTGACATTCCTTTCAAGCACTTTATTATTCCCACGCACACTTCTTCCGTGTGCATTTCGCCCTTATAAAGCGAAAAGAATTCGTCGAAAGCACGGTTAAAATTGCCGCTCTCGTAGAGCGACTTTGCCATGCGTAACTTTCCGCTCGGACTGCCGCTGTCGTAAGCGCGGCGCGCATAAAGGAGCGACTTGTAATCATCGCCCCTCTTGCTCCAAAGCTTCGATTGATTTATAAACCACTCCGTGGTTTTTTCGAAATTCAGTATTTCAGTCATCTTCCTCGTCCGTGTAAACAGATATATCTTCGAGGTTCTCCACAACCTCTATGCGTTCTTCCGTCAAAAGTTTCAGCCTGTCCTCGTCCATTTTTCGGAGTTCTTCCTCGGTAAAGCCCTTTTTCTTGGGCGCGGCGGGCTGCACAGATTTTTCGGGCCGCGCGCTCGTATCCGCTTTCTTTTTCTTTTTCGGGTTGACGAACTTTTGAGCGGTATTTTTCTTTTTTGCGCTTGTCTTGCCCGCCGCCTTATCCGCCGCTTTTTGCGCGCGAATTGCGGCATAAGCCTGTTCCGTCGCCGCGTGGCTTTCGCGATCCTGCATGCCTGCGTTTATATATTTATTGAACATCGGTTGAGAGAACGCCGCGAATATCGTCGCGACCGCATAGAAACCGAAAAAGAACAATATAAACCAAACGAGCATGCCTACCATGGACGTTGCGCCGGTAAGAATAATCAGAAGTATCGCCAATCCCGCTATTATTCCCACGAATACCATGGCAAGCAGGTTATTCAGAATGCCTTTGAACATAAGCAGGAATGCGTCTTTGAGGCGGTGGAAGAAAGGCAGTTTATAGTTCGCCGACAGCGTGATGAGATAGAACGAATATATCGTCACGAACACCAAAAGCAAGGACGAGAATATCAATGTAACTATCTTGCCCGCCAAGCTGAGAAAATAAGCGTCGAATACGTAAGCGCAGAACGCTATGAGCATTATGTTCGCGCCGATAAGCAATCCCCCGACCAAAGAGGACAGCCAAGTGTATTTCACTCCTTTGAAAAAGTCGACGAATATCTTTACCTTTTCCCCGTTAATCGCCGTTCTCGCGACGTATACGAGCGCGCCTATGCCGACCGCCGCGCACATTATGCACGGGATCAGAACGGAAAATTGCAAAAGCGCATTGTTATAGTACCACATATTGCCGTTTATGAGCGCCGTATTAAGTCCTTTATCCAACACGTCGCCGCTCGGAAAGCCCAATCCGTCGAACGCGCCGTAAGGGTTGTACGCCCCGACCTTGCTGCCGAAAAAGTTATTGAAAAGCAAAACCCATGCTATGCCGGGGACTAAAAACAAAATGCTTAAAAGCCCGACTATTACCATTTTTCCGAGCGAGGCTCTATCCGTGCCGAAACGAAACGCCGCTTTGAACGCCGCCCATTTCCTGCCTTCGGGCAGGGCGGCGTCCGAATATTCGTCGCGCCGTATCGCTTTCGCGCCTATCGATGTGATTTTTACAGACTCGTCTGCCATTTATTTACTCCTGTTTTCTGTTTTCAGCGGCGATTTTCTATTCCAAATTCGCCAATTCCACGAATAACCGCGTGCCTTTTAACAATATGCTTTCGTCGAAATCGAAAGTATCGCTGTGCAAAGGGGCGACGTGCTTTTCGTCTTTCACGCCCAACCATGCCATGCACCCGGGTATCTCTTTCAGATAATACGCGAAGTCCTCCGCCGTATACCGCGCTTTCATTTCCACGGTTTCGGTTATTTTTTTCAACTTGCGCACGCATTGTTTGTGATTGACGAGAGGCGGATATGTCGATTTTACCGTAAGAGATGCCGTGCAACCGTATTTCGCCGCGCAGGCGTTTGCAAGCGCGGTCAGCTCCGCAATTATCGGGTCGCGATCCTTTTCGTCGAAGAAGCGAAAACTGCATTCCAGCGTCGCGGCGTCCGAAACGACGTTCCGCGCGTATCCGCTCGTGAATTTTCCTACGTGAAGCAGGGTGTTCTCTCTGCCGCAATCGCCTATTTTGCAAGTAAATTCCGCGGCGGCGGCAAGCGCGTCCGCGCCCTCGCTTTTCAGCGCGCAATGAACGCTTTTACCCGCGAAAGTCACGTTGAATTCCGCCACGCCGGCGAAAAGAGTGCCCTCGTTCGTGCCGACTTTTCCGAATTCGAGTTCGGGACAAAGGTGGAACGCGTATATCTCGTCCGCGTTTTCCGTCGCGCCGTTCTCTATCATCGTTACCGAACCGCCGTCCCCCTCTTCGCCGAATTGGAATATGAGACGGACGTTGTTTTTCGGCGCGTTCTCGCTGAGGTACTTTGCCGCGCCGAGGAGCATCGCCGTGTGACCGTCGTGCCCGCAAGCGTGCATGCAACCGTTGTGCGACGCAAACGGCAATCCCGTTTTTTCCGTTATCGGCAGACCGTCGAAATCCGCCCGAAGCGCAACCGTCCGCTTTCCGTCGCTCCCCTTTATGTCCGCGATCAGTCCGAGGTGAGCGCGGCGAGGAACGAGCCCAATTTTAACGAGTTCCCGCTCGATATATTCGCTTGTCTTATATTCGACGGAGGATAATTCGGGACAGGCGTGAAGAGCGCGGCGTACCGCCACGATATAATTTTCCAGCGCCTTTGTTTCCGTTCCTTCTTTCACGACATAAAGTATACTACATCGAAGGGCTAAAAATCAAATGTTTTTACGCCTTGTTTTTTCTCGCGCTTAAAATTCCGCCGTATAATCGTCAAACCGCAAATTTTTGTCTTAAAAAGTTGCAAAATCCGATATTGCGTTGTATAATATATCAAATCATATACGGTGGTACGGTGTTCGCCGTTCGCTTGCGCGGTACGGTGCGGCGGCATTTTGGTATTCGGTATGGAAGAGATCCTGAACAGCAAGACCGACTTCGGTCAAGTCGCCGAGGATTTGGTAAAATTTCTCAAAGACGAAGAAAGCGAAAGCGCAAAGGCGCTGCTTTCTCCC
This sequence comes from uncultured Clostridia bacterium, assembly GCA_947589145.1. Taxonomy (GTDB): domain Bacteria; phylum Bacillota; class Clostridia; order Christensenellales; family Pumilibacteraceae; genus Protoclostridium. The sequence continues at coordinate 2,086 of CANQCB010000069.1, read as the reverse complement.
TTTTCCTATGCCGAACTTAACGAAATTTTCAAACGCGTTCCCGTCGAACTCCGCGCGGACTCTCTCCTGCTGCTGGACTCGGCTAAGGCTATCGAACTCATTCGAAATATCGACGACGACCCCGAAGAACACTTCATGCGCGAACTTACGAGCGCGGAAGATTCGCGTATCGTTCACGAACTTTACGGCAAAGACGACCGCAACGCCGTCGTGGATCTCCCCCCTTTCGTCGTGCAGAAACTGCTGGCGAGAGGCGTGGGCGACGCAAACGAAATTATCGAGGATTCCATGGAATATCTCATGGAGTCCAAACAACTCGCTCTGCTTAAATCCATTCTCGTCGAACTGAACCCCGTCGATATCGCGGGAATTCTCGACGACTTCAAAGAGGACGACCTGCTCCGCATTTACAGGTTGCTCCCCAAGGACATGGCAACCGACGTTTTCGTGTATCTGCCCCCGGAAGTCAGCCAACACCTTTTGACGAAGATGTCTCAGGCGGAAGCCGCCGCCGTCATCGACGGTATATATGCGGACGACGCCGCCGACCTTCTGGACGAAATGCCGTCCATGGTCGTAAAGCAACTGCTCGCCAAAAGCAAACCCGAAACGCGCGCCGCCGTCAATCACCTGCTCCAATACAAAGAGGACAGCGCGGGAAGCATAATGACGGTGGAGTTCGTCGACCTTAAAGAAACGTACACCGTCTCGCAGGCGATCGACACCATACGCAAAACGGGTATCGACAAGGAGACTATCAACAACTGTTTCGTACTCGACGCACAGCGCAAGCTGCTCGGTATGGTTACCCTCCGCAAACTCCTGCTCTCCGACCCTTCGGACAAAGTCGGGGATCTCATGGAAGAGAACGTCATTCTCGTCCGCACTTCCACCGACCAAGAGGAAGTCGCAAGGCTGTTCAAGAAGTACGACTTCACTTCCATGCCCGTTTGCGACAGCGAGAACAGACTTGTCGGTATCGTCACCGCCGACGATATCATGGACATTATACAGGAAGAGGCCGAAGAGGACTTCTCCAAAATGGCGGCAATGGCGCCTATCGAGGATACCTATCTCAAAACCTCGGTGTGGAAGCACTCGCGCGGGCGTATTTTGTGGCTGCTCTTCCTCATGATCTCGGCAACCTTTACGGGATTGGTCATAAACGGTTTCGACGCGCAACTCTCCATTTTCCTGTCCTCGTTCATTCCCCTGCTCATGGGTACGGCGGGAAACTGCGGTTCGCAAGCGTCCACCACCATCATTCGTGCCCTCGCCCTCGATCAGATAAAGCCCAAAGACTTTGTCAAAGTCAGTCTCAAAGAGGGTCGGATCGCGCTGATTTGTTCTTCCGTGCTTGCGGTGGCGAACATGGTGCGCGTTATTATCATGTATTGGTGGACTATGGGCACGGACATACTCATGGTGGGCGTGGTGCTCGGGATATCCCTCATTATCATCTGTTTCGTCGCGCAAATCCTCGGTTCGCTGCTCCCTATTCTCGCAAAAAAGATCAAGGTCGATCCCGCGCTCATGGCTGCGCCCGTCATATCCACCATTATGGACACTCTCGCGGTTCTTACCTATTGCCTCATACTTATGGCGTTCGATCCGCTGATCGCGACAAGCATAAAAGCGACCGAAGTCGCTCAAACGTTCGTCAGTTTATCGCAAGCGTTCGCTTAAATATTGACAACGACTTTTATTTGTGTTAAAATCTCCCAAACACGATTTTTTATTCTGTTTATTCAACACTCGGATTTTTTATAAGGATTGGAAAATATGAAACTGAAAGGCTCGCAAATCATTGTCAAATGTATCGAAGAACAGGGTATCGACACCGTTTTCGGATATCCCGGCGGCAGCGTACTCGATATTTTCGACGCTCTTTACGAAGAAAGAGACAATCTGACGCAGATACTTACCTGCCACGAACAGGGCGCGTCCCACGCCGCCGACGGCTATGCGCGCGCCACGGGCAAAACGGGCGTGGTTATCGCTACGTCGGGTCCGGGCGCAACCAACCTCGTAACGGGTATCGCCACCGCTTATATGGACAGCGTGCCCCTCGTGGCTATTACGGGCA
>CANQCB010000068.1 GCA_947589145.1 uncultured Clostridia bacterium | reverse complement strand
GCACGGTTAGGGACCGTGAGGTCGCAAGTTCAAGTCTTGTCACCTCGACCATTTGACCCCAAAGGGCAGTAAATTCACAAGATTTGCTGCCCTTTGACGTCATTTTACCCCGTTTTTTCACACTCCGTGACCACCGAATTTTTTTCGGGAGCACTTTTGGGGGACATTTTGGGGAACAAATTGGGGAACATTTTGGGGAACATTTTGGGGAACAAAATGTCCTTTTATCGACGTGTAAAACGCACCTTTTTCATCTCCGAAATCATGAACTTGTCACCTCGACCATAATGCAACGACGACGGTAAACATTGCCGCCGTTTTTTTGTATGCCAACAGCAGGGCAGCGCGGAAAAGCATGCGGAAAAGAGCGGGGGCTATCGGCGAAAGTTAAACCTTATAATAGGCGGCGTAAACATGTCGCAAATGTGACAAATCGGTATTGACAAAATTTTGAGGATGATATATACTATGAACGCGTATATAGTGACAATAGTCGCCATATATCGTCAAAAAAATCAGGGGAGTACAACAATGAAACTGTATGACGTTGTCAAATGGGATCCGTCGGGTTATGACGCCACGGACATTCTCATTCACAAGCACGAAGCGGAGGATTTCAACACTCACACGCAACTGATAGTGCACGAATCGCAGGAAGCGATTTTCTTCAAGGACGGCCGCGCGCTCGACCTTTTCGGCGCGGGAAAGCACACTCTGTCCACGGATAAACTGCCCTTGCTCGGTAAGCTGGCGGCGATACCGACGGACGGTAAAACGCCCTTCCATAGCGAAGTATTTTTCGTAAATAAGGTTCGTTTAATGGACTTGAAATGGGGGACGGCGTCGCCGATTCAGGTCGAGGACCCCGTCGAGCACATAAACATTCACGTCCGCGCAAACGGGCTTTTCGGCGCGCACATAGGCGACGCGCGCAAGTTCATCATAAAGGTAGCGGGAACAAGGAGCGAATATCGCAAGGACGAGTTCGGCGGCTATCTCCGAGGCGAGCTCATCAAACGCGTCAGCGCGCTTCTCGGTCAGACTCTCGTAAACGAGAACGTCGGGATTTTGCAGATAAACGCGCACCTTCTCGGCATTTCCGACAGCATTTTCGCACAACTTGCGCCTTACTTCGAGGACTTCGGCATAGTTCTGGATAATTTCTCCTTCAACAGCATAAGCGCGCCCGACGAGGACCTCAGAGCGATAAACGAGTCCAAACAGGCTGCGAGAAAAATGGATCTCGAATCCGAAGCGCTTGCGCGTAAGCGTGCTCGCGAAGGTTATACCTATCAGCAGGAAAAGAGTTTCGAAGTGCTCGGCAACGCGGCGGCTAACGAAGGCACGGCAGGCGGCGTTATGGGCGCAGGCATGGGGCTCGGAATGGGCTTCGGCGTCGGCGGCGCATTCGGCAGCAACATGGCGGGCATGAGCGGCATATTGAATACGAGTGCGGGCGGCGCGGCCAAGTGCGCGAAGTGCGGCGCGGATCTGCCCGCGCAGGCAAAGTTCTGCACAAATTGCGGCGCGGCGGTGTTACCGTCGGGAATGATGACCTGCCCGAAGTGCGGAAAAAGCATTCCCGTAGGATCGAAATTCTGCGGCGAATGCGGAGCGAAATTGATAAAAATCTGCGCAAAATGCGGAGCGGAAGTAACGGGTAAATTCTGCGGTAACTGCGGCGAACCCGTCGCCGACTAAGGAGGGAATATGAAAACGATAAAAGGAAGATATCTTGCTTTAATTCTCGAAGCGATTTTATTCGTGATATGGAACGTACTCGTATGGGTACTTTCCGCCACGCTTGCAAACTTATCCGTTGCGAATGTTTTCTTCTGGCTCGGCTATGTGTTTAACGTTATAGCGTTTGCCGCGGTTGCGGTGGTGCTTTTATTGGTGAAGAGCAGTAAAAACGCCAACTTCTCGGTGCTTTCGCCGACATATATTTTCAGCGCGATATTTTTCGCGATAGTTATAATAATGAACTCGGTGTTCATTGCGTTCGGTTTCGGCTGGCCCGCTCCCATAGCGGCAGTCCTCGTGCCCAACCTCGTTTTGTTATTGGCGTATGCTGGCGCGGTTATCGCGTCCGTGATGATGATAGGGCGCACGGAAAAGCTGAACGACGAGATAGATAAAAAATACGCGTCGATAAAAGGTTTGGGCATAAGCGTCGGCACGATAGCGGCTATGTCGGAGGACGCGGAAGTAAAACGCGCGTTGTTAGCGCTCCGCGAATCGATCGATTACAGCGATCCCATGGGCAGACCGGAGACCGAAGACGCCGAGCTTGACCTTGCGAATAAGATCGACGAAATCAAATTCATGGTGCAGAGCGGCGACGAAAAAGACGATATTTTGAAAAAGATCAAAAATGCGAGCGTGGCGCTCACCGCGAGAAACGAAACTCTCAAATCGTTGAAGTAAGAATCGAAGGAAGAATATGGAAATAGAAGGCGTAAGATTTTCTTGCCCGAACTGTGGCGCGTCGGTAACGATCGACTTCAAGACGAGGGTAGGCACATGTGACAGTTGCGGTTATACGACGGAGTTCAAGCGTAATTTTTTCAACTCCAACGATAAAGTGATCAACGACCTTACGAACGTCGTCAAATACTTCAAGGAGAAGAACTACAAACTGTCGGCTCGCTTTGCCGAGGAAGCCATGACCATAGCGGTGGATAATATGGCGGCGGCATTTGTGCTCGCTTACAACGAAGCGTTCATAGACGAAGCGCGGAACAGCAAGAGTATTGCGCGGTTTTTCGTCAAGGCAAAGGAAACGTCGGTGGATATCGAAGAACTCGAACCGCTTAAAAAAATGTTCCTGTCCTGCATGACCGACTTGGACGACCACGAAGAGGACATACTCGAAATGGCAATAAACGGGAATCACGCCTCGGAAATTCTCGAATTTACGGACGCGTTTTCCCCGTATTTGATAGCGCGCCGCGCGAACATTGATTTTTTAACTCCGCGGCTTAAAGAATTATACAAAAGGTGTGCCGCAAAGTGCAGCGTGCCCAAAACTTGTTATGCGCTTTTGAATTCGATCAAAACGAATTCCGAGTCCCCTTACAATGGGAACACTTTCTTTTTGCGTACGAAAACCGAACGGTTTTACAACGATTTCGTTCTGCCTGTCGGGGAGATAATAAACGGTATGTCAAACCCCACGCTCCGTGCAAAATTCAAAAACGCATACGAGCGCCAAAGGGGAGACTTTGAAAAGAAAATGAAGGAGGAAAATTGATTTGAGTGTTGAAGTGAATTACAGCAGCCTGTCGTCGTTGCAATCAAACATAAGCGCTTTGTTAAAGAGAGCGACCGAGTTGGACGGCAGAGTAGTGTCCATGCAGAACGAGCTGAATAATTTGCGCAAAGACTTTTTCTTTATGATGAAAAAGCAGAATATGCAATTTGCGCTCCAACGCGCCGTAACCGAAGTCATACGCGTTCGTCAGGAACTCGAACGGAAATTCGGCAATCACGAACTCGTGAGACAAAATATGCTCGGCATACTCGACGCGACGGATCTTGCGCTCATTCACCAAACGACCGTGACGTCATGCTCGGAAGAACTCATGCTTGCGACGCCCAAATATTGGCTTTCTCCCTGTCTGATAGCCCTTTCGGCGTGGATATCCAACGACAAGGACTTGGCTGAACGGGCGATAAAAGAGGCGGTCAGGCGCGACGACGAAAAAACATCTTTGGTTTTTGCCCTGATATGCAGACGAAACGGCAGAACGGACGCATGCTTCGAATGGCTTTCGAGGTATTTCGCACAGCAAAAAGCAAGCGATATGAAGGAGAGCATTATCGCGTACATAGACGCGTATGCGAACGGCGTTTTCGGCGAGGATAAGGACAACCTTTGCACGGAGTATATCGACTATTGGATGAAACAGTTGCAGAGAAGCAACCCGAATTTTCAATCCGAACAGCACGAATATTGGAAAAGGTACTTCCTCAGTTTCTGCGAAGATCTTGCCCCTCAATTCAAGGCGCTTTCTTTTGCTTGTCCCGAATTCGGTGCGATCAATCAATATCTTTCGCGGATCGAAGTCTCTTCGGTTATCTCGGATGAATTCAGCCGCACGCTGAGCGCACCCGTAGAAAAGCGTGATCTGATCGAAAAAATAGACTTGGAGTTGAAACACCTCGTAACCGAATACGAAGACGCGGAAAAGGCGTTGCGCAAAGAAGAAGAATTCTATTCTCTCGTAAAACAGTTGGACGGCGACGAGGAGAGAGCACGTCACGTAATAAACGTTCGCGCGAGCATTCGCAGCGATAAACCCGTCAATCTTGCCGAGCGGCTTTCCGACGTAATTTCCAAGAGCGACGCGGCGGCGGTATCCGCGAAAAAGACGGCGATACGCTTTTTGAGCGAGTACATAAAAGGGGCGTATACGGAATTTATAGACGAGAAGCAGGGGACATTCCCGCAGGAAATAACGCTCGAAATAATGGATTGGCGCGGAAGAACGACGGACGGGTCGAACGAAAGCGAACTCAGCCGTTCTTTAAGCGACAACCTGCAACAACAGCGTTCAAACGCGCTTTCGAAGGTGAAGAACACTCCGATAATTGCAAGCGGGATATGCGCTGCGATTGCGCTTATAATGGTGATCGTAGGCGCGATTATCGGCGGCGGCTTTTGGTCAATGTTTGCGATAGGACTCATAGCGTTGATCGGCAGCGTCGTTTTTCTCGCCATGTCGTTAACGGCGTTTACGAAGAAGAGGAAAGAGATAAACGAACTGTTTGAACGGAAAATGACAAACGGACCGAAAATTTTGAGCACGGCAATAGCGGAATGGAAATCGGTGCGTGAAAAAGTCAATGCCTTTATTGGGGACGATAAACACGACAGTCTCGAACTTACGGAGGTGAATACGAATGGATAACGAAAACTCGGAAAAATACACCGAAAACGACGCAAATGCCGATTCGTTTGACGATCTCGGCGATTTCGCGCTTGACGAATTTATCGTCAAAGAAAAGCCTTTGACCGAGGACCTTGCAGGCTTTGCGAGCGGCTTTCCCGATTGGGATCTTCATCCTCCCAAGAAATAGAACAAAATACCGCGATCCCGATCGCGGTATTTCTTTATGCAATTTAGCTCCACATAGTCATTATCTCACAATACTCCCAACCTGTCTGAACATACTCTTTCCGCCGCTCACATTTCAACCGCCGTTCAGTCCCAACTCGTCGGATATGCCAAAAACATACTCTTTCCGTATTGTTGCTACTTCCGACATAATCCACCAACAAACATAACGTATAAAGTAAATAAGTCTTTAATTCGTTGCGGGGTCCGGGACACAGTCGAAAGTGTCCCGGAGTCTTTTGGTTCTTTTGGGCTCTACAAAAGAACATTGTTATTCCGTCTTTACAAAAAGACGTTGTTTTTTATAAGGATAGTTATTAATGATAAGCCTTTATCTCAAAGTCGTTATCTCACAATACTCCCAACCTGTCAAAAACATACTCTTTTCGTATTGCCAATACTCCCACCATAGTTCACCAACAAACATAATATATGAAGTAAATAAGTCTTTAATTTGTTGCGGGGTCCGGGACACAGTCGAAAGTGTCCCGGAGTCTTTTGGTTCTTTTGGGCTCTACAAAAGAACATATGCTTTTGGTTCTTTTGGGCTCTACAAAAGAACATTATTTAAGTTCTTTTACAAAAAGAACATCTTTTTATGATCATAAAAGCTTCTTATCCGCGCAACGGATACCCATAAAGGGGTTTGCCCTATATTATCATACTTTTTTGAAATATATTTGCCACCCCTTATCTCACCCCTTGTTACGGAATTTTATTACCGGCCGCACGGTATACATCATACCACTCCTCGTGCGAAATAACCGTGTCCGCACCCGCGCACATTTTCTTGATACGCTCGCAGTCCGTCGAACCGATAATTGGTTGCATTTTGGCGGGGTGGCGGAGAATCCAGGCGAGCACGATCGCGGAATTGGAAATGCCGTATTTTGCGCACAGGGCTTTGATTGCGCGGTTAAGTTTGCCATACCGCGGATTTCCGAGATAGGACGTCAGCCCGGCGCGGAAAGGCGACCAATTTTGAATTGTGATATTGTGGAGTCGGCAATAATCGAGCGTCATACCGTCGCGCACGACGCCCCATTTGTCTTTCATATTGACGTGAATTCCGGCGTCGATCATAGGCGTATGCGCAGGCCCAAACTGCAACTGATTGAAAATGAGCTTCTCGGAGCAATATTTTTGCAATAACTCGATTTGGAACGAGTTGTGATTTGAGACGCCGAAATAGCGGACTTTTCCCGAGGTTTTCAGTTCGTCGAACACCTTTGCCACTTCCTGCGGCTCGCACAACGCGTCGGGGCGGTGGAGCAGGAGAACGTCGATTTGTTCGACTCCCAGCCGTTTCAGACTGCCTTCGACGCAGGCGCGGATATACTCGGGGCGAAAATCGTACCGCTTCCCGATAATGATCCCGCACTTCGTTTGAACGATCATTTTATCGCGGAGAGAGGGTTCGCGTTTGAGTACACCCCCGAATTTCTCTTCACACAAGCCGTGAGAATAAATGTCGGCATGATCGAAGAAGTTAATACCGCAATCGAGGTCGGTTTTGACCAGCCTGTCGATATCGCTGTCGGATAATCCGGCGATACGCATACAGCCCTGCGCAATGCGCGAAGCCTTTAAGTCGGTGTCGTTCGGCGTAAAATATTCCATAATAACTCCCGCGCCGTTGTGGCGATTTTTTTAATTATAACCCGACGGCGGGCTGATGTCAATACCCGAAAAAAATTTTTGAGGGTATTGCGTTTTGCTGCGGCGTGTGGTATAATAGCACAAAGGCGAAAATTGCGTAATAATGCGGGAAAATGAGGAAACCGACAAAGTACCGCGAACGTTTTGACAAAATTCGCTGAAAAAGGATGGGAAGGAATATGAAGAAGATTGCAAAAAAGACATTCGCACTTGCGCTTGTCGGATTGTTGATTCTGTGGGGGGGGGTTGCCCTTGCCGCGATCGCTATGACGGGTTGCGGACACACGCACAAATGGAAATGGGTAAGAACGGAAACCGAACATTATCAGGTTTGCGCCGAATGCAACGAGGAACTCGAAGATAGTCGCAGCGCACACAGCGACGGAAACGAGTATGTTTGCGATACGTGCGCGGAATTCAAGGCGCTGGCGCTCGGCTTTACCGAGGGCGGAGACTCGGCGCATGCGGATTTTGCGAACGAAGCCAACGTGTGGTTTCCCGAGCAAGGCAAAAGGTACGGATTTATTTACGAATTTTCCACCGATTTCGGGCTCGTGAACTCCGAGACTCTTGCAAATTACGACGTGGTTATGTTCCTGAATAACCGCCCGAGTTCCGCGCAAATGCCGGCGTTCAAGGATTTTATGGATAACGGCGGCGGCTGTCTCATTTTCCATGCGGCAGGTTTCGCGATGTGGGACGGCGATCCGTTTACCGCGCCCAATGAATGGGAAGATTGGTACCAGAATGATTTTCTGCGGTGCGGCGTATACGGATACCGTCCGCGCGTGGGTCTGGATACGGAGCAAGGGGCGTATTATTG
>CANQCB010000067.1 GCA_947589145.1 uncultured Clostridia bacterium | reverse complement strand
TATGAGGAGTATATTGAAAATATTGCTGCCTATGATATTGCCGAGCGCGAGGTCGGTATTGCCCTTTATTGCGGCGATAACGCTTGTGACGAGTTCGGGCAGGGACGTGCCGAGCGCGACCACGGTTATGGAGATGATTTTTTTCCAATCTCCTTCGGGCATCATTGCCGTCAACTTGTCCACGTTGTCAACGACCAAGTTTGCGCCGAATACCACGCCGGCAAGCCCGACTATCGTGATTATTATCAAAAACCAAACGTGGGTTTTGAGTTTGTCATATATGCCGAAAAGCCCCTTGCGCTCCGTTGCCTCGTCCGGACGCGCCGCGCTTTTTTCGCCGTCTCCGCCCGTGCCAGAACCTGCGACGGCAACGCCGTCGGCGACGATAAGCCCGTCCGGCTGATTTTTCGCCCGTTTGCGTTCGTGCATTCCCATAAGAACCATATAGACGATATAAACGGCGAGAAGAGCAATGAGTATTCCGCCCTCGGGACGAGTTATTATACCCGCAAAATCGGGACTGTTGCCGCCGAGTTCCGTGAAAAGAATGAGCAGGGCGGAAATGAGCACGAGGAAGGGAATTTCTATCATCGACGTTTTCTTGTTGACGGCAAGCGGGCGAATGCATGCGGACAGCCCGAGGATGAGCAGGATATTGATTATATTACTTCCCACGGCGTTACCCATGGTAATGTCGCCGTTTCCCGTCACGGCGGAACTTATCGACACGGCGAGTTCGGGAGCGGACGTTCCGAACGCAACGACAGTCATGCCGATCACGAACGCCGAGACTTTTAATTTCGCCGCGATTCCGCTCGCGCCGTCCACGAAAAAATTCGCGCCGACTACGAGTAACGCGATTCCGACTATTATCAATAATATCGAAATAAAAATATCCATAATTTTTACTTGCCTTCGACCTGCCGAGCGACCGTTTTCACGCCCGTTTGTTATCGCGTGCGAATGTTATTTTTGCCCTCTTCGCTCTGTTACAGCAGGGGCGAGAATATAGAGCCTATGGCGCTGACTATGCGCTTCGGAAGGGTTTGTTTAATGGTCTCTTCCGTCATGAGTTCGCTGACGGCGAAAGTCGCTTCGAAATCCGCTTTCATATCCCGCAAGCAGGTCGTTTTGTACATCCAGACGCCGCATTCGAAGTGGTGGAGCAGGGAGCGGTAGTCCATATTCATCGTGCCGCACAAGCCCAGCGTATCGTCGCTGAGATAGCACTTGGAATGAATGAACCCGGGAAGATATTCGTAGATTTTCACTCCCGCTTTGTTGAGATTGATATAGTTGCGCCTCGTGATCCAGAACACGATTTTTTTGTCGGGAATGCGCGGAGTGATTATGCGCACGTCCACGCCTCGTTGCGCGGCGGAGCAGAGTGCGGATTGCAAATTGTTGTCGATTATGAGGTAGGGAGTCATGATGTACATATATTCCGTCGACCTGTTGATCATATCGAGTATGCATTTTTCCGCGACGTGGTCTTTGAAAACGGGTTTCGGACCGTCGCCGAACGGTTGCAAAATGCCCGTGGACTCGCCGTAATCTTCATAATATTCGGGGATATATTGCGAAATGTCGCTCCAATCGGTATTTGTCAGCGAGCCGTACATAGAGATAAACAGCGTAATGAGGTTTTGCACCGCCGCGCCTTTGAGCATTACCGAAGAGTCCTTCCATTGACCGAAAGGGTGGGTGATATTAACGTATTCGTCGGCTATGTTTGTGCCGCCCATAAAGCCCACGCGTCCGTCGATCACCGTTATCTTACGGTGGTCTCGGTTGTTATGCCGCGCGGTCGCAAGGGGCGTGAATTTATTGAAACGATAGCATTCGATGCCCTTTTTCCGCATTTTTTTGCAGAAGTCCGTGCCGACGTGCGGTATGCAACCGAAGTCGTCGTACATGAGTTTGATGACGACGCCTTGCGCCTTTTTGCGCAAAAGAATATCTTCCACCGTGCTCCACATGACCCCGTAGTCAATTATGAAGTACTCCATGAAGATATATTTTTCCGCTTTTTCCAACTCGCGCACGAGCGCGTCCCAAAAGAGTTCGCCTGTCGGGAAATATTCTATGTCCGAATATCTGTGCGGAATGGCGTTTGCCTCGTTATAGAGATAACGGCTTATCCCCGCGTAAGGGCCGAGTAGATCCGAATAGTCGTTATCGCTCGTGATATATTCTTTTAAGTCCTCGCGAATTTTTGCGAAGTGTCGGAATTTTTTACGGGAAAGACGTTGCTGAGAAAAGAGGAGATAGAGCAGAGCGCCGGCAATGGGAGCGATGGCAATGAGAATGATCCAAGATACTTTTGCGTCCGGCGGCATATCCCGAATGACGATACGCACGATGAAAAACAGCGAGATGATCAGGTTTACGCTTACGCTTATAAGCCCCGAAAAAGTAAACGGACCGAACCGACCGGGGATCTCGTTCATAATGCGTTCGAGAAGATAATCCAACAAAAAATAGAAGCCTAATTGCAGGATAATGGCAAGAAAAGTAAAAGTCGTTTTGCTGAATATTTTGCTGAATATTTTTTTCAAAAACTTCATTTGTATACCTAAAATGCACGAATATGAAATCTATTATTCATTATAACACTCGCCGCCCCGTAATGTCAATAGCAGGCGCAGAGGAAAACGTCGCGCAAAACTACCGAAAATACGCAAAAACGCAATAAAAGTCTTGCAAAATACGGGGAATTGGTATATAATACCATTCGGAGTGATACTCAAAATAAAAAACAAGAGGAAGTAATTATGGCAAGAAAACCCATTATTGCAGGAAACTGGAAAATGAACATGACCAAGGTCGAGGCGACAGCTCTTATCGAGGAACTTAAACCCTTGGTAGTCGGCGCAAAGTGCGAAGTCGCTATTTGCGTACCTTACACGGATATCGAAACCGCCGCCGCGTTGTGCAAAGGCACGAATATCAAAGTCGGCGCGGAAAACGTCGCTTGGGCGGAGAAAGGCGCGTTCACGGGCGAGATCTCCGCGGATATGCTTCTCGAAGCAGGCGCGGAATACGTCATAATCGGACACAGCGAACGCCGTCAATATTTCGGAGAGACCAACGAAAGCGTTAACAAGCGCCTTAAAACCGCGCTTGCAAAGGGACTTAAACCCATAGTTTGCGTGGGCGAGACTCTCGACCAGAGAGAGAAGAACCGCACCAAGTCGGTTATTCGCAAGCAGCTTGTCGAAGGGCTTGCGGATCTCACCGCGGAGGACGTCGCAAAAGTCGTTATCGCATACGAGCCCGTTTGGGCAATCGGCACGGGCAAAACCGCGACAAGCGAGCAGGCGGAAGAAACCATTAAGTTCTGCCGCAACGTGCTTGCAAAGATCGCCGATCGCAAGACGGCGAACAAAGTCCGCATTCAATACGGCGGCTCTATGAACCCGAAGAACGTGAAAGAACTCATGGCGCAGAAGGATATAGACGGCGGTCTTATCGGCGGCGCTTCGCTCAAAGCGGTTGATTTCAGCCAAGTCGTAAATTATCAGGACTGATAGCCGACATTTCATACAAACTTAAATTACGGATATAAGGAACAAAACAGCGCTGTTTTGTTCCTTATATAAAGGAATCATCGAAATTGGTACTTTTTGATCTCACTTTCGGCGCACCGATAGAGAACGCGACGGAGTTATATTACTTCGGCGGAGAAATACAAGACGGCGCGTTATCGTTGAAAAAAGGTGAAACGGCGTCGTTTGACAGTCATTTCAACCTTTTTCCGTATACAAAGTACGCCGAATATTGCGGAATCAACGCCTTTTCTCTCTCGCTCGAAGCTGAAGGGGAATACGAAATTACGTTTTTCCGTAAGTCCTTGCGCGGCAAGTCGCAGAAAATACTCACGCGCGCCTGTTCGGGCAACGCGACGATTGACGTGGACTTGTCGCAAATTCCTCCCAAAGGGTACATTTTCTTTGAAATTTCCGCTATAACCGAAACTGCTTTGCTCGGCGGCAGATACGAGAGCGACGTCACCCCGAGCGAGACAAAAATCGGCATAGTAATTTGCACGTATAAAAGAGAAACTTTTGTAAAGCGCAACCTCGATATCGTCGCCGCCGAAATGACGGGAGAGTGGAAGGATCGCTTGCACGTCTTTATCATAGACAACGCGGGCACATTGGAACTTCCTTCGTCGGAATGTTATACTCTCGTTCGGAATAAAAATCTCGGCGGTTCGGGCGGTTTCACGCGCGGCATGATCGAGGTTTGCAAGGATAAGTCGTTCACGCACTTTCTGCTCATGGACGACGACATTGTTTTTACGTTTGAACTGCTTAAACGAACGTTTTATCTCGTGTCCTGTCTTACGGGGGAACATAAGAGCGCGTCCGTCGGCGGCAATATGCTCACTCTCGAAAAGCCGTCGGTTCAGCACGAACACGGCGCATATTTCAAGAAAAGCAGAGTTTTTTCCATAAACAGCGGCGTGGACCTGACGGAGCGGAAAAACCTGATTCTCGACGAGAAGGAGAACAAGGCGACGTATAACGCCTGGTGGTATATGTGTATGCCCGTCTCTGCCGTGGAAAAGTACGGCTTGCCGTTCCCGTTTTTCGTCAAAGGCGACGACATAGAATACAGCATACGCTCCGCGGAAGGGATAGTATTGATGAACGGCATATCCGTTTGGCACCAAGGATTTGCGGTAAAAAGCAGCCCTTCGACGGAATATTACGCGGCAAGAAATTCGACCGCCGCAAACGCAATGCTGTTCGGGCGCGGTCGGTTCTATATGGCAATGCTGATGATTTACCGCGTCATGAGACGCCTGTCGGTGTTGGATTATGACGGCGCGGAGACGATTTTGCGAGGATATGAGGACTTTTTCGGCGGCGTGCGATTTTACAAAGACGCGGATATGGAACAATTAAACGCCGAGTTGATGAAAATCAAACCCGTATATCTGCCCAAAGCCGAGTTGGAAGAGAAATTCGGCGAAATGCCCGAAAAGGGAGAACCGAAAAAGAGCAAGGTCGCTTTTTTGAATAAACTGCTGATGCTTCTGGAAAACTTCCTGCCGTCGTTTTTCTTCCGCAAAAAGCCCGTTATCGCGGAAGTCGGCGAACTTACGGCGAAAAAGGTCAAGTTTCGGAAAACGGCCGTCGTATACGACAGCGATAAAGAACAGGGCTACGTCTGCACGCTCGACGGAAAGAGGCGGCGGAAAATTCGTCGCAAAGCCGAAAAGATGTTTTTCAGGTTGCTGTTTCGTTACGGAAAAGCACGCAGAGATTACAAAAAACATTATTTGGAATTATGCACGGAAGAAGAGTGGAACAAACGCTTCTTCGGTAAGGAGGAAGAATGACGAAGTTCTATAAAGTATCGAAAGAACGGTTCGTTACGGACGGCGGCGACGGCGACGTATACGACGGAATAAAACTGCCATGCCGTGCGACCGCGGGCAGCGCGGGGTACGACTTTTTCGCGCCCTCTCCGCTGAGTATTGCGGCGGGGGAGACGGTGAAGATACCGACGGGTATTCGCTGCCGAATGGACGGCGACCGCGTGCTTGCCATATTCCCGCGCTCGGGGCTGGGCTTTAAGTATAAGCTCGCCCTCGACAACACCGTGGGAATAATCGACGCCGACTATTTCGGCGCGGAAAACGAAGGACATATCATGATAAAGATGACCAACCGCAGCGATAAGGATCTTGTCGTGGACGCGGGCAAGGCGTTCGCGCAGGGCATATTCCTCGCGTATTATCTGACGGACGACGACGAGGCTTCGGGCGTTCGTACCGGCGGCTTCGGCAGCACTACAAAATAATCAACAAGGCGGAACGATAATATGGGTGGATGGCGTTTTCGTCTGCACGGATTAGCCTTTCCGAAAGGGGATATTTGCGGCGAGGCAGAAATGTATTTTAAGGGCGTCGGGTTTACGTTGGACGTCGGCGCCGTTTTTGCCGAGGGCGGATATCTCTCGGCGGATACCTATTTCAACAGCTTCTCCCTCTCCAAGTGGAAAAAATATGCCGGGTTGGATAACCTCACGCTGACGTTGCGGCTCAAGGGCAGATTCGCCGTCGGGCTGTACGTTATGTCGGCGCGCGGCGGCGAGCTCGTGCGCACCTGCGTCGGCGAGGCGGTAGCGGACGGCGACTTCGAGTGCGCCGTGCCGACAGAAGAAGAGGGGATATTCTACTTCACTCTCACCGCGCTCGGTGAGGGCTGCGCACTGCTTGGCGGGGAATATTCGACGACGCCGGCTCGGGAGCTCAATCGCGTAAAACTTGCGGTGGGGATATGCACCTATCGCCGCGAAGAGTTCATAACCGCCAATCTTCGCCGCTTTGCCGAGGCGCTTTCTTCGGGCGGCGCGTTGCACGGTGCGGTAAAGGTGTTTGTGGCGGATAACGGCGGCACATTGCCCGCGGGAGAGCTTTGCGACGAGAACATACTCGTCACGCCCAACGAGAACCGCGGCGGGGCGAGCGGATTTACCCGCTGTCTTATGGAAGCGCTGCGCTCGGGAGAGGACTTCACCAACTTCCTGTTCCTCGACGACGACATTGTGCTGTATACCGAGGCTATTGCGCGCAATATATCACTGCTCGCGTTACTTCTTCCCGAGCATAAGGACAGTATAATAGGCGGGGCGATGTTCGCCACCGACGAGAAGTATTTGCAATTCGAGAGCGGGGCGAAGTGGGAAACCGACCACTTCATATTCAACAGGCGGGACAGCGACATGCGCGAGGCTTTGAACGTCGCGCTTAACGAAGAGGAGTATGACCTGAATTATAACGCTTGGTGTTATTGCTGTATTCCCTTCGATAAAGTCAGCGCGGTCAATCTGCCTCTGCCCGTGTTCTTCCACATGGACGACGTGGAATATTGTCTCCGTCTCGGTCTGCCCGTCATAACGCTCAACGGAATAAACGTCTGGCACCTTTACAAAAGGGGTCTGGTCAACGCCAAAACCGACTACTACGACGTGCGCAACAAACTCATCATGCTGTCCGAGATCGATCCCGACGTTGCGGCGTCAATGGCGCACATATACATTTTGAGCTTCGCTAAAGAGACTTTGAGATATCACTACGCCCGCTCGATAAACGCTTTCGACGCTATTATCGACTTTTGCAAGGGCTTCGACAACTTCAAGACTTCGAACCCTTCGGCCGTGCATAGCGGACTGTTCGAGAACGTCGATTGGAAAGAGGCGGACGAGGGGATAAGGGCTGCGGCGCACGCTTCGTCGGGTTTCCCCAAGCCCGAGACAAGGAAGTATCTCATGCGGGCGACTCTCGGTCAGATACTCGCTCCCAAGAAGGGGCGCAACGTCGTATATTGGGACAACACCATCGCCGACGTGCGCGGATACCGCTCGGTTTCGGCGTATCTGCCGACCGAGGACAAGGTAATAACATACAAGAAAAAGCTGGGGCTGGCTATCCGCGCCTGGCTGAAACACCGCAAGGCGAAGAAGCTGGCGAGGAAGAAACTCCCCGCAGTCGCACGGGAGTTTAACCACAGAATAACCGAGGTGCAAAACTCGGAGTTCTGGGAGAAATATCTCGGTTTGCCCCTCACCGAGAAGGGGAAGAAGGTGCTTTTCGTCGCTTC
>CANQCB010000066.1 GCA_947589145.1 uncultured Clostridia bacterium | reverse complement strand
GGACGCTCTATTCCGCGTATCCTGCCGACTATGAATATTCCGCAGCAGAGTATCGCACCCGTCGAGCCCGCGGAGATCATACCGCCGACGTCCGCACCGTCGCGGAGCAAAGTCGCGCCCCGAACAAGCGTCGAATCTTTCTTCTGACGCATAGCCATCGTCGGCACTTCGTTATTGCCGATTATCTCGTGCGCGGGCAATATTTCCAACCGATTGCGGTCGAAATCGTATTTTTTCAACTCCTCTTGCAAATAATCGGGATCGCCCGACATAATGATATGTACGTCGGGATATATATTGACGGCGTCCGCCGTGCCTTTTATGAGGTCGAGCGGATTATCTCCGCTGAACACGTCTACTACAATTTTTATCATGTTTTATACCGTGGAAGTTCCCGCCCGACAACAGTCGATCGGAACGGGATGCTCTGCTTCCCATGCAAGAAGAGCCTCGGATTTTCCGTTTAATCTGTTCTTCTTTTTCCAACGCTTGTTTTCCACATAGTCGTTGAGAATTACGCGCATTTTATTCATTTCGTATGCGTAACGAGCCGTCAGCGACGCTATCGTTTCCGCATTGGGTATTCTGCCCTTTTCTTTGCAGATATCGAGAGGTTCTCCTACGTATATGTAATTCTTATGGAAAACTTTGGGACGGCGATACATAAGTACCGGTATCACGGGCGCGCCGCTCTTTGCCGCGAATATGGCAAGACCGCCTTTGATTTCCAACATTTTTTTATCGTCGCCTTTGTTCCTCGTTCCCTCGGGATATATCAATATCTGTCCGTCGTCGTCGAGCACTTTGAATATTTCGCGTAAAGTGGAAAGATCGGGCTTGTCCCGATCGATGAATATTACGCCGAAATGAGAAAGCACGAATTTGGAAAACTTCTTATTCAAATATTCTTTTTTACCGATATATCTTTTGTATCCGGGGAGATGAACCTGATATATGCCGATGTCCACGGAAGAAAGGTGATTGCAAGCGTATATGCACTTCCCCTTTTTTACAATATTCTCCTTGCCGAGCATCTTTATCGGATATATCGGCCGACAAAAGTTAAAAAGCACTCTGCTGAAATTGTAAAAAGGTCTACCCATTTTCTCTCCGAATGCGCATACTAACGCATTTTCAGTTTATTACCGTGTAAGTTTACCACACATTTAACTCTTAGTCAACAGGTTTTTCATTTATTGGTGCTTTTTCCTCGATTTTAGCCTTACGCTTTTCGAAAAATTTACAAAAGATAAAGGTCGCGGCACAACCGATTGCCGCCATGATCACTCCGAGTATGATGAGGACCGTCTGTATCGTTTCGGACCATTCGGGGTGATTGAGTAGTCCCTCGCCCGTCTGCTGCACGTAAAAAACCGAAAATATCGAGCCGGTTATAAAGCCCAAAATCGCATAATACGTCCCTCTGTAAAAGCGTTTGAGAAGGTATCGCATTAAAAACGCTACGGTAAAAAAGCCGATTATTATGCCGACTCCGAAGCAAAGCACGACTAAAATGCTTTGCCCGAAATTCACGAACTTCAACAGATCCGAACACGACCCGACGACAAGTTCGTATACGCCGAATATCAGCGCTATCATAGATCCCGAAATTCCCGGGATAACGCAACCTACCGCGGCAAGCGCGCCTATGCCTATCAGAGCGAAGTACGTTCCCGCCGAAAGACCGTTTTCGGAGGAAGCGGCGGTTATGTGAGGAATGAAACATATTCCTACCGCGACGGCGCATGCGGCAATTAACGCGATTATGTGCGTTATTTTCGGTTTGCCGCCCTTTTTGATTTCATTCAGCACGGGAGGAGTGCCGCCGAGCATAAGCCCGACGAACAGGCAAATCGCGGGGAGCGGCACATATCGGAAAGCCAGATCGATGGGGATCATGAACGCCAGCGCGCCTATCAATATACCGAGCACAATAGGTAGCAAAAAGAAAAAACTGCTCTTGAAATGTTTGAACAGTCCCGTAATCGCGCCGATAAAACCGTTATATATGCCGAGAATAACCGCTACCGTGCCGCCCGAAAAGCCGGGTATGATAAAGGCTACGCCCATAACGACGCCTTTGAGCATATTCAAAAAGAAGGACTTTATCCCCCTTTTATCTTTTTTTTCTTCCTCGATCCCTTTCATATATTTTATCTTACGCCGATTGCCGCGCTTTAATGAGCTATATCTTTTTGCGCAATATGTCATCGCGCGACAATGCAAAAGGCACGGCTATTTTTAATTTCGCCTGCACTTTGTCCGCGACGTCAACTTTTTCTCCGTTCATGTCCGTAATTTTCGTTACGACAAAAGTCTTGTTGAACGCCTCGCCGCTCGAAAGCACTTCGAGTTCATCGCCCGTTTTGAAGCGGTTGCGCATTTCCACCGTCGCAACTCCGTCACGGTAATCTTCCACCGTGGCGATAAACGTGCGCGTCGCCGAAAGTTCGCGTTCGCCCGTTTTTCCGCCCCGCTCGCCGTAGTAAAAACCCGTCGTATAGCCGCGATGACTGATCTTTTCGGTTTCTTCCAAAAGCGCGGGGTCGAACGGTTTGCCCGCCAACGCGTCGTCGATGGCGCGGCGGTAGGCGTTTACGACGCCCGCCACATAATATTCGGTCTTGACTCTGCCCTCTATCTTCATCGAGGTGACGCCCGCGTTTATCAATTCGCCGACATGTTCTATCATGCGCAGGTCTTTACTCGAAAGCAGGTACGTGCCGTTTGCGTCCTCTTCTATCGTAAGCCGCTCGCCGCGGGATTTTTCCGTAAGGTCGTATTCCCAACGGCAACACTGTACGCATTCGCCTTTATTTCCCGATCTGTCCGTAAAATACGAGGAAAGCAGACACCTGCCGGAGTACGCGATACACATTGCGCCGTGCACAAACGCCTCGATTTCCACGTTTTCGGGAAGAGAGTCGCGAATTTTTTTAATGTCGTCCATCGTCGTTTCGCGCGCGAGCACGATCCGCGACGCGCCCAAGTCCGCCCACATTTGCGCCGCCGCGCTGTTCGTTACGTTTGCCTGCGTGCTTACGTGCAACGGCAAGTCGGGCGCGTTTTTCCTGAATACCGAAAAAACGCCGAGGTCGCTTACTATCGCGCCGTCAACGCCCGTTTCCGCAAGAGAACGCGCATATTCGGGCAGTTCGTTAAGGTCTCCGTCGGTCGCATATACGTTGACCGCAACGTATATTTTTTTGCCGAGAGAGTGCGTAAATTCGGTCGCCGCGCTAAGTTCGTCGGTTGTAAAATTATCCGCAAACGCGCGAAGTCCGAAACGTTTTCCGCCCACGTATACCGCGTCCGCCCCGAAGCGAAACGCCGTCCTGAGTTTATTCATATTGCCGGCAGGCGCCAGAAGTTCTGTTTTTTTCATTTCGTGATTTTGACCGAAAGGCTCATTCCGTCTCCTATCGGGATTATGGTCGTTATCAGTCGCTCGTCCGTCGTGACGTCATGTATGAAAATTTCCAGACGGTCGGCTATCGTTTGTTTGCTTTTCGGGACTTCTCGCACGCCGTACATACGCTCGGAATAT
Source organism: uncultured Clostridia bacterium (assembly GCA_947589145.1). Taxonomy (GTDB): domain Bacteria; phylum Bacillota; class Clostridia; order Christensenellales; family Pumilibacteraceae; genus Protoclostridium. The sequence continues at coordinate 4,078 of CANQCB010000066.1, read as the reverse complement.
AAAACGTTGTCGCAAAGGAGTACGCCGCCTTTCGGAAGCAGGTCGATGAGATAGGGCAAAAATTCGTAGTACCTGCCCTTGGGTCCGTCCAAAAAGATCAATTCGAATTCGCCCTCGACGAGAGGTACGATCTCCGACGCGTCGCCTTCCAATATCCGCACGCGGCGGTTCACTCGGAACTTTTTGAAGTTCTTTTGCGCGCGCTCCAAAGCCGCGTCGTCAAAGTCTATGGTGCAAAGGTCCGCCTTGCTGTTCAACAGCATTATAAGTCCGCTGTAACCTATCGCCGTACCGATTTCGAGAATGTGTTTGGGATTTACGAGAGTAGTCACGAGTTTGAGCAGTTGCGCGCCCGTATCGCTTACTATCGGCGCGCCGAAACGCTCCGCCTCTTTTACCACCGATTCGAGTTTGGGCTCTATGTACTTGGGCAAAAGCGAAAGCAAATATTCCTCGGTCTTTCCGTACTCGTAATAGCTCATCAGATCTCCACCACCACGGGAAGTATCATGGGACTGCGGTGCGTTTCTTTGAACAGGAATGTTTTGACCTCTTTTCTGATCAGATTTTTATAAACGGTGAGGTCTTCGAGCCCCTTAACGTCTATTTTTTCGCTTGCGCGAAGCACGACGTTTTTCGCCTCGTTGAGAAGTTCTTCCGCGTCTTCGTTATACACAAACCCGCGGCTTACGACGTCTATTCCCGTAACGCTGCCCGAAGCGCGTTCCAACCCGATCACTATGACGAAAAGTCCCTCTTCGGCAAGGTGTTTGCGGTCGCGCAGTACTGTGCTGCCGACGTCGCCGACGCCCAAACCGTCTACAAGAAGCGCTCCTGCGGGCACTTTGTCCCCTATCGACATCTGACGTTTGGATACGAATATCTGATCGCCTATGTCGGGAACGATTATGTTCGAGGACGGCATTCCCATTTTCATGGCAAGCTCGGCGTGCTTTTTTTGATGACGGTGTTCGCCGTGCACGGGCATGAAAAATTTCGGCTTTATCAAAGAGTGTATGAGTTTGAGTTCTTCCTGATAAGCGTGCCCCGAAACGTGGACTTCGGCGAGGGATTCGTATATGACTTTACAACCGTGACGGTAAAGGTTGTTTATGACGTTGTACACAAGGCGTTCGTTGCCCGGAATTGGCGACGCGGAAATGATAACCGTGTCGTTATATCCCAACTGCACTTTGGACATTTCATCGCTTGCCATGCGGGAAAGCGCGCTCATAGGCTCGCCCTGACTGCCCGTCGTGATTATAATGAGGTTGCGGTCGTCTATATTCTTTATTTTATCGATATCCACTACCATGTCGTCGGTATAACGCAACTCGCCGATACGCGCCGCCGCCTGCGCTATGTTTATCATGCTCCTGCCGCAAAACGCCACTTTGCGTTTATACTTCACGGCAAGATCTATTATCTGTTGGATACGGTGAATGTTGGAAGCGAATGTCGCGATGAATATGCGCCGCTCGGTGTTGTCGGCAAGGATACTGTTAAAGGACGCGCCTACCGTGGATTCGCTCATGGACGAACCCTTACGCTCAATGTTCGTACTCTCCGCAAGAAGCAGAAGTACGCCGTGATTGCCTATTTCCGCTATGCGTTGCAAGTCGATTATGTTGCCGTCTATCGGCGTAAAGTCCACTTTGTAGTCGCCTGTGTGGAACACAACCCCCGCAGGCGTGGTTATGCAAAGCGCGCAACTTCCCGCTATGGAGTGGGATACGTTTACAAATTCCACCTTAAAACAGCCGAACTGCACCGTGCTGCCCGGCTTAACGATATTCAACGACGTATTCTCCACCCTCTGCTCGCGCAGTTTTGCTTCTACGAGAGCGAGCGTAATTTTGGTACCGTAAACGGGTACGTTCAAGTCTTTGAGAACATACGGCAACGCGCCGATGTGGTCCTCGTGGCCGTGTGTAAGAACTATGCCGCGCACACGGTCTTTGTTTGCCATGAGATAAGTCGTGTCGGGTATTACGAGATCTATTCCCGGCATGTCGACATTGGGAAAGGACGAACCGCAATCTATGACGAGTATATCGCCGGCGAATTCGAGGGCGGTCATGTTCTTTCCTATCTCGCCCACACCACCCAAAAAGATCACCTTGAGTGCAGGCGAGTCGGAACGTGTTTTGTGCAAAATATTGCCTCCGCTGATTTAGTTGTAATCTATTTTCTACGCAAAAATTGCGTTTGATTCAATGTTTCGGATATATTTTACTATATATGGAAAAGATTTACAACTTTATTTCGGCCAAAAGACGAAAAATATTTGACGAATTTTCGGAATTATTCAAATTTACGTTGCCGAGCATGGGGGTTACGGAAAAATCTTTGCCAATTATGTTTCCGCACGCGCTGTCCGTTACGAGTTCTCCCGACAGTACTATGCACTTTTCGAGAGTCGCGCCGCTCGCGACCGTCGCGCCGTCGCCTATGACGCAATTCCTTATTCTTCCGCATACAAGCGCGGTATCCGCTATCAAACTGCCGCCCATTGCGATATTGGGCAAACGGCCGAGATGCAACGCCGACGGAAAATAATGTTTCATTACCTCGAAATTCGCGTCGTAATAAGAGGACAGCGTGCCGACGTCCTTCCAATATCCTTCCGTCGCGTATGCGCAAATTTTCTCCCCGTTATCGAGAAGCAACGGAAAAAGATCCCTCGCAAAATCAAACGGCACGCCGGTCGGCACATAGTCGAACGCGCGGCGGTCAATGACGTACGTTCCCGCGTTTGCCGTACCTTTTCGTCCGCGGCATTGCGGATTTTTTTCGATAATGTCCGTAACGACTTCCCCGTCGGTTTTTATTGCGCCGAACTCCGAAAGATCGTCCGCTTCCGTCGTTTCTATCGTTACAAGCGCGCCCGTTCTTTTGTGCGCGGCGATCAGCCCGTCCAACCTTCCGCCGGCTATGGTATCCGCGGAAAGCACGACGAAAGTTTCTCCGTCCGTCGGCAACGCGTTTTTTACGCTCCCCGCCGTACCCATCGGCGTAACTTCGGTCGCAAAATGCGGCGTTATATTCACATAGCCGAGAACATATTCCATTATTTCCCACGGCTTATAGCCGAGCGCAAACGTAATGTCGGATATGCCCGCGGCGAAAAGTCTGCCGATTGCATAATCTATCACCGGTCGGTTGGCTATCGGAAGCATGGGTTTGGGCTTATAATAAGTCAGCGGCATTACGCGTTTACCGTAGCCGCCGGCAAGAACTATGGCTTTCATCGCGTTTAGTATGCCGCCCGACCGCGCTCTTTTATTCCTTTTTTTGGAAAATCCCCCTCTACCGCGCCGAGTATAATGGTCTGATATAACAAACAGTCGCCGATTCGCGAAAATCGGATATTGACTTTTGGGGCGAGGCGCGATACAATTTATGTGGCGAATAAAGCCACGGGAGGAAAAAATATGAGAAAATCGAAGAAGGTATCGGCAAAGATATCAGCGTTGTTGCTTTCGGCGGCGCTCGTCGCGGCAGCGTCCGTCTCCCTCGTCGGGTGCGCGCCCGCGGCGAAAAAGATCGGGCGTATCGAGAGCTTTACCAAGAGCTATTTCGCGGGCTCGGCGGAGTGTTCGAGCGCGGAGATAGACTTGTCGGAGTACGTCGACGCCAACGGCACGGAAGTCACGTATTCGGCGGAAAGCGACGCTCCGAACGTTGCGGAAGTTGCAGTGAACGGCGACAAACTCACCGTGACCATGAAGAGCGGCGAGGGCGACGCGAAAATATCCGTCGACGTGCTGTCCGGCGGCAAGAAGGCGTTCGAGCTTAACTTCACCGTGACTGCGGCGGCAATCGGCAAAATAGCCTGTATCGGCGACAGCCTGACCTACGGACACGCCTGGCATAACGAGTCTTATCCCGTCTATTTGCAGGAAATGTTGGGTGACGGCGTTACCGTTCAAAACTTCGGAATCAACGGCGGAGCGGTGACGAGCTGCCGAACGCAATACAACCCGCATTACAGCGAAACTACCGAGTATTCGAGCAGTCTCGAAGCGAAGGCGGATCTGGTTATATTTATGCTCGGCACCAACGACTCCTTTAATTG
>CANQCB010000065.1 GCA_947589145.1 uncultured Clostridia bacterium | reverse complement strand
CGATATGCCCACCCCGATAAAGTACTTCGACCCCGACATTACCGCGGCTTATAAGGCGATTGAGAAGGACAGCGAGAAAAAACTCGTCCGCACCCTTCCCGAGGATATCCGCCCCGAAGTCGCCGAATTGGTCGGCGGCGGAGACGAAACCGAGCACAAACTCGTAAAATGCGCCGACACGCTTGCCGCATACGTCAAGTGCGTGGAGGAGATAGCCCACGGCAATAACGAGTTCGTCGAGGCGGAAAAGCAAATAAAAGCCAAACTCCGCGCGTATAACAGCCCCGAAGTCGATTACTTCCTCGAAAATTTCGTCACCCCGTTCGGCTTGTCGCTGGATAACCTGAGTAAAGAAATAGGCTGAATATGAATATAAAAAAATCGCTCTTCCGATCGAGGGGCGACTTTTTATATAAGCCGTTTAATAAAAAAATAAAAACTTTTTTCAAATGTGGACAGACAGTTGTCCACATTTTGTCGATATAATCAAGAAAAAAAGGAGAAATATCGATGTTGACAAAAGAATACACGCTTGATCAAATAGTAAAGATGGTGAAACCGAGCGATCTCAGGATACTTTCCATCGTAAAGAAAGCGGAGGACTGTCTCGTCCCGAAAGAATTTTTGCTTAACGGCTTTGCGATTGACAAATACTCGCTTGCTTTGATATCCCTTCGTTTTATTTGCGGCGAGATAAACAAGAGAAAACACAACGGAATAGTTATGCCGCGCGTAATAGTCTCGATTGCCGACGCGGACGGATTGAAATATCGTTGCGAAAACGACGAAATCAGCGAACTCCTCGCCATGATCGAAAACGACGGAATAAAGTGCGGCGTCGAACTCTCCGCATAACTCGGCTTTCGGTCGGGAGCAATTGGGAGTGCATTTTTAATATTCGCGCACCCGCATAAATATCTTGAAAAAATAGGTTGATTTTTACCTATTATTTGTGTATAATATAAGCGAGGTGATATTATGATAATAGATACGAATCAAGTACTTTCCATAACCGAAGCCAATCAGAATTTTTCGCGGGCGACCCGAATAGCCGACCGTCAGGGTAGCGTGGTAATTTTCAAGAATAACAAACCGCGCTATATGCTCGTTAATCTCGTAGATAATCCCGCTCTCGACCTCTCCGAAAGCGAGAAGATAGATATAGTCGCCGGGCGCATTCTGGAAAAACACCGCAAAGCATTTGAGGAACTTGCAAAATGATACACGGTTAGATAAGGAAAAAGTTTTGCGGAGTTCGCAAGACAAGAGCAAACAGCCGAGAAAATAACGCAAGTCCTCAATCATAACGAAAAGGAAACGGATACGCTTAAAGCGCTCAAAACAATCAAAGAATTAAATATTCTCTCATAACCTATAAATCGGTTAAGCGTTGCTCAGAGTAAAGTAATTTTTTTAAGCATTCGCCGTAAAGTACGCTTGTAATCGGGAAAATTTATTTAGGTATTGACTTTTTTTCGTTTATGTAATATAATGCAATCGTAGGGTGCTTTTATATGTTTCGATGTATAGCTCCTTCGCAAAACGAGCCTACGAAAAAATATCCGCGAACCTTTAAGCGCCATACAAATGTGAATCGACGAAACTTATCTTCGCTCGTTGAATTGCTCGTAAGAGCGTTGAGAAAGTAGTTGAGTGTGACTTTTAGTAGTTCCCCTATGTTTCGTTGCTTTGCACAACAAAATCTCGAGTCAAATGGAATTTCCATGAACTCTATTTTGTGGTGCAAGGCAGGTCAGTTAGCAACTTTTATCCTTGCGCTACGACGCATGGATTTTTATTTACTCGGAAGGAGGTCAAAATGCCAAAAGGTAAAGTATCAGGAAAAACCCATACAAAAGAGCAGTTAGACGATTGGGCGAACCAGCACAACCCTAACAATAAAGCACATTGGGCAAATTTTAATAATCAGTCCAATGTATCCAATTCACAGCATATAACACATCAACAACGTCATAACAAAAAACGGAAATCTTATCCATGGGCAGAGTGGGCGCCTGATTATTACGATTACGACGATGAATGATATGTTTTACGGAGCAGATGTTGCTAACGCTTCTTCTCCTTTGTAATAGTAATAAAAAAATGCGATTGGTTACAAACCAATCGCATTTTTTTATTGAAGCCCTTATAGTTATTCTTTTTCCGCGGGCGTGATGTCATAATTTCTGTCGTCGGAAAGTTCCTTGATAAACAAGGCGCGGATATAGCCCTTGCTGTCGTCGGTGGAATGGACGAAGAAGCGTTTGCCGTAATAGTAGCGGGCGAGGGTGTAGAACCGCGCGTTGGTGTGGAGCGCGATAGCCTTGAAACCGCGCTCGGAGCAATAGTCGCACGCCGCCGCCATGAGCCGACTTCCCACGCCTATATTCTTGATCTCGGGCAGAACGCCGAAACGGTAGATATACGCAAGGTCATCGGTAAGCGCCTTGACGCGGATAGTGCCGAGCAGTTTCTTCTTATCGCTGACCGCGACGAACACGGCGTTATCCTTTATATCCGCGAGTATGTCGTCCACCGTTTCCGTCAGCGCGTGAAGCTCGACGTCAACGCCGTTAAGCTCGGCGACATAACTTTGAAAAGCGGCATGGAGTATGTCCATAATCTCCGTCGCGTCGTCGGGCATGGCGTATCTTATGTTGTACTTGATTTTTTTCATAGGTAATGACCAATCGCGCTCAGTCTTTCATGAGCAAATACATGACCGCTTTTTGCGCGTGCAGTCTGTTTTCGGCCTCGGGGAACACCCAAGATTGCGGACCCTCGATAACCTCTTCGGTGACTTCCTCGCCGCGGTGCGCGGGCAGACAGTGCAGGAAAATAGCGTCGGGGTTGGCTTTTTTCATCATTGCGGCATTGACTTGCAAGGGCATGAGCGCTTTTTCTTTTTCGGGATCTTTTGCTTGTCCCATGGAGAAGAACACGTCGGTATAAACGACGTCCGCGCCTTTGATAGCCTTGTCGACGTCCGCGGTCACTGTAACGTCACCGAACGCGCCGCGTCTTGCGGCGGCGACGATAGTCGGATCGGGTTGGTGTCCTTCGGGCGCGCAAATGCAGACGTGCATTCCCACCTTCGCACAGCCCAGCATGAGTGAATTCGCCATATTGAACCCTTCGCCGAAAAAGGTGATTTTAAGCCCTTCGAGGTAGCCGAACTTTTCGTAGATCGTGAGAATATCCGCTAGAACCTGACAGGGGTGGAAGTCGTCGGTAAGCCCGTTGATAATGGGTATATGCCCGTACTTCGCGAGTTCGACGAGGTCGCTTTGCTTGAACGTGCGGATCATAATCCCGTCTATATTCATTCTTTCGAGCACGCGCACGGTGTCCTTGATCGGCTCTCCGCGCCCGAGTTGAATGTCGTTGGTCGAGAGGAAGATAGGAACGCCGCCGAGCTGACGAATACCCTGTTCAAAAGAAATACGGGTACGCGTGGACGATTTTGCGAAAATCATGGCGAGCGTCTTGCCTTTGAGATACTCGTGCGGCTGCTTTGCATATTGCTTTTTCTTCAAATCGATCGCGCATTTGAGGATTTCCCAAATTTCCTCGGTAGAGTAGTCCATGAGGGTAAGCATGTGCTTGTTTTCGATTTTGCCGATAGGCTCATATTCGTTGAACGTCATAATATCCTCCTTAAATGTTCGTATTCGAGAAGATCGTTTCCAATTTTTCCGCCATGTCGTCGATTTCGTCGTGGCTGACGATATACGGCGGGGCAATACGCAGGGTGTTATGCCCGCAAGTCCCGATCACAACGCCGAGACTGAGCATTTTCCCGACGACGGTGGAAACGGGAATTCGCTCGTCGAGTTGAATGCCCTTCAAAAGCCCTTTGCCGCGAATATCCAGCACGAACTTATGCCGCGCGACGGCGGAAGAAAGCGCGTCCGAAAGATAATCTCCTTTTTCGGCGACTTTATCGAGAAGATCGGTGTCGAAAAGTTTGCCTACCACAACGTTAGCCGCGGCGCAGGCGAGGGGATTGCCGCCGAAAGTCGTACCGTGATCCCCGGGTCGGAAAGCGTCGGCAGCCTCACCGCGCGCGAGACAGCACCCGATAGGCACGCCGCCTCCGAGCCCTTTGGCAAGCGTAACGATATCCGGCTGAATCCCGTAGTGTTCGAAACAGAAAAATTTGCCCGTACGCCCCGTGCCCGTTTGCACTTCGTCGAGAATAAGGAGCACGCCTTTTTGCCGAGCAAAAGCGTACGCGCCGACGAGGTAATCGTACGTTGCCGGCATAATACCGCTCTCTCCCTGAATGCATTCCAACATGATCGCGCCGACGTCGGGAGTCAAAGCGGCTTTGAGCGCTTCGAGATCGTTGAAAGGAATGTATTTGAAACCGGCGGGCAGGGGAGCGAAAGGCGCGGAATATTTTTCCTGTCCCGTAGCCGTAACCGTTGCGAGCGTTCTGCCGTGGAAGGACTCGCGGGCGGTAATGATCGTCGTTTTGCCGTTTTTCTTTTCCGCGGCGAGTTTCCGCACGATCTTGATTGCGCACTCGTTCGCTTCCGCGCCGCTGTTGCAGAAAAACGCGCGTTCGAAAATGGTGTTTTTGACGAGTTTATCCGTCAATTCCACCTGCGGCACGTTATAATAGAGGTTGGAAATATGAATGAGTTTGCTTGCCTGCTTAGCGATGGCTTCAACGAGGTCGGGATTGTTGTAACCGAGACAATTAACGGCAATACCCCCGAAAAAGTCGGTGTATTTATGTCCGTTGATATCGTAAAGCGTACAGCCCTCTCCGCGTTCGAAACAGATATTCTGCCGCTTGAACAATTTCATGTACTGTTCTTTTTCAAGTTCTTTTATTTTTTCGAAATCCATTACGGTATACCTTTCCATAATATTTTTAATTCGTTCCGAGCGTATTTTCCGCGTCGGCAGAGTCGTTTATTCGAGTATCAGCGTGCCTATGCCTTTATCGGTAAACAATTCGACAAGGATACAGTGGGGAATAGTACCGTTGACAATGTTGACGTGCTTAATCCCTTTTTTGACGGCAGTCACGCAACCCTGTACCTTGGGGATCATACCGCCGGAAATGACGCCGCTTTGGATCATTTCGTCCACTTCGGAGATATGTACCTCGGAAATGAGCGTATTCTCGTCGGCGGGGTCGCGGCGTATGCCGTCTATATCCGTGAGAAAAAGAAGTTTTTCCGCGCCGACGGCAGCGCCGACTTCGCAAGCGGCGGTGTCCGCGTTAATGTTGTAACTTGCGCCCTCGTCGTCCACGCCGATGGAAGCGATAACGGGGATATAATCTTCCAGACACAGATTCGCGAGCATGTCGCCGTTGACGGAAACGATTTCTCCGACGTAGCCGTAGTCCACACCGCCGACGGGCTTCTTTTTGCGTACCTTGATAAGGTCGCTGTCCTTTCCGCTCACGCCAATGGCTTTAACGCCCATCGTGCAAAGTTCCGCAGCTACGTTCTTGTTGATCTTGCCGCAAAGTATCATCTGCACGATTTCCATAGTCTCTGCGTCGGTAACGCGCAACCCGTTGACGAATTCGCTCTTTTTACCCACACGTTCGAGCATGGCGTTGATCTCGGGACCGCCGCCGTGTACGACGATGGGGTAAACGCCCACCATTTTCAGCGCTGCGACGTCCTGCAAAATAGTCCTGATGATCTCGGGATCGTTCATCGCGTTTCCGCCGTATTTGACGACGACGAATTTACCGCTGTACGTACGTATATATGGTAACGCCTCGACGAGTGTGTGCGCTTTTTCGATAATTTTGTTGTAATCGTTTTTCATATTAAGTCCTTTTTCCGTACGAAGCGCATAAGCGGTACGCTGGTACGGATAGTTGAATTCGCGGTTGACGAGAAAATTCGGCGGTTTAGAGATGAAAGCCGACCAAAGGCAGCCCTTCCGTTTCGGGCAGTCCGAACATGACGTTCATGTTCTGAATGGCTTGTCCGCTCGCGCCTTTGATGAGATTGTCGATACACGAAACGACGATAAGCCGCCCCGTTTTCTCTTCGTATTTATATCCGATATAACAGCAGTTGCTTCCGACCGCCGTTTTGATCTCGGGCAGCGTGCCGATAACGTGCACGAAAGGCTCGCTGTCATAAACGGAATATGCCTTTTTGACGTCGTCGAGAGTGCCGACGAGATCGCAATAAATCGTTGCGAGAATGCCGCGCTTGATAGGCAACAGGTGAGGGGTAAAAGTGACGACCGCGCCGCTCTTTTCCTCGATTTCCGAGGTATGGCGGTGCGTGGTAACGCCGTAAGCCTTGAAGTTTCCCTCGACCTCGTTGGCGTTATAAGATATGTCGGCTTTGCGCCCCGCACCGCTCACGCCGCTTTTCGCGTCGATAATGACCGTGCGCGGATCGATAACTCCGCCGCCGACGAGGGGTTTAAGCGCAAGCACGGAAGCGGTGACGTAACAACCGGGGTTGCCGATAAGCCGCGCGTTCGCGATTTTATCGCGGTTGAACTCGGGCAGACCGTAAACGGCTTCCGAGGCGAGATCCTTTCTCGCGTGCGTGATTTTATACGTTTTTTCGTAAAGAGAAACGTCGTCGTAACGGTAATCCGCGGAAAGATCGATGACCTTCGTTCCGAGATCGATAAGTTTGCCGCAAATTTCCGCGCTCTCGCCGTGGGGGAGGCAGGCAAAAATAACGTCGCACTTTGCCGCCCGTTCGAGATCCACGTCGTCGTAAACCATATCGCCGTATTTGCCGGCGAGAGTGGGATACGCGTCCGAAATCTTTTGCCCGGCAAGACTGCGCGACGAGGCGAAAACGACCTCCGCGCGCCCGTGCGCGGCAAGAAGCCTCATCAACTCGAATCCTGTATAACCGTTCGCTCCGATAATTCCGACTTTTATCATAAAACTAATCCTTCAAAAACACACCCTCAGGTTAATATGTGAATATTATACATTTTCTTGTATAAATATGCAAGCATTTTCCAAAATAAATTGAAAAATTTTTTGGCATTTGACATATTGAAAAATATCTGTTACACTTCGAATATGTCCGTCAAAATACAAGATTTGCGAAAAGAATATGATTTGAAAACGATGGGGTTGGACGGCGTGTCTCTGGAAGCGGAGAGCGGCGGCTTTTTGACCGTTGTGGGCGCGCCGGGATCGGGCAAGACCACATTGCTTTTTTGCATAGGCGGGCTGTTGAACGCGACGGGCGGCAAGATTTTTTTCGACGGCAGGGACGTGACGGACGAGGACATAAGATTTCGCAACGTTTGTCTCATGCGCGAGGGGGAAAATCCGAGCAAAGGCAGCGTATTCGATAACATTTCATACGGCTTGCGCCTGCGCCGAGCCGACAAAAAGACAATAAAAGAGCGCACGGAGCGCGCGGCGGAAATAATTGGCATAGCGGATAAGTTGAACGTAAGAATGTCCAAACTGTCCGAACTCGATCGCCGTCGCACCGCTCTTGCGAGGGGGATAGCCCGTCGGCCCGAAGTTTTCCTGCTCGACGAACCTCTTTTCGGAATGGACGAGGGAAGAGAGGAACTCATTCGGGACATAAAAATCGCGCGCGAGGCATGCGGCGCGACCTTCATACTATCGAGCAGTCAGGGCGAGGACGCCTTTGTTTTC
>CANQCB010000064.1 GCA_947589145.1 uncultured Clostridia bacterium | reverse complement strand
GGTTGAGTCCGTGGTCGGTTATGGCGATCTCTTTCAGACCGAGGGATATAGCCGCCTTGACGTTATCCTCCACGCCGCCTTTGCCGTGACTGTATGTCGTGTGCGTATGATAGTCGCCGAAAATCATCAGAACTCTCCCAAATAAATTACTTCTTCCGTCAGTCTCTCTCCGCAAGCGGCATAGACTTTCAATTTTATTATATCGATAAGCGCGCGAATGTCCGACGCGCTGTCTCCGTCGTTTATTATGAAGTTGGCGTGCTTTTCGCTGACGTGCGCTTTGCCAACGGCATACCCTTTCAAGCCTGCTTTTTCTATGAAATATCCCGCGCTAACTCCCCCGATTTTGCGGAAAGTACTGCCGAAATTGTGACCGCTCGGCTGGGACGCTCGGCGTTTTTCGGCGTAAAGGCGCATGAGATTTTTCACTTCGAGCGAGCCTGCCGTCAATGCCAGCGTTGCGGACAGAATTACGCCGTGCGGCAAACCGCGCATTTTCCGATAGGTCGGGTCGAGCTCTTTTGCCGAAACCGTCACCCTGCCGCGCGAAGTGAGAACGTCCGCGGAGACGAGAACGTCGGAGATCTCTCCGCCGTATGCGCCCGCGTTCATGACTATGCCGCCGCCCAGACTGCCGGGTATGCCGCAAGCCCATTCCAAACCGCTCAGACCGCTCTCCGCCGCAATGCGCGACAGCAACGGCAACGGCGTACCGCTCTCCGCGGTTATGAGATTGCCGCGCACCGACGCGCCGACGTTCCGCATAATAAGCACTTTGCCCAAGCCCTTGTCCGAGATGAGGACTTTGCTCCCCCTGCCGATCACGACCTCATCGCCGCGGAATTTCAGCGCGGAAGCGTCCTTTACTATCACGGTTTCCGCCTCGCCGCCGACGCGCACCGTCGTAAAGCCGACGAGTCTGCTCATATATTATACTCCCTTTTATATAATTTTTCAAGTATATATTCGATATGCTTGTAACATATCTATGCGCGCTCGGGCTCGGTTGACCCACTTTACCCCGTTTGAAACGGAAAAAAGGGAGACGAAAAAACGCCGTGCGGCGTTTCTTTCGATGAAATATTTTTGCGGAGTAAAACCGAATTTTGAATTTCGCGTTTACGTCATTCCGTCGTGAATTTTTCCAGCATTATCGCCACGCCGTCGTCGACGTTTGCCGCCGTTACCGTATCCGCGGCGCGTTTGCATTCTTCGCGGGCGTTGGCAACCGCTATGCCCAATCCCGCGGCTTTCAGCATATCCACGTCGTTGTTGCTGTCCCCGAACGCCGCCGTATTTTCTATCGGCACGCCGAGTAAGTCGGCAAGACGCCGCAACGCGCTGTCCTTGCCCGATTTTTTCGGAATGGCTTCGAGATATGTCGGACGGGAGAAAACGAATTTGAAATCGGGATAGTCCGACCGCGCCGTAAATTCGTCGTAAAGTTCGCGTATGCGTTCGGGCGTATCTATCGCCAGAATTTTGTCGAAGTCGCCGTCGTAAGCCGTCATAAACTCGGCAAGATCCCCCACCACGTCATATTCGCAATTTGTTATCGCGGAGTACAGTCTCGCCTCGTCCGTCATGGTCGAACAGAACATTCGCTCGCCCGAGTAAGTCTGGCAAATGATTTTCCTATCTTCGAGTTCGCGCGCAAGACGGATCGCGTCGGCACGGTTCATCGGCACGCGGTGCAGAACGTTGTCGCCGTCCGCCGTCAGCCCGCCCTGAAAACATATCACGGGGACGTTCGGTTTTTCCTCGCCGTAGATCTTGGGGAGCAGTTTCTTTATGCTCGGGTAACTCCGTCCCGTGCAAACGACGAAAATCCCGCCCGCCGCGCGGTATGCGGAAACAGCCCGCTTCGTCCGTTCGCTTATGCTGCCGTCGGGAAGTGAGAGTGTGTCGTCGAAATCGGAAAAAACCAATCTGTATTTCATGTTCCGTCCTTGTGCCGCGCCTCGCACGGGTTCTTGCGTACGGTTTTTCAGCACCGTTCTTGCGCGCGTGTTTTTAAGCACCCTTAATAATTGTCTACTCCTCGCCGCGGAAGTACCTGTAAACGGCAAGGGCGGTGGGCTTATCCATACCCGCGGTGGTTTCCAGCGCTTCGAGGGGGAGTTCCTTGATCCGCGCGACCGACCCGTAGGCTTTGAGCAGGAGTTTGCTCTTTTTCTCGCCGACGCCGGGTACTTTTATGAGCTCGGTATTTATGCGTTTCATTCGCGTGTTGCGGTGGTAGGTTATTGCGAAGCGGTGCGCCTCGTCGCGAACGCGTTGGAGCAGTTTCAAAGCGGCGCTGTCGCGAGACAGAATTACGGGCTCGGACGACGAGGTGGTGAAGATCTCCTCTTCGCGCTTGGCAAGCCCCACCATGGGGATATCGAATCCCGCCTCTTTCATGACGGCGTATGCGGCGTGAAGCTGTCCCTTGCCGCCGTCTATCACGATGAGGTCGGGCAATTCGGCGAATTTTCCGTCCCCTTCCGCGGCGCGCGCAAGCCGTCTCGACAGCACTTCCGCCATGCAATGGAAGTCGTCGTTTCCCTCGACGGTCTTTATCTTATATCTGCGATACTCGCCGCTTGCCTTACTTCCGTTTATAAAACAAACGCCGCTCGCTACTTTATCCGTGCCCGAAATGTGCGATATGTCGTAGCACTCGATTCGGCGCGCGTTTGCAAGTCCCAAACGTTTGCAAAGCATGTCGCAAGCGCCGAAAGTCTGTTCGCGCAGACGGAGTTCTCTGTCCGCCGTCTTTTCGATACACTCGCGGGCGTTTTCCTCCGCCGTCTTTATGAGGTCGCGCTTTTGCCCTTTTTGCGGCACGCGGACTTTGACGGAGCCGCCTTTTATGTCGGACAGGCACTTGCCGAGAACCTCGACGTCGATATCGCCGAGATTGACGTATACTTCGCTCGGCACGGGGTGCTCGCCGTAGTATTGCATTAAAAACGATGTCAACGCGTCGCCGCCGAAAGAGGCGTCCGCGGAGGGATAGTTGCCGTTCGGGAAAAGTTTGTTGCCGCGCACGGGCATTACGCTTACCGCACTGCGTATCCCGTCCGTCACGTACGCGAAAAAGTCGGCGTCCTTTATGGAAAGATCGGCAAGCGTGCGCTCGTCCAACTTTTTGAGTATTGCCAAAAGGTCGCGGTATTCGATCGCGCGCTCGTAGTCCTCGGCTTCCGCCGCTTTACGCATTTTTTCGGACATCACGCTTTCGGCAAGGGAAATGTGCCCGTTCAAAAATTCCGCCGCGGATCTGACCGCCCGCCGATATTCTTCTTCGGTCACGCGCGACGTGCACGGCGCGAGGCAAAGCCCGATGTGCCAATCCAGACACTCGCGCGGCTGTTTGGTCTTTCTCGGACAGGTGCGCACTCCGTATACCGTCTTTATCACTTTGACGACGGCTTTCGCGGACAGTCCGCCGCCGAAAGGTCCGAAATATTTCGCGCCGTCCTTTTTGATCTTGCGCGTGATCTCGACGTTCGGGAACTTCTCCTTTAAGTCCATGCGGATATACGTACCCTGCCCCTTGTCGTCTTTGAGCAATATATTGTACCGAGGCATGTGCTTTTTTATCAGCGTGGCTTCGAGTACCAATGCGTCCGCCTCGCTCAACGTGACTATGTATTCGAAATCGTCAACGTTATCCACCATTGCCTGCACTTTCTCGGGCTTCGGCGAATTGCGGAAATATTGCGTCACGCGCCGCTTCAATATCACCGCCTTTCCGACATAAATAATATTGCCGCGCGCGTCTTTCATTATATACACGCCGGGTTTTTCGGGAAGGTCTTTTATGCGGGATTCGATTTTTGCACTGTTCATATTATTCTCGGAAAAACGTATCGGCGGGCCGTGCCCGTCCGCCTGTAACTGCTACGATAACGCTCGTGCCCGTTCGCTCGCTTATACGCCGACTATTTGCAGGAAAGCCAGGTCTTCCCCACGCCCACCTGAACGGTCAGCGGTACGTTCAGAGTTACCGCTGTTTCCATTTCGCGGCGAAGAATTTCGGAGACGGCGGGGACTTCTTCGGAAGGGGCGTCCACTATCAATTCGTCGTGGACTTGGAGAATGAGTTTTGCGGAAGTTTTTTTCAAAGCGTCGTACACTTTGAGCATGGCTATTTTTATTATGTCGGCGGCGGTGGATTGGAGAGGCATATTCATTGCCGCGCGTTCGCCGAAAGCTCGCTGTTGAAAGTTTGACGAACGCAGTTCGGGAATAAACCGACGTCTGCCGAAAAGGCTCTCGGCATAGCCCGTCTTTTTCGCGGACTCCACGACGCCGTCCAAATACTCCTTGACGGACGGGAAGCGCATAAAATATTTTTCGATATACTCCCTCGCCTCTTTGGGATAAATCCCCAACCGCTCGGCAAGCCCGAATGCGCTCATACCGTAGATTATGCCGAAATTGACCGTCTTGGCAATGCGCCGCTCCTTGTCCGTAGGCGTGGGGTTGCCGAAAAGTTCGACGGCAACGGACGAGTGTATGTCCTCGCCGTTCTTGTAGGCGGCTATGAGGTTCTTATCCCCCGAAAGGTGCGCCATTACGCGGAGTTCGATCTGCGAATAGTCCGCCGAAATGAGGCTATGCCCCTCTTGCGCGATAAAAAGTCCGCGGAGAACTTTTCCGTCGTCCTCGCGCACGGGTATGTTTTGAAGGTTGGGATCGGAGGACGAAAGGCGACCCGTCGACGTCTGCATTTGATTGAATTCGGTGTGCACCACGCCGTCCTTGCCCGCGACTTTTTCCAACCCCGTTATATAGGTCGAGTTGATTTTCGCAATGAAGCGATATCGCAAGACTTCGGCAACCGCAGGGTGCTTGTCCTTTATCTGTTCGAGAATTTCGGCGGACGTCGAAATCGTCTTGCCGCGCTTGGGGAATTTTATTCCGAGGTCCTCGAAAAGCACTTTGCCGAGTTGTTTGGGCGAATTGATATTGAAAGTCTTGCCGGTCAGACGGTAAATATTTTCCGCGCAACTCCTCTCCTTTTCGTTATATTCCGCCTTTAATTCGGTCAAAAGTTTCAAGTCGACGCGAAAGCCTATGCGCTCCATGTCATAGAGTACTTCCACCAACGGAAGTTCCACGTTTCGATATAGGTCGACGATGTTTTTTCCGTTGTTTTTTTCGAATTCTTTGCCGCCGAGAATGAGCGCCGCCGCGCCGTCGGTCTTTTGCAAGCCGATCGACTCCGCATAGCCGCTCGCGCTCGTGAGTTTTCCCTTTTCGCCGAGATACTCCATCAGCGCCACGTCCTCGTACCCGCGCAATTCCACGCCGAACGGCGCGAGATATTTCTTCATCTTCTTCGCGTCGTAAACGTATTTTTTAACGCTCGGGTCGGATAACGCGCCCGCCAGCGCGGCGACCGTCTCGCTTTCGGGCAGCGCGGCGTCCAAAAGACTTCTTTGAACGGAGATGTCGTATTGTACCCTGCCGTCCGACGACAGAGAATAATTTTCTCCGATCGCAAAACCGAATTCCTTAACGTCGGACAAAATCACGTTCAACTGTCCGATCGAGGAAATTTTAATTATTCGCACGGGCGGACGGGAGACGGTTGAAACCGCCTCGCCGAACAGTTCTGCCCTGCGCGTTATGGAGCGGAAGTCCATTTTTTCGAAAAACGCCATTACGTCGCGGGAAAACGGGAAAGGATATTCGAGTTCGAACAAATTCGTATCCACGTCGCAATCGGTCTTTATCCGCGCAAGCGCGTAGGAGAGTTTGCAATCATCCTCTCCCTTCGTGAGTTTTTCCGCCGTCCTTCCGGCTATCTCCGACAAATGCTCGTAAACGCCGCTCACGTCGCCGTATTTTTGCAAAAGCAACGTGGCGGTCTTGTCGCCTATTCCCTGAACGCCCGGAATATTGTCCGACGCGTCGCCGGCAAGCGACTTGTAGTCCACTATCTGCGACGGGGTCAGCCCCATGGCGGTCATCAGCGTCTCTTTGGTCATGACGTCCACTTCGCTTATTCCCTTGCGCGTGAAAAGTACGGACGTGGAGTCGTCGATAAGTTGGAAGCTGTCGCGGTCGCCAGTGAGTATATAGGTCGCGACGGGGTGACTTTTGGCAAGAGTGCCGACTATATCGTCCGCCTCGATCCCTTCCTGCTCGATATATTTTATGCCCATGGTCGTGAGCATTTCTTTCAATATGGGCATTTGCGCCGCAAGGTCGTCGGGCATTCCCTTTCTCGTCGCCTTATAGCCGTCGTACATTTCGTGACGGAAGGTCTTGGCTTTCATGTCGAAGGCTACGGCAATGTATTTCGGCGAGTATTCCTCTATCATGCGCACGAGCATGGTGGCAAAGCCGTATACCGCACCCGACGGAACGCCGTCCTTATTCGTCAAATACGGGAGCGCGTAATAAGCGCGGTTGATCAGGCTGTTGCCGTCTATGAGTACGAGTTGTTCTTTTTTGTCCATGTTTTTATTATATCCGCTTTTTATTCAAAAGTCAACGGGCTTTTGTTTTACCGAAATCATGCGCGCTCCGAAATTATTTTATTTCCGTAAAAGGAACGAAAAAATTATACTCAATGCAAAAAACGCGCGCTTTGGGGAAAGCGCGCGTTTTTTTTACAACGATCGTTTGATAATTTTACTTCTTTTTTTGGTCGGGCTTCGACGAGCAGCCCGAACAGTGAGGGCAGGACGAGCCGCACCCGCAGCCGCAGTCGGGCTTCTTGCCCTTGACTTTGCGCCAAATAATCAAGCCTATCACCGCTGCGACGATCGCCGCCGATATTATTATTACCACGATTTCGATTACGCCCATATCATACCGCCTTCAAAACTTTTTTCTTGGATTTTTTGTTGAAGAGTATTATTCCCGCGATTGCCGCCGCTATGACCGCAACCCAGATCGCGAGAGGCCAAACGAACGCGCCGACGGTGTATACCATAGCCGCAACCAAATACGAAGATACCACCCAGAACAAAAGCGTCCATTTGAATTTGCCCTTGGGCAGTTCGCCTTTCGCCGTCGCGCACGCCGCAAAGCAGGGTATCGTGAGCATGTTGAAGAGAATAAACGCTATGCACGCCGCGCCCGATATGTCCGTCACGCTTATGAGTTGGGAAACCGCGTCTATGCCTTCCGCCGCCTCGTCCGCGACAAAGCCCGCGACTACCGCCGAGGCAAGCGTGCCGAAGGTCGCGATAACGTTCTCTTTCGCCACCAAGCCGGTGATTGCGGCGACGGCGAATACCCAGCCTGCGCCCGCAAGCCCGCCCGAGAGTTGTGCGCCGAAGCCGAGGGGCGTAAACAGCGGCTGAATAAGCGACCCGATCGAGGCAAGTATGCTTATGCTTTCGCTCATACGCTCGTCGGGCAGGTAGTTCCACTTCCAGCCGAAGTGCGAAATAAACCAAATGATTATCGTGGAGGCGAGGATTATGGTAAACGCTTTCTTTATGAAGTGTTTGCACTTATCCCAAAGCAGGAGCATACTGCTCTTGAAGCCGGGAGCGCGGTACTCGGGCAGTTCCATTATGAAGGGGGTCAGGTTGCCGCGAAGAGTCGTGCTTCTCATTATCATTACCGCCGCGAACGCCACTATTATGCCCGTAAAATACATCAGGAAGGTTATAAGTCCCGCGTCGCCCACTCCGAAGGCGTCCAACATGCCGCCCGCGATCGCCGTCAGTATGGGCAGTTTCGCGCCGCAGGAGAAGAACGGTATGACGCGGATCGTCGCCGTTCGTTCCTTTTCGTCGGCAAGCGTCCTCGTGTTTATCATTGCGGGCACGCTGCAACCGAAACCCA
>CANQCB010000063.1 GCA_947589145.1 uncultured Clostridia bacterium | reverse complement strand
AAAAGTGCGTCGCGACTACCAACCGCAACTTTGTCGGCAGAATGGGCGCGGAGGACAGCGAAATATACCTCGCTTCCCCTTACGTCGCCGCTTGCTCGGCAGTGCTCGGTAAGATAGGCGTTTTATAAGAGGTGAGATTATGAAAGGAATAGTGCATAAATATAAGGATAACGTGAATACCGACGAGATAATCCCCGCAAGATATCTCAACGACAGCACGCCCGCCGCGCTTGCTGCGCATTGCATGGAGGATATAGATAAGTCCTTCGTCGGCAAAGTCAAAGCGGGAGACATAATCGTTGCGGAAAAGAACTTCGGCTGCGGCTCCTCACGCGAACACGCACCGATAGCGATCAAGGCCGCCGGAGTGTCCTGCGTAATCGCCTGCGACTTCGCGCGTATCTTCTTCCGTAACGCCATCAATATCGGGCTGCCCATTCTCGAATGCCCCGAGGCGGCTCGCGACGCCGAAAACGGCGACGAGATCGAAGTCGACCTCGTAAAAGGGACTATCGACAACCTTACCAAAGGCAAGCATTATACCGTGCCGCCCTTTCCGAAAGAGATACGGGATATTATCTCCCGCGGCGGCCTGCTGAATAAATAATTCGGCAAGGCATAAAATGGGAAACGGCTCCGTCCTTTCCGAAAGAATCATCGCAAAAAGCAAAAACACCCTTTGACGGTACAGTCAAAGGGTGTTTTTAATGACAGCCCTATGCATACCGACCGACACGCTATCCCGAATATGAAAATCAAACGACCGAAAGCATTTCGCTCGGAACGCATTGCAGCCTAAATTTCATAAACGATATATTGATTGACTATTTTTTTTCGTTATGATAAAATGTACAAAATGACAACATCGGAGTTTTTATGTCAAAGAAAAATATCGTTGTACTTGCAGGGGACGGAATAGGTCCCGAGATTACCGACGCAGCGGTCGGAGTGCTCCGCGCCGTCGGGAAAAAATTCGGACGCGAATTCGCTTTCGATTATAAGGATATGGGCGGCTGCGCTATCGACAAGTTCGGCGTACCGCTCCCCGAAGCGACGGTTGCAGCGTGCAAAGCGGCGGACGGCGTGTTACTCGGCGCGGTCGGCGGGCCGAAGTGGGACAGCCAACCTGCCGAAAACCGCCCCGAAAAGGGCTTGCTCGGCATACGCGCGGCTATGGGCTTATACGCCAACCTGCGCCCCGCCGTGATTTACCCCGAACTCGCCTCGGCAAGCCCGCTCAAAAGCGAAGTGCTTAGCAGAGGCGTGGACGTCATGGTCGTCCGCGAGCTCATCGGCGGAATTTATTTCGGACCGCGCGGCACGACGGCGGACGGCGCGGCTTACGATACGGAGATATACTCGGAAAGCGAAGTACGCCGTATAGCCGAAGTTGCGTTCGACCTCGCCATGACGCGGCGCAAAAAGGTCACGAGCGTAGACAAAGCCAACGTTCTGCTCTCCTCGCGGCTGTGGCGCAAAGTCGTCGTAGAGGTTGCGGAAAAGTATCCCGCAGTGGAACTCAATCACATGTATGTGGATAATGCCGCAATGCAACTCGTCAAAGACCCCTCGCAATTCGACGTACTGCTCTGCCCGAATATGTTCGGGGATATACTCAGCGACGAAGCAAGCCAGATTACAGGCTCGATCGGAATGCTCCCGTCGTCGTCGCTCGGAACTTGCAAAGCGGGCTTATTCGAACCCATTCACGGTTCCGCTCCCGATATCGCGGGTCGCGACATTGCAAACCCCATCGCTACGGTGCTTGCCGCCGCGATGATGTTGGACAATATGGATATGCACGCCGAGGCGCGCGCGGTGGAAAACGCGGTGGGATCGGTCATCGCAAGCGGATATCGCACGCCCGACATGGGCGAGGGCAAGCGCGTGGGCTGCCGCAAAATGGGCGAACTCATTGCCGAAAACATATAATCGACGACAAACATAAGGATAAAAGGAAAAAACGGTGGAAGAAGTAAAAATCGACGACGAGCAGGAGAAATTGGGCGAAAACTTGGTGAAGTTTCGCAAACTTTCCGGCTTAACTCAACTCGAATTGGCGGAAAAAATCCAATATTCGAACAAAACGGTATCCAAATGGGAACGCGGAGAAAGTTTTCCCGATATTTTTACGCTGAAAAAAATAGCCGACATATACGGCGTTACCGTCGATAATCTGCTCGGGGGCGTTGTCCCTGCCGCGCAGGACGAGTTTTCCGTCATTGTAAAGTCGCCGAAATACATATTCAAGCGCGGCATGCTCATTATGGCGTGCGCTCTCCTTTTGTGTCTCACTCTTATCGGGTTTTTCTTGCTCACTTTCCTCGTCGGAGCGGGAGTTTCGGACGGGAAAACGATCATCTCCGCTATCAGCGCGGGCGGATACGGCTATTGGACGTTTTTTATTTACAATATACCGCTGGACGCTCTCGCCGTCTTTATCTTCGTTCTCAAAGTACATAAACGCGCGGATCAATGGTCTCTCTCCATGATTTTTTGGGGAATTCTGATGAGTATACACCTCTCCGTCATGCAATATGAACCGCTTATAGCGCTTATCTATCTTTGCGGTATCCCCTTCCAGATCTTCAACGCCGCTTTTTGCCGTTATATCAATATCTTTATGCGCGCAAAAAAACAGGAAATCAAAGAACAGTCTCAATCCAACATTCCCGCGCAACAATAATTTCGTCACGCATGTGCGCAGTTGTTTGTTCCGATCCGACTTAATTCTTCGCCTGTGTCGGGCGGCTGATATTGCTCGCTTGCGTTCGCTTGGAAATAATATAAATACACGCCTCTCGGCCATTCCGAAAGGCGTGTATCGTTTTATTTTATCCTATTGAAAGCAGCGACGACGTGGCGCAACAAAGAGATCACTCGTCCGTCGGCGCGCCCTTGCGCAACCCATTGCGGCAAAACGCTCTCGCTTCACGGCTGACGGTATACCGCCAAACGCCTGCCGACGGCCTCACACCTCGATATCGGCAGTAACCCGTTCGAGGCGAACTTTACCGATAAACTCCCTCACTTTGAGGTGCTCGGGATGGTTCGCGTATAAAGGAAGGTCGTCGAGACTGTCCACGGTCACGATAAGCGCCATGTCGTAGTGCATGTCGCCGCTTGTCACCGAGCGCCCGACTTCGAGATCGCGCACGACGGGCACAACGCTTTTGAGCGCGGAGAGGTCGCGCGAAACTTTCTCGATAATTTCCGCCTTGGTCATACCCTCGGCGCCGTCTTTGAAATTCCACATAACGATATGTCTTATCATTTTTTTCACCTCCGCTCGATTATACCATGCGTGCGCCCCGCAGTCAAGCAAACTCAATATCGGAAATTACCGCCGCGCACCCATAAGCCGGCTACGATCCGCCGCTTATTTTTTATATTGTTTGGCGACCTTGGACAAATACGTCCGCACCTGTTTGACGACGTCGGTCGGCGCGACGACTTGGAGCAGGTTTCCGAAAGAACAGCACCAGCCGAGAAAAGGCACGCTCAATTTCACGTCGGCGGCGAAAGTTACGTTTACGCCGTCGTTATTCAAAATGCGCACGTCGTTGCCGAACTTGTCGAAAATGTGATCGAGCAGAGACCTGTCCGCGCGAAAAGTAACGTGCGCGTCGTCGCCCGAAAACATTCCGAAAAGCCGCTTTTTGTAAGTCGCAAGGTCGAATCCCTGCTTTTTTACGATCGGGTCGTCGGTCGCTTGCACACCGTCCATGCGATCCACGCGGTAGTGCCCTATGTCGTCGTGTTTGTCGTCGTAGCACAGCAAGTAGTAGTTATCGTCGGAAAAGACGGTCGCGATCGGGCTTACCTTATATCTGCACTTATCCCTGCGATATACGCGATTGTGATTTACGTCATAATCGAAGTAAAGAAAGGATATTTGTTTTCCCTCTTCTATTGCCGTGCCGATAGTATCCACGGAATAGTATATCTTTTCGTTGTCGCTTTTGGGAATATGGAACTCCACGGCGTATTTTTGCATGACTTCGGCTTTCTTGTCCCCCGCAAGTCGGGCAATTCTTTTGACAAAGTCCTTGGTCTTTTTCGGCGTAATAAAACTTGCCGCACGAACCGCGTCCATCAAAATGCGCAATTCGGGGATATCGAAATTGCGGTCCACAACGAAATACTCGTTGGCGCTGCTGCGATTGCATTGAATTTCATATCCCCACTCGCCGAGTATGGCAATGTCCTCGTATAAAATTTTACGATCCACTTCGATACCCATTTCGGCAAGTCGGTCGATCAGTTCGTAAGTCGTTATGGGGTTGTTCTCGTCGGTTTCGTTATAGAGAATTTCCCAGATTTTCAACAATTTGATTTTTCGCGAATTTTCTTTTGCCATAATTCCCCCCCCCTCGTTATAACGCATATAATAGCACATATCCCGTCGTTTGTAAAGACCTCGTAGTCCCGATTTCGGGACATCATCGTCCTATTTGCAAGTTCTCGGGAGAGATAAACCGTTTTTTATAATTTTAAGATCCCGTTTCGCGGCAAAATAAAATCCACTCTGCAAACATTGCTTTGCAGAGTGGATTCCCGCTCAAATCAATAATTTTCCGCGTTCAGCTCGAAATAAGCCTGAGGATGCGCGCACACGGGGCAGATCTCGGGGGCGTTCGTGCCCACGACGATATGTCCGCAGTTGCGGCATTCCCACACTTTTACCTCGCTCTTGGCGAACACCTCCGCCGTCTCGACGTTTTTAAGCAACGCGCGATAACGCTCCTCGTGGTGTTTCTCGATCGCCGCGACCATACGGAATTTTTTCGCGAGTTCGTGGAAACCTTCCTCGTCCGCCGTCTTTGCGAAACCTTCGTACATGTCCGTCCACTCGTAATTTTCCCCGTCGGCGGCGGCTTTCAGGTTTTCCGCCGTGTCGCCTATGCCCGACAGCTCTTTGAACCACATTTTGGCGTGTTCCTTTTCGTTGTCCGCGGTTTTGAGGAATAATGCCGCTATTTGCTCGTATCCCTCTTTTTTCGCTTTCGAGGCAAAGTATGTATACTTATTCCTCGCCTGAGATTCTCCCGCAAAAGCCGCTTCCAGATTTTTCTCCGTCTGCGTTCCCGCGTATTTGCTCGTCTTACTCTCGATTTTATTCAATTTGTCTCCTTTTGCTTTGCACACGGGGCAAACGGGCGTTTCGCCGTCCGTCTCGAATTCCGCGCCGCAAACGCTGCACTTATATTTCATAATACCTCCTTCTTTTTCGATCCGTCAGCCTTCGTTGACTACTTCCAACTGATCGCCCGATGCGCCGCATACGGGGCAAACGGGTTGCTCGTCATCCGACTCGAATTCCACGTCGCATATCGTGCATATATATTTCATAGCTTCCTCCTTTGCGGCGGCATAACAGTCACACCGCTTATTGTGATTATAACACACCCGCGGAAAAATGACAATAGCTTATTGAAAATTTTTATGCATAATATTTCTCCGAAACGGGCAATATCTCGACTATCGCCGTCTCCCGTTGCCAATGCCTTCGCTTGCGCACGTTTCGAACATTTGAGTTATATTTTCGTTTGAGACGATTCGAAATATTTTTATCAAAAAAACGCAAGCCTCCTTAATGTTACTTTCGGAAGCTCACGTTTATGGGGGGATGGAATTTATTTAATCGGCTTTATTCTCGGAGTTTTTTCTCTTATGAAGGATTATGATCAAAACGCCCCAAGCGGCGAAGCCGATAAACACAATAATATCGATGACAATGAGCATATTATACCACACGGGCATTTTATATCCAGTCACTTCACCGTTCATCGCATTGCTGTTGACAACCGCGTACATTATATTTTTCGCGCATTGTCTCAATATGACCGCGTCGCCCGTATCCCCTGCGGAATACCAGCTCACGGCAGGATTGCGCAAGTTGATATCTCCGCCGGCATAAGCCATCTGACGGCTGTTCATATATGCGGCGCCTGCGGCAAAGTCGCAGACTACATATCCTCGGAAGCCCCATTCGCCGCGCAGGATCTCCGTGCAAAGACGGTAATCGCCGCCCGTCCACTTCGTTCCGATACGGTTGAAGCTCGTCATCAATCCGCGGCACTCGCTTTCTTTTATGGCTATTTCGAAGCCTTTGAGATAGATTTCTCTGAGCGCCTGTTCGCCTACCCAGGAAATGTCGCCGTTTATCGAACGGTGAGTTTCCTGTTCGTTTACCGCAAAATGTTTGATTGCGCAAACTACGCCTCTGCTCTGAGCGCCGCGTATTTCCGCCGCCGCCATTTTGCCGGTTATGAAGGGATCTTCCGAGAAGTATTCCGCGCATCTTCCGCCGAAAGAATT
This sequence comes from uncultured Clostridia bacterium, assembly GCA_947589145.1. Taxonomy (GTDB): domain Bacteria; phylum Bacillota; class Clostridia; order Christensenellales; family Pumilibacteraceae; genus Protoclostridium. The sequence continues at coordinate 1,516 of CANQCB010000063.1, read as the reverse complement.
CCTGTGGATATTGACGCCCGGTGCGTAAATGCTCGAATAAGGAGTCCCCGTCGACGCGTCGCCCCAAACGCCCTCTTCGCCCAATGCGGTGCCGAGTTTTTCGATGAGCTCGGTATTCCAGGAAGAAGCCATTACGGGCTCGCTGCAATAATTATAGCCGATTATTTTGTCGTCCATGAAGCAAGTCCAACCCGCAGGACCGTCGCTGTCTCTTGTCGCGGGAAGCCCTATGCTTTCTATTGCAAGAGTGTTGAAAACGCCGTAATCGTGCAGATTTTTGAGTTCGCTCTCGCTGCATTCGTTAAGGATCGTCTCCCAACGCTCGTCGTCGTAGTCCACTATCGCCCGATACGTTGTTTCGGGGGTCTCCTCGGGAAGCAGGTCGCGAACGACGAGGTCTGCGCTTTCTCCGAAGAGCGGATAGTCGTACGAGTTGTAATCTATGGGATTGTTCGTGCTTTTATCGGTAAGTTGGTCTTGGAGTTCCTGTCCCGCCACGTGCTGTGCTTCGGTGGACGGCGTCGGCCAGGTTTCCTGCCAATTTTCGCGGGATAAAACGGTGTCGAGTTGCCAATCGCTGTCGTAAACGTGCGTCAAATCGGTTTCGGTTATCGCCCCGTCCGCCGTAAATCTGTTGCCGACGTCCGCGTCGGTATCCGGATCTTTGTCATACCGAATATCGGCAGGCGCATTGAGGTTAATTTCTTCCACCGTGTCGTGCGCGTTCTTTGCCACGTGCAAAACATAATCGCCCTCTTCCAACTCGTATCCGTAGAAACCGTTGTGATTCGCGTCCCTGTAATCGTATGAAGCGGCGCTGTACGGGCGGAAGGTTATGGTAACGTCGTCGGTCTTGTCGGGAGCGATAAGTTCGGTTTTCGCAAAGCCCACCAACGTTTTATGCGGTTTTTCGATCTCGCCGTCGATGTAAGGCGCCTGACAATAAAGCTGAACAACGTCCTTGCCCGCAACCGAACCGGTATTCTTTACGGTTACGGTCACCGTTATATTTTCGTCTGCGGATATCGTCGTCCCGCTTACTTCTTTAATTTCCCAATCGAAAGAGGTATATCCCAAGCCGTATCCGAAAGGATATACGACATTGGCGTCGTACCATTCCTCTCCGTCGGTATAACCGCGCGTTTCCCAATAACGGTATCCGACATATACGCCCTCTTCGTAGTCTACGAAATAGTATCTGTCGAAATCGTATTTGTCCGTCGTGGTCGGGTCGCTGCCGTTTGCGAAATTATCGAAGGTCGGATCGGCGGTGAAGTCGTAAGCCCAGGTGTCCACCGTTCTTCCCGACGGATCGATCTCGCCCGTAAGAATGCCGCCGAGGGCATTCATGCCGCCGTATCCGGTATATCCTATGGAAATAGCCGAGTCGATTTTATCCGCACATGCGAGATAGTCGGTATCTTCGAGGAACGCCGCCTCGAATGCTGCCGCGGTATTCAGAAGTACGATCACTTTCCCGAAATCGCGGGAACAAACCTCATTCAAAAGGTCTCTC
>CANQCB010000062.1 GCA_947589145.1 uncultured Clostridia bacterium | reverse complement strand
GCGTCGATAATCAAATCCCGCGACGGCAAATTCTTCTTCATAACCGGACATGCCGAGTATGACCGCGAGACGTTGCAGCTCGAATATGAACGCGACTTGCAAAAAGGTCTCGACATAAAGCCCCCCGAAAACTACTTCGTCGGCGGCTACAACGGCGAGAAGAGCGTGATCAAAATGAATTGGGCTTCCGCCGCCAACCTCATATACGTGAATTGGCTCAACTACTACGTCTATCAGTTGACCCCTTACGAGTTATAATAAACCCTTATAATAAGCTCCTATAATAAAACCTATAATAAGCCCCAATAATAACCCCCCCATAATATACCCCTTATAATAAAACCGCGGCGCTCCGAAAGCCCATTCGGAGCGCCGCTTTCCGTATATTTCCGTATATTTGCCGTACCGTCAAAATCTTCAATAGACTCATATCGAAAACCGTATTGTGAAAATCTTATCACAAAACTGCAAATGGTATTGACAATTTTCTCACAGGTGCTATAATTTGATAATAAATGCGGCGTATTATTTTTAACGTATCGCCGTAAAAAGGAAGGAGAAAAGATGATGAAAAAGACCGGAATTTTACGGGGGGGGGTAATCTTACTCTTGATTATCACCCTTGTGTCGGTGGTCGCTTTCAGCGGATGCGGCAGTTCTGCACAGGACAAAGTCGACGCGCTGGTAGAGAAAATAGAGACGACTGTCGACACGACGAAGGTTGACGGGTTAGACGAGTATCTCGTCGTGCTCGAAGGCCTCGATGGGGAAATAGACGCGCTCCCCGATGACGCAAAGGAACTTTGGGCGTCGGACGAAGGAGCACAGGCGGCGGAGCAAAAACTCGACGGGGAGATCACTCGCGTCGAAGGATTGATAGCCGCACAGGCGGCGGCACAAAAAGAGGTTGACGACCTCGAAGCCGAAATCGACGCCGCGATCGACGCGACCAAAGCAGTCGGGCTCGACGCATATCTTGAAGGTCTCGAAGAACTCTCGGGCAAGATAGACGCGCTTTCCGAGCGCGCGACCGCGCTTTGGGACAGCGCCTACACCACGAAGTTAAATAACGAAATAACCCGCGTAACGACCGCGATCGAAGAGGCGAAGGGAGACGTTACCAAGCTCAAAGCCGATATTACCGGCGCGATCAAGTCCGAAGCAGTGGATAAAGACACCGCGGGTCTCGACGAATATCTCGCAACTCTCGAAGGTCTCAAAGCAGACGTCGAGGGTCTTTCTGCTACCGCGAAGGAGTATTGGGACGCCGATACCGACGCGACGGCGGTAGCGACCGCTCTTGATACCGAGATAGGCGAAGTTAAGGACGCGATCGCTCAGCGCGACGCTCAAAACGACGTTGACGCCCTTGTCGCCGCAATCAACGCGGCAATAATCACGGAAGGCGCCGACGGATACGTCGATATCTCGTCCGGCAAAACGGCGGTGGATACGTATCTCGGCGCGCTTAAAAATCTTCAAGCGAAATACACGTCGGACGGCGACGACGTCGACGGCGAGCTTTCGACTTACGCGAAAGAGATTTGGAACGAACAAGCAAGCGCGTCGGATACGAACGACGTAAAGACCGCAAAAGAAAAACTCGAAGCCGAGATAACCCGCGTCGAGGGCATTCTCACGACTGCCCAAGGCGAAGTCACGGCTCTCGTAACCGAGATTACCGGCACCGCCAAATCCGACACCATGAGCGGTCTCGACGCTTATCTCGAATCGCTCAAAGGCATTCGAGACAAAATAGCAAACGAAGGCGGTTCGGTTGACGGAGGACTGACTGCCACCGCACGTGATATTTGGGTGGAGGACGCTTCCGCGCAAGCGGCGCAAGCCACGCTCACGAGCGAAATATCCCGCGTAACGACCGCAAAAGACGACGTGACCGAGCTTATCAATGAAATTAACAGCGCGGTTGTCGAAGATTCGGGCAACGAGGGTTACATAGACGAAAACGACAATAAAGTCGACGTGGATGCATATCTCGAAGGTCTCAACGAGAAGAAGACCCAAGTCCCGACCGACGAAGGCTACACGGGCACTCTTTCGGCAACCGCACAGGCATATTGGAAAGAGGCGAGCGGCAGCACCGAGGCGGCGTCGAAACTTGACGCCGAAATTACCCGCGTCAGCGGCTTGATTACCACTGCGGAGCAGGCGGTAAGTACCCTTACGGGGAATATTACTTCTGCATTGGAAACGGGTGCAGGCGGTGAGGACGAATCGTCTCTTACGACCTATCTCGGCACGCTCAACGGTTTCAAGACCTCGATCGATGGGCTTTCCACCCTCGCAAGGGATATTTGGGACGCGGACGAGGACGCGCAAACCGCAGTCGCCGCTCTTGACGAGGAGATCGCCGAAGTCACCGCAGCAATAGAAGAGGCAAAGGCAAGAGCGGAAATCAAAGCAATCATTGAAGAAATCGACAGCACCGTTGTGGCCGGCACTTCCACGGGTCTTGACGAGTATCTCGGAAAGCTCAAAGCCATTCAAGAAAAAATAAACGGCACGGCGGCAGAAGGCTCGCTTTCCGAAAAGGCTCGGGAGATCTGGCAACAAGAATCGTCCGTCGAAGACCTTGAAAACGATATTTATAACGCCAACAAAAAGCTCGCCGACGAAATAACGACGATAGAAAACCTGATCGCGCAGGCAAAGGATGAAGCAAAAGCGGTATCCGATCGGATCGAGGAAACGATTAAATCCGAATACAACACGACCGATCACGGCGAATATGCCGACCTCAAAGCATATTATGACGCAGTCACCGCGCTTACTTACGACATAAACGGTCTCTCCGACGCGGCTAAGGAATACTTTGAGGCGGAAGATTACGAATATGCGAATGAGGACGATGTAACCGCGGAACTCACACGACTCGAAAACTTAGTTGTTGAAAGACAGTTGAGCGACGTCGCTATCGGCGAAGGTACAAGCGGAACTTTCTATCTCATTCGTAAATATATCAACGTCCTCGGCGAAGGACTTGACTACACCAAAACAGACGACGAATACACGGGGGCGCTCACTCTTTCTTACAAGATAGACGATGGCGACGCTAAAACCGACGTCACATTCTCTTATGACGCAGAAAATGGCGCGTATGTCGCAAAAATAACCTTCGATCCCTCGACGGCGACTAAGATCGAATACACCGTCTCCGTAGGCAGCGAGCCCGAAGAAACGGTTACCAAGGACTTCAACGCATTCATTGAAAACGTTACGGTCGGTGACGGAGTACAGTTGTTCACCGACGGCACGATCACAATCACGAGAGGTGTGGAAGAAAACGAAGATCCCATCTTCGCGGATATGTATCTCACCGACAGTATCACGGTCGCAGGCGATGATAGCAAGACGGTCACCGTGAGCCATATTCCTCTTCTCTCCAAGATCCCCGTTGAAGAGGAAATGAAAGAAGCCGACTTCAAGAAAGTTATCGGCAAAATGGCTCCTCAGCTCGTGGGCAAGACCACCTCGGTCAACTTCGTGTTCTACTCCTATGCCGAGGACGGCGAAAGTAAGAAGATCACTCAATCCCAGATCAACGGCGACTCCGTCTGCGAAGACTATTCTCTCGAAATTACCGAAGAAGACGTAAAAGAGAAGATGACGGGATCTATTTTCGACATCGGCGTATGGCCCGGCAGCGGCAACTTCTCGCTTATCGATAACGGCCTTGTCGCAAACTTCATTGCTCAATTCAATACCGTGCTTGAAGCAAACGGCGAGGAATTGAGAATTACGACGGACAACGCGATCGACTATCTTGAAATCATAATCACCGCAACCGATAACGATAAGAATAGTGAGAAGTTGTTCTCGGAAGCCGTACCTTTCAAGAATCAAGGCTACACTTATTCCGCTTATATGTCCGATTGGGCGGCATATTATCACTCTCAATCGGAGCATGAGGACGGCAAAACCTATAACTTCTCTTTGCACGAAACCATTGTTCTCAAAGATTTGGTTGAAGGCACGATAAATCCTCTGTCTAAATACTTCCTTAAAGAAGGACCTACCGGAGATATTCGTAAAGAAAACGATTACACCGGAACCGTCACCTTCAACAAGTCCGACGTAATTCCTACCTCCGACGCGCAAGTCAGTATCGACGATAGGCATAATTCTTTGGCTTTCCCGAGCTTTACCGTTGCCAATGATATTCTTGCCGGATACGTCGATTACGTAGAGGTTCGTTTCAGAAAAGCGTCCGACCCCGAAGAAACTTGTTACACCGCATATCTCACCTGCGCTTCCACTAATGACGCATATCTTTACGATAGCCTCGAAGATCTTCGCACGGGAAGCACCGACCAACAAGTTGCAAGGCATTTCGGCAGGGGCGGTAACGAGTATTGGACCAGCGTTGGCGAAGTTAACAATTGGATTAAAGATCATTACAGTGTTTCCGACTTCGATTATGAAGGCGCTTGGTATTTCCAGACCTTCGTAGTCCGCACTTTCGTCGGTCACTATCTCTTTGACGCTACTCCTTCCGAGTGGGTAACGTTTAACGATGATCTCAAAAGCGTCGACAGCCTCGTTGGCGAAATCAACGACAAGGTTGCGGAAGACCATGGATCCGACGAGAAAACCGCTCTTGAAACGTATCGTGACGACCTTCAAGAATTAAAGGGCAGAATAAGCGGCACGGCAGGCGATAGCGCAGAAACCGAACCCGGTCTCTCCGAAGAAGCGCAGGCGCTTTGGAAGACCAACCCCAAAGCAACGGCAGCCGAGTCCGCCCTTGACGCGAGAATATCCGAAATCGAGGGAAAGATTTCGGAGTTGGGCGAATAAGTCCCATTGCAAGGCGACCCGCCTTGAAAACAACGCGAAAAAAATATCCTCAGTCATCTGCGGATATTTTTTTCGCCCTCGCTTGCACGTCGCCCCTCTCTTGGCAAACCGTGCGGCGTTATGATATAAAAATATAAAGGGAGAAATTAAGTGCATGAAATCGAAAGCGTTCACTCGAATAATATGTATTCTTCTCGCGTTGTTGCTCGCATTGTTTTTGGCGTACTCGGCGGCGTGCGTGGACAACGCTCCGCCCGCTCCGCCCCCGCCGTCCGACCCGCCCGAGTTGCCCGACGACCCGAAGGGAGAGTTGACCATCGGCGGCGTGGACGACGTCGGCATAACCCGCGGCGAATTTTTCAACGTGTATAGCGGCGTAACCGCGACCTCGGCATGCGGCGAAGACGTTTCCGGCAAGATCACCGTGAGCGGCGCCGTCAATACCTCTCGCGTCGGCGAATATACCCTCACGTATTCGGTAACCGACGGGGGAGAGACGGTAACGAAGAACCGCGTTGTCACCGTAACGGAAAACCCGCATATCAACGACAAAAAACCCATACCCGTTTATAAGACAGACGTTTCGTATAACATAGCAAAGGGCTGTTCGGCAACCGCAACGCACACTGCGGGCAGCGCGGCTTTGGCGTTCGACGGCGATCTCACCACGCGTTGGGAGAGCGACCACGGCGTCGACGACGTTTCGTTGACCGTTGACCTCGGCGCGCTCCTGCCCGTCGAGCGAATGGAAATAGATTGGGAAGCCGCGTACGCGCGCTCTTACGAAGTCCTCGTTTCCGAGGACGGCTCGACTTTCACCGCGGCGCGCGGCGAGGACGGCGATCCGATAGCGGCAACCGACGAGTCCGTACCGACGAACTCCGACGGCAGACGTCTGACCGCGTTCGACTTTGCCGAGACGTCGGCGCGTTACGTCCGACTTCATTGCACGAGCCGCGACACCGCGTACGGATATTCGATATACGAATTCCGCATTTTCGGCAAAGAGGGGACGGTGCTCCCCGAGGAAGAATATCCCGTGCTGTTCGACGCCGCGGACAGAGGCTCGTCCGATTGGGCGATAGAGGACGAACAATGGCTGCTCGTGGATTTCCGTTCGCCGCGCACGTTCGACGGAATGGAAATATCCTGGAGCGATTGGCAAACTCCGCTCGCTTACGACCTGCTCGCTGCGGACGAAGATACTCCCGAGGCGTGGGCGAGCGCAACCGAAATCACTTTAAGCGACGGTAAAACGGTCGTGAGCGGAAAAACCGACTCCGTCACCGCGCGATACGTCAAAATAGCGCTCCGCGAGCGTTCGTTTACCTCGCAAGGCTACCTCATAAATCAACTCACGTTCAGAGAAAACAACGCGGAAATAAGCCGCAACGACTTTGACGTAACCGCGTCGAGCGCCCGCGCCGATCACCCCGCCGAAAACGCCAAAGGCGATTACAATACGTATTGGGCGAGCGCATACGGCGACGACGTCGACGTTCTCGACTTTGCCGATTTCTCGGACTCCAACCGCAAAAGCGGCGCGTTCGCCGCGAAAAAAATAGACCTCGGCGAAGTGAAGAAAGTCGGCAGGGTAGATTTATATTGGCGCGGCGACGACGGCGGCAAGGGCAAATATTACGACCTGCAAATCAGCGCCGACGGCGAGAATTGGACGACTGCGTTCCGTCAGACTCACGGCGACAGACAGGTTCAAAAAGTTTATCTGTACGAGTCCGCGCGTTATCTCCGCATAATCGACTATCAAAGCACGAGCGAGCAGTCTTTCATGCTCGAAGGCATAGTCGTAAATTCGCAATATCCCGAAGGCGGCGGAGAGGGCAAGGTCGATTATGACGTCACCCTCGAATTTCCCGACAGGCGGACGGTGCAGACGAAGAACGGCTCTTACGTCACAGGCGGCACCGACTTTCCGTCGTCCCGTCTCGTAGCCTATCTCGACGACTCTCTCTCGGGCAAACCCGTACCGAGCAACGATTGGTGGCAGGGACTTCTCGTCACCGACAAAGGCTATAATCTTTTCACATATCCCCTCATGTCTCGGTTTATGAGCGACGGTTTTTGGCTGACCTATCCGGGCGACGGCTACTTCTCCGGCTCCGTACCCGGTAACGGCTCCCAAACGGTGGACGTGGATCATCACGACGTCCGCGTGGGTTATGCGGGCATGGGCGAGTCGGAAGTCCGCGTGACCGATTGGTCGGACTATACCGTGAGCGCAGTCATGACCGACAACGAATACGTGGATAAACTCACCGTGTTCCTCTCCGAGGGCGCGCTGTACTCATATTTTCTCTATGCCGAGCCCGAAAAGGCGACGGTGTGGTCGGATAATCTCGTCGCCGTATACGACCTAGACGGCAAATCGATATTGGGTTCGCAGGGCGACGGTTACGCGGGCGATTGCATAATTCTTTGCGTCCGCGCCCAAAGCGGATATGAAACCGGCGTGCGCGACGGGGCAAACGGGACGAACGCCGCCGAGTACGAGGAGCGTTATTATATCGTAAACGCGCCCGAGGGCACGCAATTCGCCCGCGAGGAAAATAATATTGCCGTCGTTATGAAAAACGGCAACTATCTCTCCGTCGGCGCGCTTTCTTCCAAAACCACGCTGATCGGGCAGGCGGGGCAAGCCGCCCCCGATTTCGACAGGGACGAGGCAAAACTCATGCACGACCACGCCTATGCGTTCGTGCTGGGCTCGACGGCGACCTACGCGTTCGACGGAACGACGAACGAAGTAAAAACCGACTTCCGGCTTCAAACCATGCTCATGCGCGAGGGCTTCCCGCGCGAGGCGTACGCGGCATATCTTCCGCACCAGACCGAAAAGTCAAACGCCGCTTTCGGCAAGTATGAATACGACAGCGTAAGGGGAATATGCAAGCCGTTCGCGGGCAACGCGCTCACCACGACAGACTCCTTCTACGGCATAGTCCCGACGTTTACCGAACCCACCGACGACGGGTTCTCCGCAAGCGTGCTTTACGACGAGCTCGTTATGCTATACGACGGTAACGGCGGCGATCACGCGCC